>NZ_CP021023.1:2700000-3000000 GCF_002117005.1 Sedimentisphaera salicampi
ATTGCTTAGGCCTGTTTTTAATCGGGTATTATTGACTTGTTAATCAGCGGCTTTATGTTAGAATACCTTCGATTTCTAAGGTTTTCTTTCCCAGATTTTTTACTTTAAAAGGATGGATTGATAATGTCGGAAGTACCTCCAGTCATGCTCTCAGCGATTACCTGCGACAGGGTGATTTTTGACCGGATATCCGGAATGCCGAGCATTATAAATATTGTGCAGGTAGTGAATTCTGTGAACTTTCCCTTGCGTCATTCCGAGCTCGTTTTTTTCTGCGAGCTTACAAATGGCCATGGGCAGACGGAAATTGAGATAGTGCTGGTTGATTTGGAAGAAGACGACAAAATCCTGTTCAACCAGAAAAAGACTGTCGAATTTCGCGATGTAAGACACATACTCACCCTCGCCCTCAAAATGCAGGGCGTAGTTTTCCCTGAGCCCGGCGAATACCGCTTCCAGATTTACGCCAACGGCACTATGCTCGGCGAGAGGAGGATTGTCTGCCGGAAGGTTGAGAAGCCGCCTCAGAAAGATGCAGACGGCGGCGTGAGTTTTTAATTCTAAGACCATTGAAGGTTTGTGAATTCAGAGTGATTATGGCTTTTATGGGCAGCCGCGGTAAGATGTATGCTTAGCTTGTTTGCTCTCTGAAAGGGGAGTTTTTAACGGTATATTTTGATTAACACAATCTTAATTAACAATAAAAATTAAAAGCAGGCTTAAAAGTTAAGGTTTTTTACTTGCCGACTGGAAGTCTTTGCGTTATAGTTATTTGCCGCGTTTGGCTTTGTAGAAGAAAAGATGGCTGATTTTAAGATCATACATTACTGAAGAGGGTCTAATGGATACCGTCACCAAAAAAGAGTTGATTGACAGAATAGCAGAACAGACTGGCGAGAAAAGAGTTGCGGTCAAGGTTGTAGTACAGGCATTCCTTGACGAAATTGTTGAAGAGCTCGAACAGGGCAACAGGCTTGAGTTCCGTGATTTCGGAGTGTTTGAAACAAAAAAGAGAGCTCAGAGGGTAGCCCAGAACCCCAAAACTCTTGAGAAAGTTCAGGTGCCTTCAAAGAGGACAGTGAAATTTAAGCCCGGAAGAATGATGAAAAATAAGGTTTCCGGCGATTAAAAGGCTTTTAGTTTAGATTATAAGGCTTCGACGGCCTTTCGGCCGCGGGGCTTTTTTTATTTTTATGAAAAAAGCGGCGTTAATATCTGTAGGAAACGAACTCATTAACGGCAGCTGTTATGACAGCAACGCCGAATGGCTTAAGTCTAAGCTTATAGACCTGAGCTTTGAGCTCTCACTTTCAATCAAACTTCCTGATGAACAGCAGTGTGTGGCGAAGGCTCTTAAATATGCCTCTGAGTTTTCCGATGTTTGCATAATCACTGGAGGCTTAGGTCCAACCAAAGATGATATCACGCGTGAAGCCCTCTCGCTATTCGCAGGCGAACCGCTGGTTTACAGGGATGACCTCTATGCCCGCATTGCAGAATATTTCCAAAAACGCGGCCGCACGATGAGCAGGGTAAACTCAGTGCAGGCATATATTCCCGAAGGCAGTGAGCCGCTTTTAAATAATCAAGGAACTGCCCCGGGTATAAAAATCACCTCCGATTCATTTGTCCTATATTCGCTTCCGGGCGTGCCTTCTGAGATGAAGGCGATGTTCGAAGAGCATATCGCCCCTGAGATTTCGGGTAAAGCCTTTGCTTTTAGAAAAACGCTCAAGGTTTTCGGGCTCGGCGAATCAAGCGCAGCAGAGCTGCTCGGAGATATGATGAACAGAGGCTCCAACCCGGAAATCAACTGCACGGTAAAAGAATACGTTATAACCCTTTCGTTTTTGGCAAGGGCCGGCCGTGAGGATCCTGAAAAATTGCTCCATCTTTCAGTTGATAAGGCAAAATCTCTATTGGGTGAGTGCGTTTATGCGGATGAGGATATAAGCCTTCCCGAAGCTGTTGCCCGCAAGCTGCTTGATTCTCGCAAAATTGTAACCACCGCAGAATCCTGCACAGGCGGCCTGATTGCAAAGCTGCTCACTGATATCTCCGGTTCAAGCGCCTATTTTCAAAACGGCTGGATTACCTATTCCAATGAGGCAAAGTCCCGTCAGCTCGGTGTCCTCTCGGAAACACTAAAACAATATGGAGCGGTGAGCGAGCAGACTGTTAGTGAGATGGCGGAAAATGCACTGAAAATCTCAGAGGCAGATTTTTCTATATCTGTTTCAGGGATTGCAGGCCCATCAGGCGGGAGTGAACAAAAACCGGTTGGGACGGTATATATCTGCGTTGCTTCTAAAGAAAAATCTGTTGTAAGGAGGCTATTCTACCCTGGAGGGAGAAAAGCATGCAGGCTTAGAACAGCCCTTACAGCACTCGACGTTCTCCGCAGAGAATTTTTATAGCTTTGTTTGACTAAAAACAAAGCCTTTATATAATTCCAAAAATGCAGGCTTTAATTTTGTTAACGATTCAATTCAGGCTTAAATCCAATGGCTAAGAAAAAAAGAATTGGAGAAATTCTTTACGGGAGAAACCTCGTTGAAAAGCTGCCTCTGGCGAAAGCAGTGAAAACTGCTCAGAAGTCAGACCGGCTTACAGGTGAGGTGCTTGTGGAAATGGGCGCGGTAACCGAGGATGATGTGGCCTCGGCGCTTGCCAAGCAGGCAGGAATGAAATACGCCGATTTCGATCAGATCAGGCTCCCTGAAAACGTAGAGACTTATCTCCCCAAGGATATCGTAAAATCACTACAGGCAATCCCGTTCGGCGAAGAAAACGGGAAGATGAAAATAATCATCTCAGACCCTCGAAACCTCGAGGCTCTCGATACCCTCCGCTTCAAATTTAATAAAGACCTCGAATGCTATGTAGGCAGTCCCACTCGAATACGCGAATACATCAATAAGGCTACAGATGTAATTCGAGACAGCATCGATAAGGCTACCGAAGACCTCTTCGAAGAGGGTGAAACGATCGAGAGCACAATCAAGATTGCAGGGAATGCTGCACAGGCCGACGATGACGGGCCTGTGATTAAGCTTGCAAACCTGATTATTGATGAGGCGGTTAATATGGGTGCTTCGGATATCCATATTGAATCGATGGCATCAAGGGTGCGAGTTCGCTACAGAATCGACGGCGTGTGCATAGAGAGAAGCGATGTGCCCAAGAATATGCAGAATCCTCTCATCGCCCGCTTTAAGATCCTATCCAATATGGATATTGCTGAAAGAAGAATACCTCAGGACGGCCGTATTAAGAGGGAATACAAAGGCACTCAGATCGATTTTCGTGTGTCCTGCCTTCCCGGTTACCACGGCCCCAGCATTGTGCTTCGTATTCTGCGTCCGGACAATGTCAATATTGGTATTCAGGCTCTCGGCTTCGACAACGAGCTTTACAGCAGGTTTGAAAGAATCATCAAACGTCCAAACGGCATCTTCCTTGTTACAGGGCCTACAGGTTCAGGTAAAACAACAACCCTCTACTCCGCCCTCAAAGAGCTTAATCGTCCGGATAAGAAGATTATTACTGCTGAAGACCCCGTTGAGTATATGGTAGGGGGGATAAATCAGTGTCAGGTTAATACTGAAATCAAACTTGATTTTTCCACTATCCTGCGGTCTATGCTTAGGCAGTCGCCGAATGTGATTCTGGTTGGTGAGATTCGAGATGGTGAGGTGGCAGATATCGCTATTCAGGCAGCTCTCACAGGACACCTTGTTTTCAGTACGCTGCATACAAACGACGCCTCAAGTGCTGTAGCACGTTTGATTGATATGGGCGTTAAGCCTTTCCTCGTAGCGAGTTCAATTCAGGCTATTATGGCTCAGAGACTCGTAAGGAGGATCTGCTCTGAATGCAAGGAGATTGATGAAGAACCAGATACAAGATATCTGCGTGCATTGAACCTCAAAAAGGAAGACCTTGCAGATAAGCCAATATACAAGGGACAGGGGTGCAGCAGGTGCAACGGAACTGGTTATAAGGGACGTATGGCAATTTTCGAGCTCCTTGAGATGAATACCGAGCTTCGAGAACTCGCATTTGCCTGCGCTCCGACTCAGGAACTTCGAAAAGCTGCGCTTTCAAGCGGAATGAGGCCGCTGGTGGAAGACGGTATAAATAAGATTTTCGCCGGCTACACAACTCCTGAAGAGGTTGCAAGAGTGGCTCAGAGCGATGAGATTGTGATAGAATAATAAAGAATTTATTTTAGTATCATTATATAATTACAGGACTTACGTAAATGGCAACTATACAAATTGACAGGTTACTTGACGCTTGTATCAGGATGGGGGGCTCAGATATACATATTGTGGTAGGCCGTCCGCCGACACTCCGTATAAGCGGCTCTCTCAAATCATTGGACACAAAAGTGTTAGATTCCGAAGACACTACAGCGCTTATGAAAAGTATCACACCGGAGAAAAACCAGCAGCAGCTTCAGGAAGACGGAAGCTGCGATTTTGGTTTCGCTTTCGGTGATTACGGGCGTTTTCGTGTTGCTGTGTTCAGACAGAAGAGCAATATCTCGATGGTTCTTCGTCTTATTCCCTCAAAGTTTTTGTCCTTTGATCAGATCGGTCTTCCCGGTCCTACGGCCAGCCTTTGCAGGCGTCCGAGAGGTCTTTTCCTCGTTACCGGCCCTACAGGTTCAGGTAAAACGACAACGCTCGCCAGTATGATCAATTACATCAATGAAAATCTTGATACACATATCATTACTGTTGAAGAGCCGATTGAATATTATCATGACCACAAAAGGGCGGTTATAAATCAGCGTGAGGTTGGGCTTGATGTTCCAACGTTTGCCGAAGCACTGAAGAGGTCGCTCAGGCAGGACCCAGATGTTATTCTTGTGGGTGAGCTTCGAGACCTTGATACTATAGAGGCTGCTATCAGTGCAGCGGAGACTGGACACTTGGTATTTGGAACACTCCATACGACAGGTTGTCAGGGAACAGTAAACAGGATTATCGACGCATTCCCTACAAATCAACAGGAAATGATCAGGGTGCAGCTTAGTACGAACCTTATTGCTGTGCTCTCTCAGACGCTCTGTCCGGTTAAAAATGCAAAGGGCAGGGTAGCTGCATACGAGTTTATGCTTGTTACCCCTGCTATTTCAAACCTTATCAGGGAAAACAAGACTTACAGGATTGAGTCAACCATTCAGACCTGCCGAAATCTGGGGATGAGGCTCCTTGATGACCACCTCTGGGAGCTCTATCAGAAGGGGCAGATTTCCCTTATGGAGCTGGTTGACAAATCCAGAAATCCCGCAGAGATGCTCAAGAAGGCAAGGGAAAACTTCCCGAAAGACCCCGACCACGCAAAAATGGGGCCGATTATCGGAGAGATGCAGGCTCTTGGACAGACCTGATAGATTCCTTTTTTTGGTCTTATCAAAAACTGAAATATGGGAAAATTACAAAAAGGCTGTTTCATTTACTAAGTGTCCAGCCTTTTTATTGCTTGTAATACCGTTTTTCAGTGTTATATTAATGTTAGAGCTTCAATTATGCTCGAGTTTCATAAAGAAGACGGAGAAAGCTAATTATGGCTAAAGAAGTCCCATTAGATCAACTCAGGGGAAGATACCTTGGAAGGGTCCTTATCAAAAAGGGCATCCTTACAAGGAATGTTCTGCATGAATGTATCAAGCTGCAGAAGTCCGAGATGGCGGGACAAAAGCTTGGGCAGATCCTGATATCTCAGGGGCACATCACCGAGCAGCAGCTCAATGTAGCATTGGCAGCGCAGCGGGGGATGGAGTACACCGAGATCGAAGGTATGGAGCTCAGCGATGAGGTGGCAAGCACGATTCCCCAGCAAATGGCAACTTCATACAGGATCGTGCCTGTGGATTTCAGCAAGTCTGACAATCTTCTCACCATAGCAATAGACGACCCGAACAATTTCAGGGCTACAGATGAGCTCAAAAGTTTGATGGGGTATAATGTCAAGGCTGTGGTAACATCGAAAAACTCACTTGATCAGGTGCTGGATAGATACTACTCTAAAGACAAGGGCAACATCAACGAAATTATCGGAGAAATCGAAAAAGATTCCTTCCTTACAAGTATGGAAGGCCGCGATGAGAGTATCGACCTCGATGAAATCTCCGAGCTCGCAGAATCCAGCTCTGTTAAGAAGCTTTTGAATCTTGTTTTGATTCAGGCTATAAACGACAAGGCCTCCGATATCCACTTCGAGCCGTTTGAAGAGAGCTACCGTATGCGATACCGTATAGACGGTGTTCTCTACGAGATGGTTCCGCCGCCGAAACATATTGCTGTAGCTCTCAGTTCGAGGGTTAAGGTTATGGCGGATCTGGATATTTCCGAAAGAAGGCTTCCGCAGGACGGACGTATCTCGCTTACTCTCAACAACAGACAGGTGGATATGCGTGTGAGCATTCTGCCCACCGTATTCGGCGAGAGTGTAGTTCTGCGTGTATTAGACCGCTCTCAGATTGAGCTTACAATGAGCGAACTTGGCCTCGGGCCGAGAGAAGTTGATCTTATGGAGCAGGTTATCGGGAGGCCGAACGGGATTATTATCGTTACCGGCCCAACCGGCTCCGGAAAAACAACCACCCTTTACGCAGGTCTCAAAGAGCTCAACAGCATTGAAAGAAAAGTAATAACAACTGAAGATCCTGTGGAATACGACGTTGAAGGGCTTCATCAGGTTCAGATAAGAACGGATATCGGCCTTACATTCCCCGCCTGTCTGAGGTCAATATTAAGGCAGGACCCCGATGTGATAATGGTTGGTGAGATTCGAGATTTCCAGACAGCCCAGATCTCTGCAGAGGCCGCCCTCACAGGACACCTCGTTTTAACCACGGTTCACACAAACGACGCCCCGAGTGCTGTAGCACGTCTTTTAGACCTCGGCCTTGAGAAATTCCTCGTTACTGCAACTGTAGAGGCAATTGTAGCCCAGCGTCTTGTAAGGCGTGTATGCCAGAACTGCAAAAGGGAATATGAGCCTGCAGAAGAAGAGCTTATGGAACTCGGCCTCACACCGTCGGATGTAAAGGGCAAAAAGTTTTACAGGGGCAGGGGCTGCGATGTCTGCAACAACACCGGCTATAAAGGCAGGCTCGGCATTTTTGAAATTATGGCCTTTAACGATGAAATTCGTGATTTGATTATGAACGACGCCTCCACTGCCGTTCTCAGGAACGCTGCAAGAAAAGGCGGTATGAGATTACTTAGAGAAAGCGGGCTCAGGGCAATATACGATGGCCTTACGACCATTGAAGAAGTTGTCAAAGAGACTATAGCTGATGAAGAGTAAGGAGTGAGAAATGCCAGTTTTTGAATATACAGCGCTTGATGCCAACGGCAAGGAATTCAAGGCCGAGATTGAAGCCCTCAACAGCAAGGAAGCCGGGAGCAAGATCCGCAATCAGGGCAATTACCCCACCAAGGTAAAGGCCAAAGGCGGGGCAAAGAAGGTTAAAGTTGATACCAGCAGGCGAAGAGGCCGGTTCGGTGTTAATAAAAAGGTCGGCACAAAAGCCGTTACGCAGTTCGCAAGGCAGCTCAGTACGCTTCAGGACGCAGGTCTTTCGGTTTTGCGTTCTCTTCAGATTCTTGAAGAGCAGCAGAAGAAGGGTAAGCCGCTCAAGAAGATCATTGCTGCTATGTCTGAGGATATTGAAGGCGGTTTGAGCCTTTCTGAATCAATGGCGAAATACAACAAATGCTTCGACACCCTTTTTGTAAATATGATTGCTGCCGGCGAGCTCGGCGGTGTTCTCGATGTAATTCTCAATCGTGTTGCAGATTTCTATGAATCAGCCGAAAAGCTCAAATCAAGGGTGAAAAGTGCTCTTACTTATCCTACGGTAGTTCTTGCGATTGCAATTATAATCCTTCTTGGTTTGATGAAATTTATTGTTCCTCAGTTTGCTGAGGTGCTTGTAGATATGACTGACGGAAAGGCCGAACTGCCCGCAATCACGCTCGCTCTTATGGACTTGAGCGACTGGATCTCAAATCAGTACGGCTGGGTTTATGTTGTAGCCTTTCCGATAGCATTCAAGATTTTCCTCAAGTTTGTACGAAAATTTAGGTATGGAAGGCTGATTCTCGATAAGATAAAGCTCAGACTCCCCGTTGTGGGCGTTCTTTCATACAAGATATGTGTTGCACGCTGGACGAGAACGCTTGGTACGCTTATCAGTGCAGGTGTTCCGATTCTCGATGCGATAAATATTACGAGGGACACTGCTAACAACGAAGTCTATGCAGGAGTGCTTGATAAGGTGCATGTGGCCATCAGGCAGGGTGATACATTTGCCAATCCGCTTAGAAAAACTAAAGCCGTTGACCCGCTCGTTGTCAATATGATTGATGTGGGCGAGGAAACTGGCGATCTCGATAAAATGCTCTACAAGGTTGCAGACAACTTCGACGAAGACGTGGATGTGCTTGTAGGTTCGTTGATGTCTCTTATTGAGCCTTTGATGATTGTAGGTCTCGGTCTTATCGTGGGAACAATCGTTCTCGCTATGTTCCTGCCGATTGTAACTATCATTACAGCTCTTATGGGATAATCTTAAAAATTATAATGAATTTGAATTGCCGTTTGCCGGCCGGCCAGTAAAGCCGGGCTTGTTAAAAAAAGTAATATCGAAAGGACAGGAATTATGAAAAGGTCTAAAGGTTTCACAATCGTGGAGATGCTTACCGTTATGGGGATCATTGTGATTCTCATCAGTCTGCTTCTTCCGGCACTTCAGCAGGTGCGCGACTATTCCAAGGTAATCCAGCAGAAGGCTCAGTTCCACAGCATTGAAGTGGGCATTGAGCTTTTCCAGTCGGACTTCGGCGAGATGCCGGATTCATACGACAACATCAATGAAGACAATACCGACCTCACTCCTGAGAGAACCTGCCAAGGGAGCTCGCAGGAAGACACAAATCATTATGTTGGTGCTAATAAGCTTGCTGAGGCTATGATGGGCTTAGATATGCTTGGCTTCCATCCATCATCAGGTTTCTGGAGCGATGGAGAAGCCTGCGTAAGATATGATGACGGCTCAAGAGGGCTTGAAGAGGTTTACAGTGCAGAAACAGACACTGCGGACTGGCAGACAGCAGAAGAAAATCTTGATGCAAGAACAGGCCCGTATCTCGATCTTGAAAACGCCAACGCTTTCCAGATGAGCGATGTTTACGAAAATACAACTAACTTTTCTGCTGATTCTCTGGTTCTCTGCGATATCTATGCAAAGACAAGAAGAGCCAGCGGGCTGAAAACCGGTATGCCTATTCTGTATTTCAAGGCAAGAACCCAGTTTAGCCGTCAGGACTACGAGCACGACGAGAACGACCAAGACGACCTCGATGAATATCAGGACGACATCTACTATTCTATCGACAACTATGCACTTATAGATGAAGGCGTTCCCGGTTCACAGAATGAGGATCATCCATTTATCTACGAAGCAGACGAAACATACAGCGAAGATAAGCTTGAGGATCTCATCCTCAACGAGAAGGTTGATTCAATCAAAAGACCGTACAGAGCAAATTCATACATCCTCTGGTCTGCCGGAAAAGACGGGCTCTACGGAACTGCTGACGACCTTACAAACTTTGACAACGAAAAAGAATAATCCTGTTTTGATTTAATAAGCCCGGCCGCTCCCTGCGGCCGGCTCACTGCAGGAAAGGAATGTCTTATGCGCCCACGCAAACAAAAAGCTTTTACGATTGTTGAGCTGCTGATTGTATCAGCGGTTCTGCTTATCATTGCAGGCGTGGCGGTGCCGTTTTCTGTCAAAGTGAAGAATCAGTTTAAGCTTAAGGATACCAAAGCACTTGTAACGGTTCTTGCCGATGCGGTTGAGCGTTATCAGAATGCACGAGGCGAAGCCCCTTTTGCAACAGTAGATGATTCAGGGAATATTAAGCTTACAGGGCCAGAAGACCTCAAAGAGATTATTGAGGCCGAAATTTCGGGAAATCCGACCCCTGACGGCGATGCGGTTGATCTTTTGCCCGATCCAACCGATCATAACGGTTTTGCCGGCTCGGAAGCGCTGTATTTTGTGCTTTCAAGATGTCCCGATTCGGAGGAGTTTCTCGAAAGGATTTCCTCTGATATGCTCACAGCGAAATTCTCGGGTGAAACGATCAAGGCGGTTTATTCCGGCAGGGAATATATACTCCCGAGGATAATAGACTCCTGGGGCAATGAGCTTAGGTATTATTACAAAGCTGGATGGACGTTCCCGAGGATTGTCTCAGCGGGGCCGGACGGTGAGTTCAATACCGAAGATGATATAAGTAATTTATGATTTTATGGAAGGTTTCAAATGAAAGCTCCTGAGAAAAATAAAGGTTTTACAATCATTGAGCTTCTCGTGGTGATTTCAATTATCGCCATGCTGATGTCTGTGATTGGAGTGGCTGCTGGAAGGGTGCGGATTGTATCCAAGAATATGCAGCAGGCCGCAAATATTCATTCTATGGGAGTGGGGCTGGAGCTTTTCGAAAAGGAATTCGGCTTTTTCCCCGATTCCACGCGTATGCCTCTGGGCGGGAGTTATGTTTACGGAGCCCAGCAGCTTGCTGAGGGGCTTGTAGGCAGAGACCTTGCAGGTGTTGATGAGGATTCCGGCTTCTACGTTGCCTCAAGAGAGCAGAAAAGAATTGATAACGAGCCCACATACTACGATGTTGAAGAGGAAAAGAGCCGGAACAACAGGGTAGGCCCGTACCTGAATATAGACAGAGAGAGCATAAACGTTGTAGAGCCAAGCCAGCTTTACGATGATTACGCAGACGGCGGAATCTACTGTCAGTATAACGCAGATTCTCACAGCATCAGCAATGGATATCTGCGAGCTCCCGTAATCAGCGATAACTACAATATGAAGCGTGTGGAGCTGGAGAGCGGCTCGGTCGTTCAGGCCGGAACACCTGTTCTTTATTTCAGGTCTAATCCTTCCGCAAAATATTTCCGCCCGGGTGAAAACACAAGCTGGACGAGCATGGACGAAGAGGCGTGCAGCTATTCGGTTTACAACTACTACGACAATATCGGCTTTTTCGAAATGGAAAACCTCAAGAACCCCGAAGAGCCCCACAGATTCGCAGAAGGTGATGCAGACGGAAACGGCAAAGACGGCAAGCAGGAATTCTACGAGTTTATTACAAGCCGAAAGGTCGGTTCTTATGATATGCCTGTCCGAAAAGATACATACATAATAATTTCTGCCGGCTATGACGGTGCTTTCGGTACCGATGATGATATCACGAATTTTGATAATTAAGGCTTAAAGCAAGGCTTTTCTTTAGAGGATTGAAATATGAAAAAGATAAATAAAACAAAGGCTTTCACGCTCGCTGAGCTTCTAACGGTGATATCAATAATTGCTGTTTTGCTGGTGCTGCTGATTCCTGCTCTGAATCAGGTGGCAAATGTAGGCCAGAAGGTAAGGCAGACATCCCAGCTAACAACAATCTCAGTTGCCCTTGAAACCTTCAGCAACGATTTCGGCCAGTACCCCGATTCTGGTAATAATGACAGAGACGGCGAAGCTTATTACGGCAGCCAGAAGCTCTCAGAAGCCCTTCTCGGCTATGATATGCTAGGCTTGAACGCTGATGCGCTCCCTCAATTCGATAGAGATGATGATAATAACCTCTATGCAGACGATGACGGGAATGTGCTAAATCTGGACTCCCGCTCCGGGCCATACATTGAGCCGGATAAGATAAACCCAGTTGAATCAGGCAATACCCAAGACGCTCTGGATTTAGCGGAAGGCGGATACTATATCGCAGACGTATTCAAGAGAGACTCCGCCGAATACGGTATGCCCGTTTTGTACTACAGGGCTAATACAAACAACAAGCTCCAGCGAGCATCAGGCGCTGCCAGCGTTTATGATGTGAGCGACAGCAATGTGCCTTTTGATACGGACAACTCAAATTACTCTCAGTTCTTTAATGGCCTTGAACACCCTTGGGAAGACCCGGACGGGGCTATCAGCAATCAGGAAGTGTTCAGTCAGTACATTAAGAATGAGTCTATCTCTTCAGCGGATGACAGTAAAATCGTACCATACCGCCCGCAGTCTTTCCTTCTCATTACAGCGGGCAAAGACGGGAAATTCGGGACGGAAGACGATATAACGAATTTCAGCCAAAATCAGTAGAAACTAAAGCGGCTGGTGCGCTTGGTTTTAGCTTGAGAAGCAGAGGCCGCAGATGGATATAAATTTGAACAAAAAAGCCTATACAATCGTTGAGCTCCTGGTGGTTCTGTCATTGATGCTCGTTTTGGCATTTCTGGCAATCCCGCCGGCAGCCGCACTCAAGGATTCCTTCATCTCCGAGGGTATCGTTGTTAATACGGTTGAATCTGCCCTTGCAAATGCCCGTGCGCGTGCAGTCAGCGAGGGAAGGCCTGTCGGCGTGCGGTTCCAGCGGGGCATAGACGGGAGCCAGTATATGGTTTTCGTGCAGTTTATAGGCGATATTGAAGGTATGCACTCAAGCAGGCAGTATGCCTTCGAGCCCGTTCCGGGCAGGAAGCCCGTAGAGCTCCCAGCAGGTTATTCAATCTGCGATATGCGCAAAAGAAGCAATTATTCAAACGAAACGATATACGGTAGTGTTCCGCTTGCAAATCCAGTTGAACCCAAGAACCTGAACGATACTACCACCTTCACTGTTTGCTTCAGCCCAGCGGGCAAAGCGGTTGTCAGAAAGGTGCGTATCTTCCCTGATTACCGAAAGACAGACCGAGAAGATATTCTCTTCGCAGGTTACGACGATTATTCCAATCAGGGCAATTTGCAGGAATCAAAGATACTTCTCAGCGCAGATGACAGCGCAGCAAACGGCTACGGCGGCGAAGAAAGCAGGCTGAGCAGAATAACTGTTTTCAAAAATCTCGACTACCAGAAGGCTGAAAACAAGGGCGGTTTCTTGTTCCAGCTGCCTAAATACCGGATCAACGCATGGACAGGCGGCCTTCTTAAAACAGAAGCGGTGAACTGATGAGCAAAAGAACAAACAAAAAGGCATTCACTCTCACTGAGGTTCTCATGTCTATGGGTATCTTTGTGATAGGTATGTCTCTTGTTGCAAGCGTTTTCCCGCTCGGAATCTCGCTTACCGCAAAGAATGCCGAGAAAACTGTCGGCTCGCTCGCCGCTGATAAATTTAAGGCGGATATGCAGATCCTCGCTAAGCAGTCAACTGCTGCTGATTTTGGAGATGTATTCAGTAATCTAAGCGAGGATATTTTCGAATACAGGGTAAAAGATGAAGAAGGCAGAAGCGAGTATCTTATAGCTGCGCTTCTGAGTCCGCCAAGCGGTCATGCAAGGAGGCTTATAATCGTTCCGTGCAGGAAGATATTTGAAAACAGCCTCTACAGAACTAATGATAACAAATTCTCTCAAAATACGGATGACTTCTCAGATTATCCGAACCTCGTTGCCCTTGCTCTTGATAAGGATATAGACGACTCAAGGCCGGGCAATCTTCTGAAGCTCGATAATGCCTTTGCCGGAGAAACTGACCCTTCTTGGAGAGATTTTTTGGTGAAAGAGGCCATTATTATAGCCGATAACACAGGAAATGATTATGAGATAGAAGAAATCTTCACGGAAGGCTCAGATGTTTATCTAAGGATAGATGAGTTCCTTGGAGATTCCGAGAGGGAAGATATTACCAGTATCTGGACAGTTCCTCCCGCAGCGAACGGCGGTATGCGTTCGCCCGCTATAAGCGTTTACGAAACAGTTTTGAATTTTGAAAGCTGAGAATATGAACAGAAAAGCAATGACAATTGTTGAAATGCTTATATCAGCGGCTCTGGTGGTTATTATTCTTGCCACGGGGGCAGCGGTGTTTCACGAGGCGGCGAGAGCTCAGAAGGCCTCCTCGCACGTGAATTCTGTTATGGACAGACTCAGCGTTTCTAAAGACGTTTTATCAAACGACCTTGAAGCTCTGATAAAAGATGCCCCGTTTGCCGTGTGGTTCAGTGAAAACGGGAATGCCCGAATGCAGTTCTTCTCTGCCGCAGGCTTCAGCGGATATGCAAACCCGCTTGCCGAGGCTGAGGAGATAGAAGGCTCGTCTGCGAGGATTCTTTATTCGATAGATGCAGCGAATAATAAGCTTATCCGGCAGGTAAACATAATCGATCAGTATCAATACGACCTCGGGCATACTAACGCAGACCCGTTTCCTACAATAAACGGGCCGATGATAGCACCCCAGAGCCTTTTTGACAGCCATAAAAAGGGCTACGACAGTATTGCCCTTCTTCGCTGGCGTTCGCTTCTGCAGAATGACTTTAATGTATTGGCGTTCCTCGGATATCTGCGTGATTTTAATACTGAATTGTTTTCGCCTGAGATGGCGGATTCAGAGTGGAACAGTAAATTCTGGCCGATCCTTCTTTTCGACGGCGTAAAGAGCTTCGAGATCCAAATAGGCCTCGGAGCAGAGAAAGACCGCCTCGCAGACGGCAGCGAGCCGTATATAACAAGGTGGTTCCCCGATTCAGACCCATACACCTCCCATTCCGGAAATGATTCGGATTTCGATTTGATGGGCGGTGAATTCGGCGTTTACTTAAATATGCCTGATATCGATTTTACAGGCGAAGGTTGGTACGCACCGGGCGATGGGGAGCTCGAGCGAACAGAGCTCAGCGGCAATTCCGCTCAATCTGCTCCAATAGAAGCCGGCATGGAGCCGAGAGCCGTCAGGTTCCGGTTTGCATTTGAAAACGAATCGGACGAATCAGGAAACGTGAAAACATTCAGCCAGACAGTTTATTTAGACTGATTGCCTTGATTAAGTGAGTGATATGATGAGCTATCGCAAAGAAAATAAAAAAGCCTCAGCGATGATTATTGTGCTGGTTCTTATGGCAGTTCTTGCAGCTGTAGGCCTTACAATGCTCTCTGTTGCGAGGATTAGCAATCTAAAGCTCACAGCAGAGAAAAAAGACAGCTACACTGAAACCGCCTCGAATGTGCTGGTTGAGCTTATCTCAGATGAGATCGCTCAGGACTGCTCAGCTTCAAGCGAACCGTTTGATTATCCGAGCGCCGCCGACCCGTGGCTTGCAAGCCTTGAGCCGTATTATTCCGGCCAAGACCTAAGCGGCGCCGGCGATACTGCGGAGTATCAAAACGAGTCCGGCAGAGACGTTGTAAAATGGCGGCAGATAAGCAAGCTGAGCTTCGCAGAATTCGGCGGGGCTTCTCAGCAAGATTTTCACGATTTTAATGTTGACCCTCCCGGAGATGAGAAAAATATCCCGGACTATCAGGAGTTTTACAAATTCATTCCCGGCAAAGGAGAATACGATGAGCTTACAGCGGAAGACATAAAGGGGCTCCCCGCAGATGCTGATGGAGACGGCGTGGCCGATGCGAGGTGGTTTGAAATCCCGAATATGAAAACGCAAGCAGGGGAGAGCTATTTCGCAGCAGTGCGGATTATAGACAACTCCGCTATGGTCAACGTGAATACCGCTTACTATAATGACATTGAAAGAATTAGCGGGAATGAGGAATATAAATATTCCGGCGAGTCTCCGCTATGCGTTGGAATGAATTTCCTGCTCAATACCAATGACAATACTTACGGCGAGCCTTTCTGGTCGGCAGCAGTTGTTCCAGAAGCCGATAATATAGATGATTTCCACAATTCCAGATGCAGCCCGGTAATCCCTGATGGATGGTTCGGCTATACTCAAAACGCAGCGGTAAGGCTCGAAAACACCGCTTCAGGCGGACTTAACTACTATCGTCCATACAGCTTTGATGATGAGTTTGAGCTGAGGCACCGCTTCTGCATAAATTCAAGTTTTACATCACGCTTTGAATCACTGCTTCCGGCAACCATTGGAGCAGACGAGGATAATCCCGCAAATGACAACTACTGGGGCGATATGTACAAGATGTACGGCGTTGACACCCGTGTTTCAGGAGTTGATGCGCTCGAGAGCTGGTATGTGGGTATTTTCGGAGGAGGCGAGATCGATTCAGGCGGCGGCGTGAGAACCGTTAATCCCGAAAGACGCCATCTCTTTACGACCCTGAGCAAATCTCGCCAGATTACGCCTGATATGAAAGCAAAGGCGTTCACCGAAGAAATCGGAAATGAAGAAGGCGTTGCCGATTTCGAGTTTGATAATATCAGGCAGGCTGTTTTCAGCGTATTAAATCAAAACCCCCACGAAGAGTTCGGAGCGGGGTATCCGGCAGCAAAGCTCAGCAATCAGTTTGCCCTGAACCTCCTCGACTGGCAAGACTCCGACACCGAAGGCAGGGAGCATTACGTAACCTCTTCCCAAACCCTTTACTACGGTTATGACGGGGCTGAGGAGCTCAAGGATATAACGCTTCACTGCAGCGGAGTTGGTATCTATGAGCATACAGACCCGCAAAATGCAGGCACTGTTCCTGCGGGCACATACTATCTGCTTGAATTCTACCACGAAGGAGGTATGGTTGTGGCCCCTGCAAATGAATATGAAATTCGGGTTGTCAGAGGCGGATCTGTTGTTAATGAGTTTAATTTTTCAGATGTAGTAACTGATGATATCCCCGCAGAAGGGTTTGCCGCAGTAACAAACCTTGCAGATGAGCAGGATGCAGAAGAGATCTTCAAGGATACCTTCGATTACTACTCCTACCCAGCCCTCTCCCTGCAGAACGGTGATATTGTAAAGGTTTATAAAAAGGACTTCCCTGAATCAGGAGATATTCTCCTTGTTGACTGGGCAGAGGTTAAGATAAACACCCCAGTTGCCCCTGATGCAGAGAAGTTCCAGAAGAAGGAAGGCCAGCTCGTTGATGAAGACGGCGAGAATACCGGCCTCCTGCTCCCTGAATCTTTCGTTCAGGTTAATGCCTTTGCTTTGATTGGGATGGATCTTACAGGCGAGCTGAATAATATCCAGATGCAGCTCAAACCCTCAAATGAACCGATCTTCTCTCCTGCCCAGATTGTTATGGCGCCGGCGGTTTGTTCCTTTACAAATCAAAACGACCCAAACGATTCTCAGACATTTGCAGGCGGGATACAAACTCACCAGCAGAGGGCAGGCTCGCTCGGAGCAGACGGCATATCAATATTCGACAGCTTCGGCCGCTTCGACCTTGCAGACCATCGCTATGCAGCCCTTGCAGACGCGTTCACTGCTCTAACCACATTTAGCGACGGCACTAATTACTACGAAACAGCCCCCGCATATGACGGAATTAACAATGACGGCGCAAGACTCACAACAGATGATCCATTAAACGACGGCTTAGACAACAACGGCGACGGCAATATAGACGACCAAGACGAAGATTCTGCCCGGTACCGAGAAACAGTATCCTACGGCCTAATCAATATAAACACCGCCCCCAAAGCAGTGCTTATGACGCTGCCGTGGGTGGATGAAGAGCTCGCAGAGGCGATAATCGCATACCGCGATATGACAGGCGTTGGCATTGGCGAATCCGATGCCCCCGATTATTCCGCAGGCAATACCAGCCGCAGGGATGACAGGGCAGGAGAAAAAGGCTTCAGCTCAGTATATGAGCTCATCAACGTTACAAACGATGCCGGCCTGACTGATTACGATTTCCAGCAGTTCGCCAAAGACGACCAGAAGCTTTCAGATTCAGATTATCCCCACATAGACCTCACCGAAGGCTCTGTGATGGATGATTTTGAAGAACGAAATATAATCCTCGAAAGGCTTGCGAATATCACCACTGTTCGCAGTGATGTGTTTACGGCGTACATATTGGTTAGAGAGGGTATTTCAGGCGTTCAGAAGCGTAAGGTTTGCATAATAGACAGAAGCAGTGTTTGGGACAGTACAGACAAACCTGAAATATTTATAAAAGATGTTGAACAGTGAGGCAAACAGATTGACACCTCCGTTAAGCCGGGTATAATTTCCCGCTTTTCGGATTTTTCTGGTTCATTGATATGAGAATACCCGGATTCACTATAAGAAAAACTCTCGGCACAGGTGCCAAGAGCACTATTTACGAAGCTCAGGATAACCAGACAGGCGATGTCGTAGCACTGAAACGTGTCCTTGTGGAGCAGAATGATGATATGCGCTTTGTCGAGCAGGTGGATACCGAGCTCAAGGTTGCATCGCAGATAGACCATCAATACATAAGAAAATGCTACAGGGTGATAAAAAGACGCAAGCTCTTGAAAACCACCGAAGTTCTTATGACAATGGAGCTTTTCGACGGCCTCCCTCTGGACAGTATGAACAGGCTGAGCCTTATAGATGTGATGCTTATATTCCGTATGGCCGCTATCGGTCTAAACGAGATGCACCGCTCAGGATTCGTACACTGCGATATAAAGCCAAACAATATCCTCGTAAATATGGGCAAGGGCGAGATAAAGATTATAGACCTCGGCCAGTCCTGCCCAGTTGGCACAGTGAAAGCGAGAGTGCAGGGCACGCCGGACTATATCGCACCTGAGCAGGTGCGAAAGCAGCCTATTACCCACCGTACAGACGTTTTCAATCTCGGCGCAACTTTCTACTGGGTTTTAACGGGCAAAAAAGTGCCTACTGTTCTGCCAAAGCAAAACGATATTGCCGCTGGCGTTGGTTTTGAGGAATCCAAAAAGCCTGAAAGCCCAAGCAAGATTTACAGGAAAATTCCAATGACCCTCTCGAATCTCATTATGGACTGCGTTAATGCCAACCCTGCAGACAGGCCTTCAGGTATGCACCTTTTGATTTCGAGGCTCGATGATATGATAAAAACAGTAGCTGCAAACAGGAACGGCAAAAATGCATAAATCCGCTCAGCAGTATATAGCGTCTTTCAAAGAGGCCTGCGCCCTCAACAGGCATCAGGCAGTGAGAGACGGGAATATAATAAAGCTTCCTGAGAAAGGCCGCGTGATTGTGGCGGGTGATCTCCACGGCTACGACCCCGCTTTTGACAAAATAAAGAAATATGCGGATCTCGAGAATAATCCCGATACGCATCTTGTCATTCAGGAGATCGTCCACGGAGGCCCGAAGGATGCCTCAGGTGGCGGATTGTCTTTCAGGCTGCTCAAAAAGGTGTGCGATTTGAAAACAGCCTTCCCCGAAAATGTGCATATGATTCTCAGCAATCACGACTGTTCCACAATTACAGGCTCGGATGTCCTAAAGGCAGGCGAGGAGATGCGCAAGCGGTTCGAAAAAGGCCTCCAAAACACCTTCTCCGAACAATGGGAGGATGTGCTTCTTGCCATAAAGCAGCTTTTGTTTTATCAGTCTATTGCTGTTAGAACCGAGAATGGATTTTTTATCAGCCATTCTCTGCCTATGGAAAGATTTAAGGATGAATTCGAGCAGGATGTATTCTCCCGTCCTCTGCTTATCTCTGATATGAACAGGCCGAATTCTGTTTACTCTCTTACATGGGGCAAAAAGCATTCTACAGAATTCCTTACAGAGCTCGCAAAAAAATTAAATACGAAATTTTTCATCCTTGGACACCAAAACTACCCAGAAGGGTATTTGATTTCTCCGCCGAATGCCGTTATTATTACCACTGAACACAGCAGCGGCTGTATTTGCGAATTGGATTTGGCGAGAGAATATCAGTTCTCTGAAGTTGTCGAATCTGTAAAAAGATTGAACGACCTTTAATGAGGTAAAAGTGTGCACATAGAATGGTATCAGACTGTTTCTTTGGTGTTTGTGATTACGCAGCTCTATTTTCTTGAGTTTATCAGAAGAAACAATCAGCATAACCTCAAGCGAAAGGATAAGGACAGCCTGAACGATTACCGCCCCAATGTTTACCTCACTATCCCCTGCAAGGGGCTTGATACTGAGTTCGAGAAAAATATTTCTGCATTCTTTAAACTGGCCTACCCAAACTATCACCTTTCTTTTGTAGTGGAAAGCGAAGATGACCCGGCTTTCCCTGTGCTCAGCAGGCTGAAAAGGGAATTTGCAGGCCAAACAAAAGCACTCAGTGTGCAGGTGGGAGTTGCGGGGGTATCAGAAAATGCCTGTCAGAAAACGCACAATATGCTTCATTCCCTGAAGTTTGTGCCCGAAGATACTGAGGTGCTCGCTTTTGCTGATTCAGATGCAAGGCCTCTTCCCGAATGGCTCGGGAGCCTTGTTCATCCGCTCAAGCAGGAGAAGAAGGTGGGCGCCAGTACCGGTTATCGCTGGTTTATTCCAATAGATGGGAACATTCCTGTGCTTTTTCTCTCAATACTGAATGCGAAAGTTGCTCAGATTCTCGGTAAAAGCAGATTCAATCAGGCATGGGGAGGGTCTATGGCAATCCGTAAAGACCTGTTCTACAAGCTTGATCTGCATAAAATCTGGCAGACCTGCGTAAGCGACGACCTAACCCTAAGTCTTCAAGTGCTCAAAGCTGGATACCGAATCCGATACAGCCCGCTTTGTATGGTTGCCTCATACGAGGCATTCACTTGGAAAAGGCTTTTCGATTTCATCTACAGGCAGCTGATGATAACCCGCGTTACCTCACCTATTGTTTGGTTTCTCGGTGTTATAGCTTCGCTCTTTTCAGTTTGCGGCTCTTGGGGGGCTCTTATATACGGGATATACGGCCTTGCAAACTCGCTCCCTTCAGCTTACTATGCCCTCGGCACATCACTGATTTTTTTCGCTGCGATGTCAGTTCGGGCATACTGGAGACAGAAAACAATGCAGAACCTGCTCTACAGATACCGCGAGGATATACAGAAATACTCAATCTATGATATCACCCTCTCAAGCATAGTTTCGCTTTTTATGATTGTATTCCTTTTTGTATCTGCCTTCGGGCGAACTATAACATGGAGGGGGGTTCGTTATAAAATGATTAGTGCATACAGGGCAAAGAGAATTAGAAATTAGAATACTGTTTTTTTTGAACAAAAATTATTGATTTGAAGTAATTTTGTTGACTGTAAATACAGGTTTGGTAACCTTATTTAATTGAAAAACAACTAATTTTAAAAAAATTTTTGGAAAAGGAGAAAGATATGGCGCTGGAAAGTCTCCACGAACCTGTGGAAAATTTACCTGAGCAAATCCTTGAGGAGAGAAGAGCTATCTCAAGCCTTATGGAAGAGCTTGAAGCCGCGCACTGGTATGGCGAAAGGGCATCTTGTGCGAAAGACCCCGAGCTTAAAGAAATTCTTGAACACAACAGAAATGAAGAGCTCGAGCATGCCGCTATGCTTACTGAGTGGCTCAGAAGGAAGATTCCTGCCTTTGATGAAGAGCTTCAAACCTACCTCAACACAACTGCACCTGTAACACAAATCGAAGATGCAGAAGAAGGGGCAGACCAGCAGGCAGCAAAGAGTGATGGTTCAAGCCTTAATATTGGTTCAATGAAGAACGGAGGTTAATTATGCCTACTATACTAAAAAGAGAATTTGCGCCCGTTAGCGAAAATGCATGGGCTGAAATAGACAGCGAAGCAGCAGATGCTATAAGAAACGTGATCACCAGCAGAAGAGTGGTGGATTTCAACGGCCCATACGGCTGGGAGCTTGGTGCAGTAAACACAGGCAGGCTGGAGCTTGAAAGCAAAGGCAAAGATCAGCTCTGCTGGGGAATCAGAAAAACACAGAGCCTCATAGAGGTACGTGAGCCGTTTGTTTTGAAGCAGATGGAGATCGATAACCTTACCCGCGGCTCAAGCGACGTTGACCTCGACCCTGTACAGGAAGTGGCGTCAAAGGCAGCAGTTTTTGAGGATAAAGTGATTTATCAGGGATTCAAAGAAGCCGGCATTACCGGCATTATCGATGCAAGCGAGCACGATAAAATCAAACTTCCTGAATCTGCTTCTAAATACCCTGCCGCTGCAGCGAAGGCTGTTAAGGCCCTTACATCAGCAGGTATTACCGGCCCGTTCAATCTCGTGCTTTCTGCTGATCAGTATTACGAGCTGATGGGAGCTGCCGGCGGCGGCTATCCACCTCACAGAACAGTTTCAGACCTTCTCGATGGCGGAGAGATTATACTATCCAAGGCCGTGGAAGGCGGGATTCTGCTTTCTGGAAGAGGCGGGGATTTTGAGCTCACTGTAGGAAAGGATTTTGCTGTGGGATATGCAAGCCACAATAAAACCGATGTAGAATTCTTTATAACAGAATCTTTTACCTTCAGGGTTCTTGAACCTAAGGCTGCTGTAGTGCTCGGCTGAATCTAAACATCTTTACAGAAATTCTAAGCTGTCGGAGAAAATTCGGCAGCTTTTTTTATGCGCATAAAATCCAAAATTAACGGCTCTTTTTATGCCCTCTTTCTTTCTGTGAAAAAAATAAAAAAAATTGCAAAAAATTTGCTTTGTTAGTGATTTATACTTAGGGAAGACAGATAAGTCTTTTGGGAAACTAAATCTAATCTTAAAAAAGAATCTAAAAAGTTGGTTTGTTTTGCTTACAATAAGAAGCTAATCCTCAGCTATTCATTCAAACAGATGATTGGTGCGGCGCAGAAGCGCTGTTTAATTCTAATATTAAATTATTTTCGGAGGCATTCATTATGAAAAAAGTGCTTTTAACCTTTCTTTGTTGTTTATTTGCGGCATCCGCCATGGCAGGGGATATCGTCCCTTGGTTCGATGACGGCGATGCTCTCGTGGATTACACCGCTGCTAAAGACGGTGCAAATGGGGATATTACCTCATTAAATCCCGGCAGCACTATCACGCATGCAGCCCGGATTACTCCTTCCGAGCTGGATGTTACCGAAGAATCCGGACCGGTTGTAATAATCGAAACCGGCGGAACTCTCCACGGAAGCGGTATTTACATCTGCAACGGTGAGTTTGTATTTGCTCTAAGAACAGGCGGTTCTTACGGGGCACGACCCCTGACCGACTTAGACGGAAGTGACGGGGCTGTTTCTGTAGAGATGGGAGAAGCGATAGCTGGGCAGGAAAATAATGTTTATGCCTCGCTGAATCTGGAAACAGGTATGGTATTGACTTCTGTAAACGGAAACAGCGAAATCCGCTACATAGTCAACGGCGTGAGTTCTGATAATCTTACAGGAAATCAGACAGTGGCGTTTCTTGGAGATCAGTCTCTGTCTGTTCATATGGGCGGGCTAAGCAGCCCTGATAATCCTCTGCTTAATACCGATAACACTTGGATATTTGATGGTGTTCCCGGTGCGCCCGTGAGAGGCCAGATTTTTGGTATTGATATAAACCCGAATCTTATGGCTAACGATCCATCTCCTGCAACATCAGCTGTTAATATCGATTCTGATATTATTTCAGAGGTGAGCTTTGACTCTGCTGAAGATCCGGCAAATGCTGGTTCGCAGCACCCCGATGTAACAGGTCATTTCGTTACATTCTATCAAGGCATGAACGGCGATCCAAATCTTGGGCTTCCTCCGCTGTACGAAACTTTTGTTCCAGCAGATACTGATCCTATTACTGTGCCCATCAATACCCCTGAAACATTCGAGCTTGCTCTCGGACAGGAGGTTTTCTGGAGAGTTGAAGAGCAGGTCAGCGGAGCCCCAGAAGGTGATTCAGCTAATATAGCAGGGCCTGTATGGAGCTTTGAAACGCTTCCTCCTGTACCTGCTGCTGTTTCTCAGCCGGAAGATCAGGCTGTGTTTGCGGGCGAACAGGCGGTATTTGAATTTACCTTTACAAGCAAAACAGCCGCCAGCGCTTCTTGGTACAAGGAGGGCGACCCTGATACCGAGCTGCTTGATTCCGATCCGGATGTAACGATTCAGCTCGCTCAAAACGGCGATGAATACACTTCAACTCTATCAATTGATAATGCCGAAATTGCAGACCAAGGTTACTACTACTGCCTTGCATCTAATGCTGAGGGCGATACCCAATCCAGTTCTGCGGCGTTTGGTATTAAGCGGATGGTTGGATACTGGCCTCTTGATGGAGACTATCAGGACTATTCTGGCGAAGGCCATGACATTTTCCCTTACGTAGATCCCGATCCTTCGCAGTGGGTTGATGGAGTAGTTCTATCTGAAACTGGTCAAGCATTAAGCACAATTGACAACAGGGAAACAACAGGCGAAACTGCGCCCTTCAATGCTGCTGAATATACAGATGAAATCACCGCATCTCTCTGGCTTAAGTGGCCTGGCACAGATGATTACGGTGAGCTCTGGCGCGGTATTTTCTGCTCTAATGATGATTCAGCCAACAACTGGTTTCTCGAGCTGGACAACAGAAACGGCCTGCTCAGGGTAAATGCTCCTGGATATGATGCTTATCAGTTCGCCCAGATTTCTCCGAATGAGTGGGTGCATATTGCATTCACCTCTTCAGCAGACGAAGTGGGAACGTTCTATATTAACGGCTCTCAGGTAGCCCAGACAGTTCCGGGAAGATACAGCATCAACGATACCTCCCGCCCTGTTATACTTGGCTGTACCTTCCAAAATTCTTTAGATAATATGATTGAGGCTGTTATGGATGATGTCCGTCTGTACAACTATGCAATGAGCCCTGAAGATATTGCCGGAATCTATTACGACGTTTCCGGCGAACAGATTTGCGTTAATCCAGACGCTGAAAACCTCGCTTACGATATAAACGGTGATTGTGAGGTAGGGCTTGAAGATCTGGCTGCGGTATCAGTTGACTGGCTGAATAATATGTTATTCACTGCAGCGGCTGAGTAATCGGCGGTTCAGATAGCAAATACTAACTTTTTTATGGAGAATATAAAATGACGAATATATATAAAATTCTTGTATTTATATGTTGTCTTTCTGTTTCATCATCACTTTTTGCAGGGGCGATTGTTCCCGGATTTGATGATGCGCAGGCTATGGTCGATTATACAGAAAGGCAGTGCGGCAACGCCGATGATATGGGGGGCATAACCGGCTCCGGCACAATCACTTTTGCTGCGAAATTCACCCCGTCCGAATCTGATACCACTAAAACAGACGGCCCTGTCGTTATACTTGAGGTAGGCGGCGTGCATTATGGCAACGGAATCTATATCTGTGATGGTATGCTTACGTTCGCCTCAAAGGGTGCTAACGGAATAGGCGGGACAGGCAGTTCAATCGACGGCCTGTATGATACCGACGCATCAGACAATACAGCAGCAGTTGCTATGGCTCCTGTTTATCCGGATGTTGAAACAGAGGTTGTGGCTTCTTTCAACACAAATACAGGCGAGCTGATTGTGCTAATCAACGGCCGGCTTTATACCGAAACAATTACCGGAACATCCGGCACTGCGAATCTCTCAGGCGATACTTCTGTAACTTTCCTTGGTTCTACTCCGGTAGGCGGCGGAAACTGCTTTGATTACGGCGGCCTTGGATACCCCCAAGACCCCATACCTGAGCTGCTTGTGCAGGGTAATTCTGACACATTAGCCGGCACCTCCGGGATGGAAATGCGAGGACAGATTTTTAATGATGTTATCGATATGGAGCAGCTTCCGAGGAATCCTGTGCCTGCAAACGGGGCAGTAAATGTTGACCCCGCTGCTGTTACTTCGCTTCAGTTTGATACTGCCGGCGACCCGGCTGACACTTCTAACCCCAATCCCGATGTTACCGGCCATTTTGTTACAGCATATTCCACTTACGACCCACAAGACCCGAGTAATAATGTTGAAGCGGTGAGTGCATTTATCCCTGCCGGCAGCGATCCGATGCAGGTTCCAATATCTTTCGCCCTGGGCGAGGAGATCTACTGGCAGGTGGAAGAGCAGATCAGCGGGGCAGCAGAGGGCTCTGCGAGCAACATCCTTGGCCCTGTCTGGCATTTCGAGGCTCTACCTGCGATACCTGCTATCACAGCCTCACCTGAGGACGCCGCAGACTTCCCGGGCTCTGAGCTAACTTTCAATGCTGCATTTACCAGCAAATCGGCTGCCTCTGTTGAATGGGTGAAGGCAGGAGATCCCGAAATCCTCCTCAATGACAGCGACCCCGATATAACTATAACCAGCGGCCAGCACGGTGATAATTACACTTCAACTCTTACTATTGGGAATATTGAAAAGGCCGATCAGGGCGAATATTTCTGCCGCGCGAGCAACGCTGACGGAAATGCCGATTCTGATTCTGCCAGACTTGGCGTGAAGCGTATGATTGGCTACTGGCCTCTCGACGGCGATTATCTGGACTATTCTGGCGATGAACATCACGCAGACCCGAACACCACGCCTCTGGCAAGTCAGTGGGTTGACGGCGTTAACCCTGATATGACAGGGCAGGCACTTGATACAGAGCCTAATGCGCTCGTGGCAGCTGAGACTGAGCCATTTGTTCCAGCAGAGTTTACTGATGAAATTTCCATTACTCTGTGGCTCAAATGGGCAGGCCCTGAGATAACTCCTACAGATTGGACAGGCCTTGTTTGTTCAAAACATCTTGATTTTGAAGATAACTGGTGGTTTGGTCTCGGCTCTGATGGGCAGGTTAATATCAATCAGCCCAATTACAACCCTGTTACTGCGCCTGAAGCACACTATCTTACATCAGGTGAATGGGCTTATGTAGCATTAGTGAACAACGAAGATATGCAGGGTAAGCTGTATGTTAACGGTTCTCTGGTTGTAGAAGGCGAGCCTTACAAAACTGGCAGGGCTGAACTTCCCGTTCAGCTTATGAGTGATAGGCGTGATGAGGAAGGCGTTCTTTGGCGTCCTACCTACGGCGTGTTCGATGAGATCAAGATGTACAACTACGCACTCACAACCGAAGAGATTGCTCAGGAGTATTACGATATTACAGGTCAGGATGGTTTCTGTAAGGATCCGTATTCTCAAGAGCTTCAGTTCGATTTCAATGGAGACTGCAAGGTTGATTTGGCTGATTTCGCTATGATGGCCATAGACTGGAACGAATCTAACCTTTATCCCCAGCTCGATTAACTCTTGCCAAAAATAATTTAACAACATTAAAAGAGCCCTCTAAGCAGGGGGCTCTTTTTTGTATCCAAATAATAAACAGTACAAGATTCTTTCGGAATATTTTTTAAGCATTTCGTAAAAACACTAATTCAGCGGATATAGAGAGTAAGATAGAAATGCGGTTTAAGTGTCGTAATGTGAACCTAATAGTGTTTAATAAAAAGGATTTATGAAATGGCGGCAAAATTAAAGCTAACTATTCTTGTTTTGTGTTCTCTGATGATGCCCTGCTTTGCTGGCGACTTGGATTTTCTGGAAGGCGGCGAAATTCAGCCCGAAGGCTGGATAAAAGAGCAGATGCGTCTTGACCTTGAACAAGGGTATTACGGAGAGTATGACAAGGTCAACCATACAGTTACCCATAATCTGTTTGTCAAAAAGGATAGAATCAGCGGAGAAAGATATTACGGCCTTAAATGCTGGTGGAGCGGCGAGCACGAGGGCTACTGGAAAGACGGTGTTCTGCGTATGGCCTTCCTTTCCGGTCATAATGCCTACAAGGAAAAAGCGATTGAATGGCTTGATGAGATCGTGGCGGCTCAAGACCAATACATCGGGATCTACAAGGCAGGAAACGAGCCGAATACCCGTTTCAATCATACCGGATTGAATGGTGAGCTTTGGACTCAGAGCCGAATTTTTCAGGCTCTTATAGCAGGGTATGAGTTTACAGGAGATCAGAAATACTTTAATGCGGTAAAAAAGGCTGTTGATCTAACCATAGCCGAAGACCCCGGAAACTATTTTAATGCAAAAAAAGGGGGTGCAAGCCATGGAGTTGGATTCTTTGATACGCTCTGGTATCTCCATAATGAAACAGGAAATGAGAAATATTCCTCTTACGCTGTAAAGCTCTACAACGATTTCAATACAGGCACGCCCCGAGACGATGACCTCAAAACCGATATCCTCCTGAGCAACAAATATTTCCAAACACACGGAGCTCATATAGCAGAGGGGTTCTTTGTTCCGCAGTTTATCGCTTCTCTAACTGATTATGAGAAGTATGATAAGGCCGCAGACAGGGCTCTTGAGAAGCTCAAATACCACCTCACCCCGAGCGGGGCGATGGTATGTGCGGAGAATGTTAAAGGCAGCCCCGGCACAGCGGATGCCGGCTATGAGTACTGCGGGATTGCTGAATTAGTCCAGTCGCTCACAAAACTTACTGCCTTAACAGGCAAGGCTGAAGTTGCTCAGATTGCAGAAGAAATGACACTAAACGCAGGTCAGGGGGCTCGTTTGCCTGTTCTAAAAGGCGTTTCTTATTTAAGTACGGATAACAGAATTGCCGCATCCCCAGAGGGCCACGGACAGCGCCATGCTGTCAAGTCCTGGTTTAAAGTTGACACTTTTCTTTTCTCTTTTCTATTACGATTTAACGATATATTCCGTAGTGGAGGGAGCCCGAAGGGCGACCGGAACGGAGGAATATATCACGCTGCCAAGTGCACCGCCTCTGGTATTCGATAGCCTAATGCTGCATGCGGGCGGCGGGTATTATAAAGCAACACCGCTTGTTTTACTGCCTCATAGGCATGTTCCTTTTTCGCAAAGGTATTGCACAAACCATATTCATGTTTCATTATTCCGTTAAGCCGCTCTGCCTTAGCATTTTCATAACAATGTTTATCTTCTGTCATGCTGATACCAATACCAGCTTCTTGGAGCATATCAATATAAGCATTGCAGCAGTACTGGCAGCCTCGATCGGAATGATGAACCGCCTTTGCTGAGGTGGGGATCTGCTTCAATGCTCGGTTCAAGGCTCTTAAACAACCCTCGGCCTCAAGACTATCACTGCAATCATAACCTATGACCTTGCGGCTGAAGGCATCCATTACAAGAGCAAGATAGACAAAACCCTGATCGGTGCGTATATAAGTTATATCACTTACAATTGCCTCATTTGGGCCTTGCAGATTCATATCTTTAAGCTTATTACTATAGACCCGAAACCTGTGCCGGCTGTTAGTCGTTGAGGTGCTGCGTCTTTTAGGCTTGATCAGCTTATTAAACTTGCCCATCAAATCGAAAAACCGATCTCGACCTATACTAACCCCCGCTTCTGATAAGTCCTCAGATATCAGCGACAAGAGCTTTCTGCAGCCTAATTGAGGCTGCAAGGAACGCTCCTGGTTTACCAAATCCATTATAAAAGCCTCATCAATAAGCTGCTTTTGACGCACTTTACGAGTCTTATAAAAATACTGGCGGCTTATGCCTGATGCGCAGCATATTTCAGTTATGGTTACTTTTTCTTCCTTTTCTGAAGCCCTTTTGTAAGCCTTGTGTGCCGTTTCGTATCTAGTTTTTTTTTGACTTCTTCACTGTCCAAGCCAAACTGCTCACAGGTAACTTCAAATCGAGAATCACTTACAAGCTTTTCTAAATAAGCATCTGCGAGAGCTTCTTTCAGCTCTTTGTTCTCTGCTTTTAATTGCTTTAACCGGTCATGTTCATCTGGTCTTTCCACGCGTATCCTCTTTGGTATTAAATGGTTTCGGCCGTATTTCTTAAGCCAACGCTTAACGGTGTGGCTTCCTGCTATTCCATAACGAATATTGGCTTCATTTATACATGAGAGTTTACCAGATTCAAGCTCATTTACCACTTGCAACTTAAATGCTTCACTATAACGAGTGCCTGTAGGTCTTTTGTCTTTCATAAATATTCCTGAAATTTAATTAACATCTATTCTGATATCTGTCAACTATACTCAGGACTAGACAGCATACGCATCCTTCCATAAAGTTGCTGCCTGCTGCACCCTCAATGCAGGACGCCTTATGCCTTATTATGTTGAAGGTATGTGGATGAGAAGCCAAGAAGGGCTCACTGCCCAGCTATTAGGCCCATGCACTGTTAATACATCTGTGAAGGGAACGAAGGTGCAGGTTAAAGAGATAACGGCTTATCCGTTCTCTGATAAGATTGAGTTTGCTGTTTCTCCTGAGAAACCTGTTGAGTTTGCTCTGTCTCTGCGTATTCCTGAAGCAGCCGAAGGAGTGAAGATCTCCGGCGCGAAGCAGTTCCACCGTAAAGGCAATTATCTCACGATTAAGCGTACTTGGGAAAGCGGCGATAAATTTACTGTTTCGTTTGATTTTCCGATAGATATTATCAAGGATGATCCCGATTCACAGTATTATTTCCAAAGAGGTCCCCTTGTTTATGTTCTGCCCATTGACTATGAGATGGAGCTTCTGCCGGAGGGCAAGGTGTATGACACAAAGGCGACAGACCGAACAGGGTGGAATTATAAGCTTCCCCGCAAACCGGAATTCTTCTGTGAGAAGATTCAGGGCGATTATTTGCACCCTTGGGCAAAGCCGTCTGTTCAGCTCTCAGGCAAAATGCTTAATGAAGAGGGCGAGCTTGTTAATGTGAATCTAAAGCCAATCGGTTCAACGGTCCTTCGCCGCACAAGCTTTCCAATGGAATCAAAGCAGGATTAAGGAAGCTGAGTAGTTCTAAGCAAATTCTATTAGAAATAATGCTGCCGCAGGTGAGAGCTTGCGGCAGTTTTTTATTTTGTATAATTTCACCTTTGGCTAATCGCTTCATTAAAAGGCTTAATGTTGGTTGATTTTCCCGCACAGGGAAGAATGTTTTAATAAACTCAGCAAAATTTCAAAAAATTATATTTTTATCCTTGACTGTCTCCGCCCCTGTCGATATTATCTTAGCTCTTCACAGCCGAAGCGAGCACAGTTAGTAATACTGTGCGTATCGAGTGGGGCTATTTGCACGCAGGGCTGAGCAGTCTTGCAGGCTTATATCATCCCCGCTTACTTACCAGACCTTACGGTGCGCTTGGCTGAAGTTAGAAGAAAATTTTTACTTTTAGTTAATGCCTCCGGCATATATTAAGCTGAAATTCTAAGGAAAATTATGGCAGCTGAAGTTGAAAAAATACGTATCCGTATGGAAGCATACGACCACAAAGCCCTCGACGGCTCTGCGAAAGAGATTGTTGAGCAGGCGAGGCGGACAAATGCAAAGGTATCCGGCCCTGTTCCGCTTCCTACAAGGATAGAGCGCTACACCGTTCTTCGCAGTCCTCACGTGAACAAAAAAGCTCGTGAGCAGTTTGAGATTCGTACTCACAAAAGGCTTATCGATATTCTCGAAGCCAACAGCAGAACTGTAGAGGCTCTCAACAGATTGGTCGTTCCAGCGGGTGTATTTGTAAAGATCAAGGCCTAAAGAGAAAACAAGCTTTACTTAAGGCTGAGAACTGAAGGAAACGTAAAATGACAATGTTGCTAGGAAAAAAAGTGGGCATGACAAGGATTTATGATGATGACGGGAGCATCAAGCCCGTAACAGTCATAGAAGCCGGCCCCTGTATTGTTACACAAGTAAAAACCGAGCAGACAGACGGCTACGAAGCCGTGCAGATTGGTTTTGATGATATAAAGCCTTCACGAGCTAAGAAGCCTATGGTTGGTCATTATAAAAAGGCCGGCGCAGCTCCGAAGAAGTTTGTTCGTGAGATGAGGCTGAAAGGTGATTCCGGATCCGACTTTGAGCTTGGACAGCAGATCAAGGTAGATGTTTTCGACGGAACAAAATACGTTGATGTTGTAGGCACTAGCAAAGGTAAGGGTTTTGCCGGCGGTATGAAAAGGCATGGCTTTGGCGGTTTCCCAGCTACACACGGTACTGAAAGAAAACACCGTGCCAATGGCTCGCTCGCAAGTTTTGCCAGTGATGCCGGTAAAGGCGGAAACATCAAAAAAGGTAAGAAAATGTCCGGCCATACCGGAAACGTCAAAGTTACTACAAAGAACCACGAGCTGGTGAGCATTGATTCAGATAAGAATCTGCTTGTAGTAAAAGGGGCGGTTCCAGGCCCTTCAGGCGGATATGTAATTGTGAAAACAGCCAAGACCGCTAAGAATAAGCAATAAAACAGGAAGCCGATAAAATGATTGACGTTACTGTATACAATAAAGACGGCCAGCAGGTAGATACGATTTCGGTAAGCGAAGAATCGTTTGGTGGCGAGGTTCGCTATCCGCTGCTGAAGCAGGCAATCGTGATGTACCATGCTAACAAACGCGTAGGTACTGCGGCAACCAAAAGCCGCGGTATGGTTGCTGGTTCTTCAAAGAAGCTTTTCAGGCAGAAGGGCACCGGTAATGCACGTGTTGGTAATATGAGAACCCACAAGCGAGTAGGCGGCGGTGTAGCATTTGCCAAAAGTGTTAGAGATTTCGGCAAGAAAATGCCTAAGAAGCAGAGGAATATCGCTTGCAAAAGCGCATTGCTCGCAAAGCTTCAGTCCGGTTCAGTGTCTGTGATAGATGAGCTCTCTTTCAGCGAACCTAAAACAAAGGAAATGGCCGGCATACTGAAGAATCTAAACATAGACAGAAGCTGCCTTGTTACACTCGGGGATTATGATACGAATGTGTATAAGTCAGCAAGAAATATTCAGAAAATTGATGTAGCTGCCCTGAAAGACTTAAATGCCGGCGAGATCTGCAATAAGCAGAAGCTCCTTTTTACTAAAGAGGCATTTGATAAGCTGCTTAATGGTTGAGCGGAAGATTTGAACACGTATAAACCTGATTCGACAAGGTGAAAAAGTGGATTATTGCAACGTAATCATAAAGCCGATAATAACCGAACAGAGTATGCATTTTGCTACGAGCAAAAATGCCTATGCCTTTGAGGTTAATAAAAAGGCGAACAAATTACAGATTCGCAAAGCTATAGAGGATATCTATGGCGTTAAAGTTGAAAAGGTTCGCACGATGAACCGCAAGGGCAAAGCCCGCAGAAGAGGACGCAGTTTCGGGATGACTGCAAGCTGGAAAAAGGCTGTGGTTGTTCTAAATGAGGAAGACAGAATAGACCTGTACTAAAAAAGTGGATTAAGGCATTACTATGGCTATTAAAACATATAAACCAACAAGTCCGGGAAGAAGGTATTCTTCTGTAATTGATTACAGAGCTGTTCTGACTACAGACAAACCAGAAAAGACGCTCTGTAAAAGATTGCGTAAAAGCGGCGGAAGAAATCATCACGGAAGAACAACCTGCCGCTTCAGAGGCGGCGGCGCAAGAAGGATATACCGCTTCATCGATTTCAACCGTGATAAAGATGGCATCAGCGCAGAGGTTCAGAGCGTTGAATACGACCCGAACAGAAACTGCTTTATCTCTCTGGTGGAGTATGAAGACGGGGAAAAAAGATACATACTTTCTCCACGCGGATTGAATGTGAATTCAAAGATTATCAGCGGCGAGAATGTTGAACCGGTAGTGGGCAATGCTATGCCACTGAAAAATATACCGGTAGGCGTTGCTGTTCACAATATAGAGATGAATCCCGGTCAGGGCGGCAAGCTCGTTAGAAGTGCCGGGGGCACAGCAAGAGTTATGGCTAAAGAAGGCGGCTGGGCAACCATTATCCTCCCCAGCGGCGAGATGAGAATGGTACGTGTTGAGTGCCGTGCTACAATCGGCCAGCTCGGAAACAGCGACTATCAGAATGTGCGTATCGGCAAAGCCGGAAGAAAACGTCATATGGGACGCAGACCTCACGTACGAGGCAAGGCTCAGAACCCTGTTTCTCACCCGATGGGCGGTGGTGAAGGCAGGAGTAACGGTGGGCGTCATCCCTGTTCTCCAACCGGCAGGTTTGCCAAGGGCGGAAAGACCCGCCATAAAAAGAAACAGAGCGGTAAAAGAATAATCAGGCGTCGTAAGAACAACCGCGGCGAGCAGTTGGTTCTATAATCCAATAGTGATAAAAAGGTGAAGTTTAATGGCAAGATCGCTGAAAAAAGGTCCTTTTGTAGATGACCATCTCCTTGAGAAGGTCGCACAGCAGATGGAAGCTGGAACAAAAAAGCCTGTTAGAACATGGTCTAGAAGGTCAACAGTTATTCCTGAGTTCGTAGGCTATACCTTCGAAGTGCATAATGGACGCAGCTTTGTAAAGGTTTTCATAACAGAAGATATGGTTGGGCATAAGCTTGGTGAGTTTGCTCCAACTCGAACCTTCAAAGGCCATGGTACTCGTCAATAATATTCGGTTTACACCGGAGATATACATTAAGGTTTGCTATGTTAAACGTTAGAAGACTAAACGAAATAATCGATGACAGCTCTTTGGAAGTGGAAGATTTTGCTTCCACTCTGGATATCAATGCAGCATGTTCTCCAGTTAAGGCTGTTAAAAACTGGAAAAAAGGGCTTATGAAGCCCCAGCCTAAGGATGATGATATTGATGCGCTGGCAAACAAACTGGAAGTTGATGCATCTGAGCTGAAGGCTTGGAAAGCAGCGTTGAGATATGCCCCGCAGTCTGCCCGCAAGGTTAGGCTTGTCGCAGACCTTATCAGGGGAAGGCATGTGCGTGATGCTGAAGATATTCTCAAATTTACCCCCAAGCGTTCTGCTGCAATGGTTCTTCAGGTGCTTAAGAGTGCAGTGGCAAATGCAGATGAGGCAGAAGCCGATGTTGAAAGCCTTTACGTTGCAGAGGCCCGGGTTGACGGGGCTGGAAGACGAATCGGGACGAAGGGTTTTATACCTAAAGACCGCGGTAGAGCCCATCCTATAAGGAAAGAGGCTTGTCATATTCACGTTACGGTTGCTCAAATAACAGAGGAATAGATTAGTATGGGTCAGAAAACATCACCAGTTGGTTTCAGAACGGGAATTAGGCTTGATTGGCAGAGCACGTGGTTTGCCCCTAAAGCAAACTACGGCGATTTTATCGTCGAAGACTGCAAAATAAGAGAATTTGTTGAAGAACGATTCAATAATCAGCCTCCTTACTCAGCCGTAGCGAAAACTGAAATTGCAAGAACACGCAATGAAGTGAAGGTAACTCTGCATACTGCAAGGCCGGGAATGGTAATTGGCCCGAAGGGTGCTGAGGTTGACAAGGTTAGAGAAGAGATCGAAGCGCTGATCAACAGGAAAGTCAGCGTGAATGTAGTGGAAATCAAGGAAGCCTCGCTCAATTCAAAGCTCGTTGCAGATTCAATAGCGATGCAGCTTAGCAGAAGGGCATCTTTCCGCCGAGTAATGAAAATGCAGTGTGAGGCGGTAATGAATGCCGGAGCGAAAGGCGTTAAAATTATTGTTTCCGGCCGTCTGGGCGGTGCTGAAATGGCAAGAAGAGAAACTCAGAAAATGGGTTCTATTCCGCTTCAGACAATCGACGCCAATGTTGATTACAACAACTCTATCGCCCGTACAACATACGGTACTATCGGCGTTAAGGTGTGGATTTTCAAAGGAAAGTTTGGCGAAGAGATTCAGCCGGATAACAAAGGACGCAAGCCCAGAGGCGGCAAAGGCGGCGGAAGAAGAAATAAACCGAAAAGAAACGGCTGATTTTAGATAGAAACTAACACTTATTACAGTGCGAGGATATTGCTATGGCTTTAATGCCGAAAAGAGTTAAATACCGCAAGCAGCAGCGGGGAAAAAATAGAGGAAACGCCACACGCAACAATACAGTTGCTTTCGGCGAATACGGGATACAGTCTTTGGAGCATTCCTGGATTACTGCAAGGCAGATTGAGGCCGGCCGTGTTGCCGCTACTCACTACCTGAGAAGACAGGGAACTATCCATATTAGAATTTTCCCTCATAAGTCTTTCACCTCAACGCCTCTTGAAACTCGTATGGGTAAAGGTAAAGGTGATATTGAGGGCTGGGTAGCTGTGGTTAAGCCCGGTACAGTGATGTTCGAGATCTCAGGTGTTGATGAAAAACTTGCCCGTGCAGCTCTTGCCAGGGTAGCTCAGAAAATGCCTATAAGGTGTCGATTCGCTCAAAGAAAACACTCAATGGCGTAAGGTGGTATGCAGATGAAAGCTTCAGAATTAAGAGAACTAAAGACAGAAGATTTGCCTTCAAAGCTCAAAGAGTTTCAGAAGAAACTTTACGAGCTGAGGATGCAGTCTGTTACAGAGAACCTTGAAGATAAATATGCAATATCAAAATGTCGCAAGGATATTGCCAGAGTTAAGACAATTATTAGAAAAAATCAGTTGAAGGCTCAATGATGGAAGGCAAGGTATTTAAAACTAGACGCGGGACGGTGGTCAGCCGCAGCGGTGATAAGGCTATAAGGGTGCAGATTGATTATAATGTCAAGCATCCAGTATATGGCAAATACGTAAAACGCCGCACTAAACTCGGCGTTCACGATCCACAAAACGCAGCCAGTGTAGGCGATATTGTCGATATTGTTGAGTGCAGGCCAATCAGCAAGACCATAAGCTGGCGTCTTGTCGGCCTCGTTGAACAAGCAAACATTAAATAATCGGTGAGGACACTCAAGTGATACAGCAAGAGACAATGTTGGAAATAGCCGATAACAGCGGCGTGAAAACTGCTCAGTGCATCAAAGTCCTTGGGCACAGCGGTACAAGCAAAGGCAAATATACAAGGCCTGCTGCTTCTGTCGGTGATATCGTTAGCGTTACTGTTAAGAGACACCTGCCGACCTGTCAGCTCAACGAGAAGAAGGTTTACAAGTGTGTGATTGTTCGGACAAAAGCACCTTTACGCAGGCCTGACGGCAGCTATGTACGTTTCGACAGCAATGCAGCGGTTATGATTGATGCGGACAACAATCCCATCGGTACTCGAATCTTTGGTGCGGTAGCCAGAGAGCTTCGTGAGAAGAACTTTATGAAAATAATTTCACTTGCCAGTGAAGTAGTTTAAGAGATACAAATATGGCAGCACGTATTAAAAAAGGCGATCGAGTAGTAGTAATAAGCGGCACTAATAAAGACCGCAAGGGCGAAGTGCTCAGGGTTATGAATTCTGAGAAAGTGATTATTGAAGGCGTGAATCTTGCTAAAAAGCACGTTCGCCCATCTCAGAAGCACCCGCAGGGCGGACAGATAACTGTTGAACAGCCGATTCACATCAGCAATGTGATGCCTGTGAACCCGACTACAGAAAAAGGTGCTCGAGTAAGATTCGTTGAACAAGAGGGCGGCAAAAAGCGTGTTGCTCTCGATGGAACTGAGCTTGGTGTAGTACGCAAGCCGAAAGCTTAAAGATAGGTACGTAAATGGCACGACTGAAAGATCTATATAAATCTAAAATTGCTGCACAAATGCAGGAGAAATTCGGTTACAAGTCTGTTATGGCAATACCGAAGCTCGAGAAGGTAGTTTTGTCTATGGGTGTGGGCAACGCAATTCAGGACAAGAAGTACCTCGATCAGGCAGTGAAAGACCTTACTTCGATCTCGGGGCAGAAGCCGCTGGTATGCAAGGCCAAGATCAGCGTTTCAAACTTCAAGCTCCGTGCAGGTGAGCCGATTGGGTGCAAGGTAACTCTCAGAGGTGAGAGGATGTACGAATTCCTTGACAGGCTTATAAACCTTGCAATTCCAAGAGTGAAAGACTTCCGCGGTCTGAGCACAAAAAGCTTTGATGGGAGAGGCAACTACTCTATCGGTTTTGCAGAGCAGAGCATTTTCCCCGAAATTGATTCGGTGAATATGTTTGCCCCTCAGGGTCTGAATGTAACTTTTGTTACCACAGCGGATACCGATCAGGAGTGTCGTGAGATGCTTACGATGTTTGGTATGCCCTTTAAAAAATAATGTTAACGGAGTGATCGATGTCAACAAAGGCACTTGAAAACAAAGTAAAAAAGAAGCCCAAATTCAGGGTACGCGGATACACAAGATGTGAGCTCTGCGGAAGATCCAGAGCTGTTTACAGAAAGTTTAAGATTTGTCGTATTTGTTTCAGGAAGCTTGCCAATGAAGGCAAAATTCCTGGCGTGAAAAAGACAAGTTGGTAATGCAGAATTATTCCACTACGGAGTTTTATAGATGAGCTTAAGCGATCCAGTTGCTGATATGCTGACGAGAATAAGAAATGCTGTTATGGTGAAGCAAAATGAAGTAACCGTAAAAGCAAGTAAAGTATGCGAGGGTATTGCCCAGGTGCTTTTGAGTGAAGGGTTCATAAAAGAATATGACCGCATTGAAGACACAGGGCAGGGTATTCTGCGCATAAAATTGAAATATTCTGAGCTGGGCACACCGGTTATCACTGATTTGCAGAGAGTCAGCACCCCGGGAAAAAGGGTTTACGGCTCCGTTGAGGATCTGCCCAGAGTGCTTGGCGGATTGGGCGTGTCAATCGTTTCAACAAGCCAAGGCGTGTTGAGTGATGTTAATTGCCGCAAGAATAAAATTGGCGGCGAAATTCTTTGTACGGTGAGCTGAATTATGAGTCGTATCGGAAGAAAACCTATAGATTTACCCTCCGGAGTGAGTGTAGAAGTTGGCTCGGGCAAGGTCAAAGTAAAAGGGCCTAAAGGCGAGCTCTCGGAAAATGCTTACTCGGGCATAGACATTAAAGTTGAAGACAGCAGTGTTGTTTTTGAAAACACGAATCCTGCAGACAGAAAACTGCAAGCGATGTTTGGAACAATGAGGGCTCTGGTAAACAATATGATTACCGGCGTTACCAATGGCTTTTCAAGAGAAATGCAGATCTTTGGTACTGGTTTCAATGTTAAGGAACAGGGCGGCAAGCTTATCCTCAATGTTGGTTACTGCCATACTGTTGATATACCTGTGCCAAAAGGCATATCGATTGAGATCAAAACCGCAGCCACAAAAGGTAATGATGTTCCCGCTGTGTTTACTATTTCCGGAATTGACAAGCAGCAGCTTGGTCAGTTTGCCGCAAACGTTAGAGCGGCACGTCCGCCGGAGCCGTATCAGGGCAAAGGTGTGCGTTATGCTGATGAATTTGTACGCCGCAAGGTCGGCAAGGCATTTGCATCCTAATTCGGCAGGTTAAAAAATTTGTTTCGGGCTTGAAAAATGAGATATAAAAGACTTAAGCAATCAAATAGAAGGCGTAAATACAGAGTAAGGAAGAAGGTTAAAGGTGATTCTGACCGCCCTAGACTCTCTGTGTATCGCTCAAATAAAAATATTACAGCTCAGATAATTGATGACCGCAGCGGGGTTACCCTCGCATCTGCGAGCACCATGCAGGAAGCTTTGAAAAAAGACATTGGTCATGGCGGCAACGCCGAAGCAGCGAAGACTGTCGGCGAAACTCTGGCTAAGCGTGCTTCCGAAGTGGGGATTAAGCTTGTAAGATTCGATCGCGGTGCATACAGATATCATGGCAGAGTTAAGGCTTTGGCTGATGCTGCCAGAGAAGCCGGACTTGTATTCTGAATTTAACGTTAGCGGAGATATAAATTGGCTAAAGCATCAGATAATTATACAGCACAAAGCGATTCGGCATTTGAAGATCAGGTGGTTAAGATATACCGCTGTGCAAAAGTTGTTAAAGGCGGCCGTAAGTTCAGTTTTGCTGCACTTGTCGTCGTTGGAGACAGAAACGGCACAGTAGGAATCGGCTACTGTAAAGCAAATGAGGTGCCGAATGCGGTAGAGAAGGCCGTTAAAGAAGCCCGTAAGAATACGGTGAAAGTGGCTTTGAACGAAGGTACTATAACCCATGAGGTTGTCGGGAAATGCAGGGCAACGCAAGTAAGATTGCTCCCTGCCAGCTCGGGTACTGGAGTTATTGCAGGTTTGAGCAGCCGTGCTGTTCTCGAGCTTGCAGGTGTCCACAACGTTCTAACTAAGATTTATGGGAGCACTTCTCCCAAGAACGTGGTTAAAGCAACTCTCGACGGGTTGTGCAAACTCAAAAGCAGAGAAGAAGTAAAATCTCTTCGCGGTGTGGAACTTGAAATCTGAAAAAGGTGGTGAAAGTCGCTATGTTGAGTCACGAGATAACGAAAAATGCCGGCAAAAATAAGGCTCCTTCCCGTATTGGAAGAGGCCGAGGCAGTGGAAATGGAAAAACTGCTGGCCGAGGACATAAAGGACAGAAATCCAGATCTGGGCACTCCCGCAAGGCAATGTTTGCCGGCGGTAACATACCTGTATTCCGCAGGCTTCCCAGAGTTGGCTTCAGCAATTATCATTTTGCTAATAACTACGAAATTGTGAATGTAGTTCAGCTTGAGAAGTACTTCGAAGACGGCTCTACCGTTGGCGTGGAGCAGCTCGCAGAGCATGGTCTTGTTGGAAGTTCTGCAAGCAGGGTCAAGATTCTTGGTGATGGACAGCTTACTAAGAAACTGACAGTACAGGCGCATAAATTCAGCAAAAGTGCACAGGAAAAAATATCCAGCTGCGGCGGTACGGCAAGTGTCGTGGCCTGAGGCTGTAAATGAGGTGTGAGTAATGTTCAGCAAGTTAGTAAACGTTTTCAAGATACCTGACCTACGCAAGAAGATACTGTTTACAATAATGCTGCTATGCATTTACAGGGTAGGATTCCATATCCACGTGCCCGGAACAGATAATGAAGTGATTCAGCAGCAGACAAGCAGCAGGGATTCTTCTTCGCCTCTCGGCAGAATGGCCGAGACGATGCAGATGTTTACAGGCGGTACGCTGAGCCGGAGTTCACTCTTCGGGCTTGGGATTATGCCTTACATCTCTGCTTCAATTATCTTGATGCTTCTGGGGGAAGTTTGGGAACCGCTTAAAAAGCTCAGGCAGGAAGGTATGCAGGGGCAGCGAAAAATACAGGAGTACACCCGATATCTCACGGTGCCCTTGTGTGTGATTCAGGCCCTTATGATAATGACGTGGCTAAGGTCGATGGGCGGTATATATCCCGGAATGGAGTTTTCTACCACTCTGCTCGGGGTTATAGGTATGACCGCCGGCACACTCTTTTTGATGTGGCTCGGCGAACAGATAGATGAATACGGTATTGGAAACGGCATCAGTCTTTTGATTATGGCTGGTATCCTTTCGAGAATGCCGGGAACAGTGGTTCAGGTCGCTCAAAATTCTACCTTACAGGTGGGGGCTATCGAAGGCCAGTACGGGCCTGGCAAGATTATGTTTATTGTTGCCGCTTTCCTCTTTGTGGTAGCGGGGGCGATCCTCATTACTCAGGCACAGAGAAGAATACCAATACAGCAGGCACGTCAGATGAGAGGCCGCAGGATGGTTGGCGGAGTTCGCCATTATCTGCCGTTGCGTGTTAATCACGGCGGCGTAATGCCGATTATCTTTGCCTCAAGTTTGATGATGTTCCCGGGAATCATAATAGATCAGATTGCCAAGATTGGTACGCTGGGAGGAAGTCCGGTTATGATGTACCTTGCAGGTGCGTTTACTCCGCAGGCCTGGACATACAACTTCGTTTATATTGTAATGATCTTTGCTTTCTCATATTTCTGGACTACTGTACAGTTCCAGCCGAAAGATTTGGCGAAAAGCCTTCGTGATCAGGGCAGTTTTGTGCCAGGGCTTCGCCCGGGGCACAGAACCGCAGAATATCTTGAGAAGGTGATGACAAGAATTACATTTTACGGGGCATCTTTCCTCGCAGTGATTGCTGTAGTACCTCAGCTTGTTACAATCCTTATGGGTGTTGACTGGGTAGTAGCTTCCTTCCTCGGAGGTACCGGTCTTCTGATTGTGGTAAGTGTTTCGCTTGATCTTGTTCAGAGAATTGAATCCCAGCTCGTAATGCATAATTATGAAGGATTCTCCGATTCAGGTAAGATTAAAGGTGCAAGAAGATGATAGTAATACTCGTAGGTCCGCCGGGAGCAGGAAAAGGAACTCAGTGCAAGAAACTGGTTGAACAGTTTGATATGAAGCACCTTTCCAGCGGAGATATATTCAGAAGCGAGATTGCCGGCAAAACAGACCTCGGCCAGAAGGCCAAGCAGCACATAGACAAAGGTGAGCTTGTGCCCGATGAGCTTGTTATAGATATGATGATTTCAGCCGTTAAGAATGCCGATTACAACTGCATTCTCGATGGATTCCCGAGAACTCTGCCTCAGGCGGAGCAGCTCGATAAAGCTCTCGAAAAGGAAAATACCAAAATTGATGCTGTGATTGAGCTCGCTGTCAACGACGAAACAGTTGTCCAGCGGATTTCCAAACGCAGAGTCTGCCCAGACTGCGGGGCTGTGTATCACCTTGAAACTATGCCTCCAATGCAGGATGGGATATGCGATAAATGCGGCAGCAAAATTATCCAGCGGGATGATGATAAGAGGGAAGTTGTTCTTGAAAGACTCGAAACTTATCATAAAATGACTGAACCGATCATCTCGCATTACAAAGATGCGTCTGCTGCTTATATTGAAATAGATGGCTCACAGCGGCCCGAAGCGATAACTAATGATATCGCTCAAAGGTTGAAAGAAGCATAGGGAATGGGTTTTTCCATTAAAAATAGCAGCGAAATTGAAAAAATGCGAGTTTCAGGCGGAATTGTCCGCAAGGCTCTTGAAAATGTAAGAAGTATCTGCAAGCCCGGTGTAACAACCGCAGAGCTTGATGAAATAGCTGCTAAAACTGCTGAAGAAGTAGGTGCGGCAACGCTCTTTAAAGGGCAGAAATCTCCGCATACTCCCAAGCCGTTTCCCGGTGCTGTATGTGCTTCGGTAAACGAGCAGGTAGTACACGGCATCCCCTCCAGCAGGGTTGAGCTCTCTGAGGGCGATATTGTGAGCGTTGATTTCGGCGTAAAGCTTGATGGTTATTGCGGAGATTCAGCCGTTACGATTGCCGTAGGCGAGGTTTCCGCTCTCAAGCGTAAACTGATGGACGTTACTAAAGCAGTTTTGGATATTGCTATAAATAATATGGCTCCCGGGAAGAAATGGAGCGGGATAGCTGCTCAGATGCAGGCAAAGGCCAAGTCTGAGGGGTTTTCCGTGGTGAAAGAGCTTGTAGGCCATGGCATCGGCAAGGAAATGCACGAACCCCCGCAGGTGCCGAATTTTGTTGATAGATTTACGCTCAACAACGATTTCACCCTTAGAGAAGGGATGGTAATAGCTGTTGAGCCGATGATAAACGCCGGCAGAGGCGCAGTTAAAACTTTAAGAGACGGCTGGACAGTGGTAACCAGAGATGGAAGACCAAGCGCTCATTTTGAGCACACTATAGCTGTTACAGCCTCCGGATGTGAAGTGATGACTGGATAACTGAAAAGGTTACTATGGGTAAGAACGACGGAATAAGAATCGAAGGTAAAGTGCTTGAAGCTATGCCGAATGCTGTTTTCAAGGTTGAGCTTGAAAATGGACATCAGATTGAGGCGCATGTTTCAGGTAAAATGAGGATGCATTTTATTCGTATCCTTCCCGGAGATACTGTAGTAGTAGAAATGAGTCCATACGACTTAAGTAAAGGTCGTATTGTTTTAAGAAAATAGAACGCCGCATAAGCGGCCATTTAGCGGACAGGTGCTGATATGAAAGTTAGAAGTTCAGTAAAGCGTATCTGTGAAAGTTGCAAAATTATAAAGAGGAAGGGCGTGATCAGAGTAGTCTGTTCTGCCAATCCGCGTCATAAGCAGAGACAGGGCTAACCCTTTAATTTCGTAAGGAGCAATTATGCCTCGTATAGTCGGTGTAGATGTACCAAACAATAAACAAATATTCTATTCTCTTCTGTATATACACGGAATCGGGAAACATTATTCGAAGAAAGTCCTTGAAAAGGTTGGTATAGAACCAACCCGCAGGGCTGACCAGCTTACTGATGAAGAGCTCACGAAACTCTCTCAGCTTATCACTGATAAGTATGAGATTGAAGGCCAGCTCAGAAGGAAAGTTGTTCAAGATATTAACAGGCTCAAAGAGATTGGCTGTTACAGGGGCTTCCGTCATAAAAGAGGCCTGCCCTGCCGTGGACAGCAGACACAGTGCAACTCCCGCACGCGTAAAGGCAAGAAGAAAACAGTTGCAGGCAAGAAGAGTGTTAAGGCGTTACGCTGAATCTGTGAATTTATTAGCAGGATAATATTTAAATGGCTAAAGCTACTAAAAGAAAAACAAGAAAAAATGTACCTAAGGGTGTGGTGCATATTAAATCTACCTTCAACAACACCGTGGTAACTATCACCGATATGGAAGGCGCATCTCTCTGCGCTGCTTCAGCCGGACAGATGGGATTCAAGGGCTCAAGAAAGAGCACACCTTTTGCCGCTCAGAAGGCCGCTGAAAAGGCTGCTACTGAAGCAAAAAGGCACGGGCTTAGAGATGTTGAAATTCAGGTGAAAGGACCGGGGCAGGGAAGAGAATCAGCTATTACTGCGATTCAAAGCTCAGGGATCAGAATTTCATCTATTGAAGACGTAACACCTATACCGCACAACGGCTGCCGTCCTCCGAAACGCCGCCGCGTGTAAGGTGGTTCAAATAAAGCTTTATTAAAAATATGGATTACAAGTAACAGATTGCATTTTCCGGTTTGCCGACCGGTTATGCGGGAACCTTGTTTGAAGAGGCAATAATATGCGTATAACTTGGAGAGGCATCGAACTGCCTACAAAGTTCGAGATTGACAAAGAAATATCGAATGTGTATTACGGCAGGTTTGTCGTAGAGCCGTTTGAAAGAGGCTTCGGTACTACAATCGGTAACAGCCTGAGGCGTGTTCTGCTTTCCTCGATTGAGGGAGCAGCGGTAACACGTGTAAAGATTCACGGAGTGGATCACGAGTTTACAACTATACCGGGCGTTCTCGAAGACGTTACCGACATCATCATCAACATCAAGAAGATTGTCCTCAAGCTTCAGGGCAGCGGCGAGAGAAAAATAAAACTCACTGCCAAGAAAAAAGGCCCTGTTACAGCAGAAATGATCGAAACCGATCAGTACGTGGAAATAGTTAATAAAGACCACGTGATTTTCAACCTAACCGAAGATAAAGAGGTTGAAATGGAAATGACAGTCCAAAAGGGCAGAGGATACTGGGCTGTTAAAGACCGGATCGCTGATTTGGACAGGTTTGATCAGGAAGTGGGTAATATTGAAGTTGATGCCCTCTTTTCCCCGATAGTACGTGTGCGCTACAATACTGAAGATACAAGAGTTGGCCAGCGTACAAATTACGATAAGCTCATCCTCGAAGTTTGGACAGACGGTACGACAACTCCGCAGCTTGCGGTTATTGAGGCCGCCAAAATTCTTCGCAAACATATTAACCCGTTCACCCATTTCAGTATTCCGGGCGAAGAGGTCGTTGACGGCGAGCTCGTGGTTCAGGATTCTGAGAAAAAGGGTGAGGATGAAGAGCTCAACAGGAAGCTTGATATGCCGATCGGCGATCTTGAGCTGTCTGTGCGTGCAGGTAACTGCCTTGAGTCTATAAAGCTCCAGACAGTAAGAGATCTGGTTCGGTATAACGAAAGCGATCTTCTCAAGGTTCGAAGCTTCGGGAAGACCTCGCTAAGAGAGATAAAGAGAAAGCTTGAAGAGCTTGGTTTGTCTCTTGGAATGGAAGTATAAGAGCAGAGCCTCTTATTAGCGTTTTGATATAATAATGAAGTTATAAAGATATAAGGGATCAGAACAATGCGTCACCGTGTAGCAGGACGTCATTTAGGCAGAACATGCCAGCACCGTACAGCGATGCGTAGAAATATGGCCAGCTCCCTTTTTGAGCACGGCAGAATATGCACTACTCTGGAAAAAGCCAAAGAGGTAAAACCGTTTGCAGAAAAGCTTATTACGCTTGCCAAGAAGGGCGACCTCGCCTCTCGCAGGCGTGCGATTTCTCTTCTGGGCGATAGAAATATCTTCGAAGAGAAAGACGGCGTAAATCAGAGAGTGGGTACTGTTGTAGGAAGGCTGTTCAGCGATATTGGGCCGAAATTCATAGACCGCCCGGGCGGTTATACAAGAATTATCAAGCTCGCAAAGAGACGCCTTGGAGACAGCGGAAGCCTCTGCTATCTTCAGCTCGTTGAAGAAGAGCTTGAATTCAAAGAGAAAAAATCGGCACCAAAAAAATCTCAGCCCCAACAGGCTGAACCTCAAATGCAGGCTCAGGCCGTTGAAGCTGAAACGCCTACGGCTGAAGAGCTCGCTGAAGACCAGCAGGCAGATACTTCAGAACAGGCCGAAGAAGAAAGCAAAGAAGACAAGAGCTGATTCGACCTTATGGACTGTGTATTCTGTAAAATCATTGCAGGGCAGATACCCTGCAGCAAGGTTTATGAGGATGATAACGTGCTTGCGTTTATGGATATCAATCCGCTCGCTGAGTATCATACACTCGTAATACCGAAAGAGCATTTTGAGTTTTTGTGGGATTGCCCGGCCGAGCTCTCAGCGGCCATTGGTTCGGCTTTGCCTAAGATAAGCAGGGCAGTTCAGAAGGCTTCAGGCAGCGATGGGTGCAATGTGCTCAACAACAATGCTTCCGCCGCCGGGCAGGCAGTACCGCATATACATTTCCATATAATTCCTCGATTCGAGAACGACGGGGTGTTCACCGAATGGCCTGCAAAACAGCTCGCCCCAGAGAAGGCGCAGCAGGCCGCAGAGAAAATCAAAACCCTGATCGATGCTGAGTGAATAAGAAAAAAGTCACAGCCATCTCATAGAAGCCCAAAATATAGGATGTTTCTTTAAAGTTAGCGGGGTTAACATTTTCATTTTAATACCCTTTCTTAAAGACAATTACAGCTTTTCTGCGGCGAAGCGGAAAAGCTTTTTCTTTAATTTAAAAATTTTTTCCCTGAGCCAATAAAAGACTCTCTGTTCAAAAAGGCATAGAAAAACTCAGTTTAGAGACTGTTTCAGCGGCCATGCGTCTGGGCAGTAGTCCAGCCAGTAGTCTGCTAAAATTGCGCAATCTATCATATCGACATTAAAATCGTTGTTCAGATCTGCTTGAGCTGCTCCGCTCAGCCAGTTATCTGCCATATTCAGCAGATCTTCATTACACACTCTGCACGCCTGCACGGCATCGAGCACAGAGAAATTTATCCAGCCGATATTCTCTCCCCAAGCCCAGCCGGCAAACTCACCTTCCGTATCAATGGTTACTCCGCCGTGGGTTGGTGCAAAATTGATCCAGCCTGCGTTCTCAGCCCATGCGAAGCCTGAAAGATTCCCGCTGCCGTCATTTTCAATGCCTCCATAGCTTGAGGGCGAGAGGTTGATCCAGCCGATATTCTCCGCCCAAACAAACCCTTCAACCGAATCAGAAGACACGTGAACACCGCTGCCCTGAGCGGGCTGGAAATTCAGCCAGCCTGCGTTTTCGCTCCATGCATACTGACTGCCGTCGTCGTATGGGTCTATATTTTCAGCAGAAACAGGCAGCCCAGCAGAGAAAAACAGAAAGGCAATCACAGAAAAACTTTTTACATAAGTATTCATTTAAGTTCCTTTCTATCTAATTAGCTTTGCTGGATTAAGGTGCATGATTAGTCCCAACCGTACTGCCTAGGGAATATATATTGTTGTTGTTGCCCACGGCACAATTGCTGTCTATGTAGCCGTTTTGGCAGAAAATTCCATAAGTGGCATTTTCGAAGGCAGTATTGTCAATAATGAGGCTGTTGCCTCCGCTTTGTATCCCGGCCATTCCATTATTCCTGGCAGTGTTGCTTTTTATCACTGACCCCTGTCCTGCGTGAATCCCGTTTCTCTCGTTTGAAGAAAAAACATTACCTTCAATTCTGCAAGCATCTGCAGATGAAGTTGTAATTCCATGCTCTTCATTACCTGTACATACATTATCTATCAAAATAGAATTGCCGTTATTAACTAGTATCCCATCCTCTCCGTTATCACAACATCTGTTTCCTTTTATTAAATCATTGCCATAGGTAAATATTCCTTTACCTCCGTTTCCGGTGCATATATTATTCCTTACTGTTCCTCCGCCGTGGAGCACAATACCATCGTTGCTGTTGTCTCTGATTATGCAGTTTTCAACGGTATGCCCCTTGCCGTAAAGAGTAATTGCATTACAACTATAATGCCCCGAACCGGTATTTGAAATATGGACATTTGATATTCTGTGTCCTCCAGCGTTTGAATCACTGTTGTGCTCGACTATTCCGCGGGCAGAGAAGCCTGTAACAGTTCCGTTCGATATGCTAACATTCCGGCAGCTCTGCATTATAATTCCGCTGATACCTGTAGAACCTTCTTCAGCTGATAGCGTGCAGCCGCAGAGATCAATTGTAACGTTATTAACGCCTGAGCTAATATAGATGCCGGTTGAGGAGCATACTCTATTGCCGGTTAGGTAGTAGGAGCCCGATTCGTAGATATCGAATGTATCAACCGGAGTTTCTGAGCCCGGGATTGGGATTCGCGGCTCAACCTCATCAAGGGTTTTCATTGTCCCCGAGGAGGGAGGTGCGGAGGGCTCAAGCTCGCCGGCAGACAAAGCTGCTGGGAAACTCAACAAAAGAAGAGATAAAAAGAGATTTGCCGATTTACATAACATTTTCATTTTAATACCCTTTCATAAAACAACTCTATTAAATCTGCAGCAGCCTGTTTACTGCAAACCAAATTCTATATTCTTTTTTGATTTTGGTGTCATCAATCAGAGTGCAGAAAGATGTAGATTTAACCAATACTGTGGAGCTGTTAAACAACATCTAAAGCCAAACTAAGTGTATCAAATTCAAATGTTCATTTCAAGCAATTTCTTATTACTTCTTTTGCGGAGGTTCTTTGAGAGACAATATTTTTGGGCAAAGCTTTTTAAAGCCGAATCTATCCGCTTGTTTTCCGCCTTCGGCGGACAGGCTCTTCGCCTTCGGCGGACTCCACGCACGGCTCTGATTGTCTTTAGTATTACGCAGCGATTTCACGATACGAAATATTTAAACCGAGCCACGCATGAATCCGCCTTCGGCGGAGGAATAAGTGGACAAAAGGCAATGAGAAGGGAATAGGCAAAAGTTTTTTTCGCAGAATTTTTACGCTGCCCAGGCGGGCGCTCGCGCAGGTTCGCCCCTACTCGCCAACGAAACCCGCAGACAAAAAATCCTTAGCGAGTTTTCCGTCTTCGGCGGACTGGCTCAGTGAATAGACAGCAATAAATTCTGCAAAGCATTGCAGCATGATTATTTGCATTTTGCCGAAAAATAATTCCTCACATCCACCCATGAGTCTAAAATTTACTGGAAATTGAATTGGCGAAATGTATAATTCCGCATTCTAATTTCACAAGAGGTATAGAATTGAAGGCTTTAGCAAGAGAAACTTTAAAAGTAAACAAGCTCAAACTCAGGCTTTACGAAAAGCCGCTTCATCCGGAGCTTTTCGATGTGCGCAGGCGTATTATGGAACAATCTCCAGCCTGCGGGATCGACCTCTGGATCACCGGCTGTTCTCACCTGATAAGTCTGCACGGGCATAAATTCTGCGTTACCGAATTCCTCGGCACTGCAAGACAGAAACAACTCCCCGCCGGCGAGATTGACAGCTTCCGGCTCAAAGGAACTAAATATCACTCCTACAGCCTCGCTGGGGGTTTGGTTAAATATCAGACAGAATTCGGGATTGAATCGGTATCGGAAAATGTGTATTCCTATATCGCAGACGAGCTCAAGGATTCCGCAGCCAATAACGGGAATCTTTTTATGTACACCAACTCCGAGAGCGGGACGCTTGTAAGGCCGTTTTCGTATGCCTCGATTTGGAAAACTGCCGATAAGGTGCAGCTTTCAGTATGCCACGGCTACCCGGCGGAAATGAAGGTGCTCAGGACGCTCTCTCTATTCGAAATTCAGCGATAAGGGAAAAAGCTTATTTTTCCCGCTTCTAAGTTCGGCCCCAGCAAGTTTGCTTTGTGGTGTTAACTTCAAATGCTTTATATCACTTTCGAGAAGGGGGCTGTTAAAGTTTGTGCTTTTGAACTGGTAATGGAGTGTATATAATCAGCCGGATTTAACAATTTTTGAAAGCGAAAATAATAAATGGACTCCGCTGTTTACTCAATATTCGGATCTTTCTACATAATCTGGCTAGCTGCGGCAGGCTTTGCCGGCATTAAATGGGCATTTGATACCGGGCTGGGCGTACGAGCTTTGCGCAAGCTACCGCCGTGGCACAGGATTCAGCCGCTGGGGTCTGTTCTTCTAGCTGCGGGCAGCTATATCATCCTCGCCTCGGCATTTTCCGAAGGACTGAAGGTGGTTTTGGAAGATGAGATGCTTGCCCAGCAGATTGGGATGGCTTCTGCTGGGATAATTACAATCATCTTTCTTGAATTATACTTTCGATCTTTTCAGTCTGAGGGCATATCTGCTCTTGGGTTGGATTTTCGTAATTTCTGGGGCAGATTTAAATCAGCCGGCAAATTCATCCTCACAGTTTATCCGTTTATCTCTCTTAGTGTGGTTCTCACTACCCACCTGTTAAGCCTTCTGACTGATAATTTTCAGCCCCAGAACCACCCCTTCATAGACGATCTGCTCCAAAAAAGGCAGGACGGAAATTTCCTGATAGCGAGCATTGCGGCAGGCGTTAATATTGTGTTGGTGGCTCCGTTTGTGGAAGAAACAATTTTCCGCGGCCTCGTTCAAAGCGGGCTCAATTCAGCAACGGGAAGGCGAGGGCTGCCGATATTGATTACATCTGCGATTTTCGCTGTTGTTCACGGGGCAGGCGTTTGGACGCACTGGCCTGCGCTTATGCTGTTCTCGTTAGTGCTTGGATACGCCTACGAGAAAAAACGCTCCCTTCTGGTGTGTATTCTCCTGCATTCGATGTTCAATTTTATAAGCCTCTCGCTCAGCTTTTTATCTGGAGATCTATACAAGCTCACTGGCGGATAAACTTTTGAAAACTCTTTCGCAAAATATGATTATGTTTATATTATTCCTTAAAGGTTAATATGAATCCCTGCGAAGAGAAAATCATAGAGGCCGCCCAGTCTGTAAAAGGGCGGATTGTATGCACGGGAAGCTGGGGAGCCTATCCGTCTTGGCTGGCGGGAAGGCTTTCTGAAACGCTTGACCGCCCAATTCTGATTGTGCACCCGCACATAGAGGATTCAGACTGCGCAGCCGATGAGATTCACTCCTTCATCTCAAAGCAGCCCATGTTTCTGCCTGCATGGGAAGGCGAGCAGGATCTCAGCGATTCTGTAGGCGAAACGGCGGCAGAGAGGCTCAAGGCCGCCGCGAAAATCCCAGAGCTTTCAGCAGGTGATGTGATGTGCGCCTCTGTGCAGGCATTATCCCAGCCTCTGCCCGATCCGGAAGGTCTCGAGGCCGATGCGCTTTCGATAAGCTGCGGGAAAAATCTCGAACCTGAGCTTGCTGCAAGCTGGCTCGCTGATCAGGGCTATGAGCCCTGTGAAGCAGTGGATGCTCCGGGCGAATTCGCAAAGCGCGGCGGCATCCTCGATATCTACCCGCCCGCTGCCGGCATCACAGACGCCCAAGGCCAAGAAGAAAAAACAAGGCCGATACGGATTGAGTTTTTCGGGGATGAGGTGGAGACAATCCGATACATCAATCTGGACAACCAAACATCCGAGGGGGAGATCCAGAAGGCGGAGATCTATTCACGTATTCAGCCGATGCCCGAAGGCGGATTGAGCGTGTTTGAGCTGTTAAGAAAGGATGCCGTGATTATCTTTGCAGAGCCATCAGAGGCCTCTGAGGTGCTTCAGGCATACTTGAGCAGGGTATCGGGAAGCGGGAAATACTTCACTTTCAGCCAGATTTACAAAGCCGCCTCGGAGCTCTGCCTGATTGAGGTGAGCAGATTCGGCTCGGCAGGCGGGGAGGAAAACCACATCCAGCTTTGCGTTGAGAGCATAGATAAATACAAAGCTGAGGCAGGTTCGGTGCTTGAGAAAAGCCAGGAGGCGCTCGGCAGGCTCTGCGAGCAGGCAGAAACCGGCGAGGAGGTACTGCTTTTCTGCGAATCAGCCGGGCAGATCAAACGAACTAAGCAGCTCATCTTATCCCAGCGAAGCTCTGTGCCGGAAAATCTGCACATAAAAATAGGCTATGTTCGCGAAGGCTTCTCCAGCAGGCAGGAAGGGCTCACGGTAATAGGTCATCACGAAATTTTCGCACGCGAATTTGTTCGAAGGCGGGCTGCAAGAATTCGAAGGTCTGCCGGCGTGCATTCGCTTTCGGATCTCGCCTCGGGCGATTATGTAGTGCATCTTACAAACGGCATAGCAATCTACCGCGGCACAAAGATCATCGAGCAGAATCAGTGCCCGAGGGAGCATATGATCCTCGAATTCGCAGACGAAGCGAAGATATTCGTGCCTGTGGAGAATATAAGCCTCGTGCATAAGTATATTGGCTCGGGGGGGATGAAGCCGTCGCTGAGCAAGCTTGGAGGCAAACGCTGGTTCAACCAGAAGAAAAAGGCCTACGATGCTGTGATGGATATGGCATCGGAGATGCTTGAGCTTCAGGCAAAACGAAACGAGGCAGGGGGCTTTGCCTTCTCGCAGGACTGCGACTGGCAGCGGGAGTTTGAAGATGCATTCCCCTATCAGGAAACACCCGACCAGATAAAGGCCATAGAAGAGATCAAGGCCGATATGCAGAGCCCGAAGCCGATGGAGAGGCTCCTCTGCGGTGATGTGGGCTACGGTAAAACAGAAATCGCAATGCGGGCGGCGTTTAAGGCCGTTCTCTCCGGCAAGCAGACCGCTCTTCTCGCCCCAACCACAATCCTCACCATCCAGCACGCAAACACTTTCAGAAACAGGTTTGCCGGCTATCCTGTGCGGATAGAGGTGCTCAACAGATTTATCTCCGCAGGACGGGCAAAAGAGATAATCGAGCAGAGCAGAGCTGGCAGAATCGACATCCTCATCGGCACACACAGGCTCTTATCGAAAGATATCGCGTTTGCCGATTTGGGGCTTCTGATTATCGATGAGGAGCAGAGGTTCGGCGTGGAGCATAAGGAGAAGCTCAAAAAGCTCAAGGTGAATGTGGATATCCTCTCGCTCTCAGCAACTCCGATACCGCGCACGCTGCATATGTCTCTTATGGGCATCCGCGATATCAGCACGCTCTCCACCCCGCCTCTGGACAGGAGAAGCGTTGCAACATCAATCCACCGCTACGACAATTCCCTCATAAAGCAGATTATCTCAAGGGAGCTTGCGAGGGAGGGGCAGGTGTTCTTTTTGCATAATATCGTTAAAACAATCGACAAAACCGCAAACCTCCTCCGCGAGCTTTTCCCTGATTCGAATATAGCCGTTGCCCACGGACAGATGAACAAAAAGAGGCTCGAAAAGTCAATGCTCGATTTTGCAATGAAGAAAATCGATATCCTCGTATGCAGCACGATAATCGAATCGGGCATTGATATACCAAACGCAAATACGATCGTGATAAACAATGCAGACCGCTTCGGCCTCGCCCAGCTCCATCAGCTCCGCGGCAGGGTGGGCAGGTTCAAACGAAAGGCAAGAGCAGAGCTGCTGATCCCGCCGGACAGACCAATCACACCTGTGGCGGCAAGAAGGCTCAAGGCGATTGAGGAGTATTCTGAGCTCGGAGCGGGCTTCCAGATTGCGCTGCGCGATTTGGAAATAAGAGGGGCGGGTAATATCCTCGGGGCTGAGCAGTCCGGCCATATAGACACAGTGGGCTATGAGCTTTACTGCCAGATGCTCAAGAATGCGGTAAAGCAGCTCAAAGGCGACCATACTATACCCAAACCAGAAACCTCGCTCAATCTTGGATTCAGCGCATACATCCCCAAAAACTACATCCCCTCAGATAAGCAGAGGCTCGGGGCATATCGAAAGGCCGCTGAAGCTGAAACGCTTGAAGACCTGCTCCTCCTTGAAAAAGAGCTCAAAGACCTCTTCGGCAAGCTCCCAGAGCAGGCTGTCTGGCTGATTGATCTGGCAAAGATTAAGCTCAGGGCATCTGAGAACCTGATAGCGAGAATCAAGGCTCAGGGGCAGGATCTCGTGTTCACATTCAGCCCGCAGGCAGACGACTCCAAAGCAGCCGACATCTTCAACAGAACCTCGCGCAGGGTTACAGCGGTTGACAAGAAGACCGTGCATGTCCGCCTGAGCAAACACCACTTCGAACCGCCCACAATTCTCGCATTCCTCAGAAAGCTTTTCAGCTGCTGAATTTTATTGACACCGCTCAGGCTTTCAGTACGATACCCCGCTCAGTTTTTGTGAAACAAAAGAACAAAACCGAATTAAACCGGACTTCAGCAATATGCACAAAAAAGGATTCACTTTAATAGAGCTTCTTGTGGTAATAAGCATCATAGCCCTGCTGATGAGTTTTCTGATTCCAGCGCTCGCTGAGGCGAGGGATGTGGCCAAGCGAACCGTATGCAGCAGCAATCTCAGGCAGATTGCCGCAGGCTCGGAGATGTACACGCAGGACAACGGGCTTGAATATATGGCAGGCGGAGATCCCCTGCCTTCAGGAGTATGGCTCTGGATGGGGCGGGGCTTCAGGGGATACGTAAAGCCTTATCTCGATAATCAGGAAGGCAGAACGAGCGTTCTTTCCTGCCCGGGAGACCGCACAGCAGAGAATAAATACGAAGCCACAAGCTACGCATACTCAATGAGCTTCTACCACAGCCCCGAGCAGATCAACTCCATCTCCAGCGTAGCGGGCACTTGGTCTGGTGAGCTTGAGGCGGTGCCGCAGAAGGCCGGCAGCGCATCGCATCCCTCGCAGAAGATTATGTTCGGCGAGTGGTACAGCAATCACGAAGAGATCGAAAGCGGCGACGACGGCGGCTGGTGGTGCTGGGATGGAGCGAGGAATTTCCTCTTCGCAGATACGCACGTGGATTTTATTAGAGCAGAAGATCTCGAAACAGCCAATGACGAGCTTCCAGACCCGAACGTTACAAGAAACGGCATCAAAGGCATTGATTACACGGGCAAGTAGAGACGCCTGGTAAGGGGAGGATTGTTCTGGGTTCGGGCAGAGGTTCAGCTTCACCGCGTTCGAGCTTTCAAAATGCTGATTTTTCACCCACTTCTTTTTATGCCTTTCCGATCTGCATTTGCTTTCAATAACTCACCCGTGGTTGTCTGAGCTTGAGAACCTTTAGAGCTGCTTCTTTGATGTTTGCAATTTATCTTTGATTGGGTAAATTGTAGTTAAATATTTCAGGTTAGAATCAGGGAAGGTTAATTATGAGCTCCATTTACAAGATGCCGGCCAGCCGGCGAAGGGTATTGTTTTTTGCATCATCGTTTCTTTTGATTTTCAGCGCAGGTACCGCTGGGGCGGAGGGTTTCTTTGCCCAGCCCTGCGGGCAGACTGTTGAATACATCCGCGAGCCGGCTGAAGGCGTGCAGATATCAGACCGAAAGCCCGAATACTCTTGGATTGTCCCGCAAGAGGCGCAATATCAGAAGGCCTATCAGATTATCGTATCCTCAAGCATACCAAGCATCAACCGCAGCAAAGGCGATATCTGGGATTCGGGAAAAGTTCTCAGCGATAAGTGTGTAAATATCGAACACGCAGGCAAGTCGCTGGAGCGGGGCTCTGAATACTACTGGAAGGTTCGCATATGGGACAGCAGGGGGCGGGTTTCGCTTTATTCTCCCGTGCAGAAGTTCGCTGCGGGCGATAGAGGCGAGCCGGTTTCCACGCAAAATTCCTTTCAGATTGAACATATAGCCCCTGAATCCTCGAAGAAAATCTCCCGCAACACATATTTTTTCGATTTCGCCAGAGCAGCCTTCGGCTCTGTTACTCTCAAATACCAAACAGAGAAGCACGAAACATTAAAAATAAGGCTCGGCGAGAAAAGCTCCGGCGGCAGGGTGGATACAAATCCGGGCGGTTCAATCCGCTATAAGCAGGTTGAGATCGAGGTTTCTCCGGGCTGCAGGGAGTATGAGGTTGAGCTCCCCGCAGACACGCGGAACACCGGCAGCCGTGCAGTGAAGCTGCCCGAATCTTTCGGCGTTGTTATGCCGTTCAGGTATTGCGAGATTATCGGCGCTTCATCTGAAATTACCGAGGATGATATCAGGCAGAAGGCCTTCTTCTACTACTTCCAAGATAATGCAAGCGCGTTTTCCAGCTCCAGCAAAACCCTCAACAAGGTTTGGCAGTTGTGTAAATATTCCATAAAAGCCACATCATTCGCAGGCCTGTATGTTGATGGAGACAGAGAAAGAATCCCTTACGAGGCGGATGCATATATTAACCAGCTCAGCCATTACTGCACCGACAGAGAGTATGCAATGGCCAAACAGACGATCGAGTATTTTATGGATCACCCAACTTGGCCTACAGAGTGGATACTGCATACTGCTATGATGGTTTATCAGGATTACATGTACACAGGCGATACCGAGCTGATAGAGAATTATTATGATATTTTAAGGCATAAGAGCCTTATAGCTTTGGCAAGGGAAGACGGGCTTATCTCCACTCAGACTGGCAAAGTAACTGATCAGCTCCTGCGGGATATAGGATTCGACCCGGTTCCTGAAAAAGGCCTTGGAGACATCGTTGACTGGCCGCCCGCCCAGAAAGACACCGGCTGGAAGCTCGCAACCGAGCAGGGCGAAAGAGACGGCCATCAGATGCTGCCGATTAACACGGTGGTGAATGCGTTTTTCTGCAGGAATATGCAGATTATGGCGGAATTTGCCGAGATACTCAATAAGAAAAAAGACCGAAGGCTCTTCACCAGTATGGCTGCGAAGGTGAAAGAGGCGATTAACAGTAAGCTCTTCGATAAAGATAAAGGGATATACATTGACGGCGAGGGAGCAACGCATTCTTCGCTGCATTCAAATATGCTGCCTTTGGCCTTTGATATTGTGCCCGAGGAGCATAAGAAGTCTGTGGCGGAATTTGTTGAATCAAGGGGGATGGCGTGCAGCGTTTACGGGGCTCAGTATCTCCTGCAGGGGCTCTTCAAGGCGGGCAAATCTCAATACGCCCTGAGCCTTATCACAGCCAAAACCGACAGGAGCTGGTGGAATATGATAGAAGCCGGCTCCACAGTAACCCTCGAAGCTTGGGACCTGAAGTATAAGCCAAATGCTGATTGGAATCATGCATGGGGCGCAGCGCCGGCGAATGTAATCCCGCGATGGCTATGGGGGATTCGCCCGAACAGTCCGGGCTTTGAGTCTGTGGTAATCCAGCCGCAGCTTGCAGGTCTGGAGCGAACCAAAATCAAAATGCCCACTATTAGAGGCTCCGTTGAATGCAGCTTTGAGAAAACCGCCTGCGGCAGGAATTTTTCAATCAAACTCCCCGCAAACACCGACGGAATATTCCGCCTTGATGATATTGAAAATAAGGCTGTTTTCCTGAGCGGGAAGGAGATTAAGGCAGAAAAGGGGGCTGTTGAAATAAGCGCGGGAAAAAATGAAATAACCATAAAAAACGATTAACAGCTAATCTGATACATTCCTCAGAATACACAGATTGCTCAGATTTGATGTAGGAAAATTTCATTTTATAAGCGGAAATTAGCCCCGATTAGCGGTTCGGGGCAAGGATTTACAGGATGAGATAAAGATTTCATATTAAATTTAAATTGGCTTTCTCCATCAAAAGAACTTATCTTAAATCATTAGTGAAAAATTAGTGTAAATTAGCGGCTGAAAAAAATATTCCCCTCCGCTTCCTCCGCTATCTCCGTGTAAAAAATACAATTTAAACATTGGAGAAGAGTTTGGTATTGCGGTGAAACGTTCTTCCGGCAGAGAGCTTTCCCTCATTTATGAAAATGTTTTCTCTGATGTAAAAGAGAGTTAAACATCGGAGGAATCGGAGCAATCGGAGGGAGACAAGAAATTAGACAGGATTAACAAGATTTACAGGATGAGATAAAGATTTCATATTAATTTTAAATTGGCTTTCTCCATCAAAAAAACTTATCTTAAATCATTAGTGAAAAATCAGAGCTGATTAGCGGCTGAAAAATATCTCCCTCCGCTATCTCTCCGCCTGCGTCGGAAAACCCGCTAAAGATTTTTTAAAAATTAACTTGAAATTAACTTTTTTGCTGGTAAATTTTGAAGAGGAAGAAGATTTTAATTTATCAGGAGTTTTAAAATGAGATTTTCAAAGGTGTTATTGAGCGTTTTCCTGTGTATTTCAATAATGTGCAGTTCTTTTGCAGAGTGGGATCCTGCCTTCGATCACGATGGAAACGGGGTAATTGGTATTGGCGATTTTGCCATGCTTGCCGCACACTGGCTGGAGTCTGAGAACTCTAATCCCGCCGGGATGACCTGGGTTTATATTGATGATGACGGCTCTAATATGAAAGATTATGATGGCAATCCCATCGACGGCCACGGCGGCTTTACCGGCTATATGAGCAAGTATGAGACGACCAACGCCCAGTACTGCCAGTACCTCAACGATGCCCTTGCCTCGGGCGGTGTTGACATAACCGGCGGCGATGTTTACGGCAGCAGCGGGAGTTATTCAGGCCAGATTTACTACGATATGGACTCTTCTTACGCCCAGATTTCATACTCAAACGGCTCTTTCTATGTTGAAACCCGAGAAGGGTATGACATGAGCGAGCATCCTGTAGTGGAGGTAAGCTGGTATGGAGCGATTGGCTTCTGCGAATACTACGGCTACAGGCTCCCCACAGAGTGGGAGTGGCAGGCTGCGGCAGACTACGACGGCTCATATACCTACGGCTGCGGAACAACGATTAATCAAAGCAAAGCTAATTATTACGATAGCGGCTGTGCAAATCCGCTCGGCCTATCGGGCTATCCATATACAACCCCGGTCGGCTATTACCCAGCCTTCGGCTACGGCCTGTGCGATATGGCGGGAAATGCTTGGGAGTGGACAAACTCTATCTACAGCGGAAGCTTTCGTGTTCTCCGCGGCGGCAGCTGGCGCTACTACGACTACTTCTGCACCGTCTCGTACCGTTACAACAGCAGCCCGCACTATCCCAGCAGCTTTCTCGGGTTTCGGGTAGTGCTTGATTTGCCCAATTGAAAAGTGGTTTTTCAACGGGATAAATAGGCTTTGCCACGCCCCGAATAAAACGGAGTTTTCGACGGGATATATAGGAGCAATACTCCTGCGGGGTAAAGATTTTCTTTTGCTGTTTTAGAGTTTAGAGAAAACTGGGATTTGCCAGATACAAGCTGCCGTTATTTGTACTGCTTTCTCATCTTAGCGGACGGGATGGCGAGCTGATCACGGTATTTGGCAACGGTTCTTCTTGCGATTTTGATGCCCTTTTTCTCCATCTCCTCGCATAGCTTCTTATCGCTGAACGGCTTGGGCTTATTGAAGATAATGGCACTCCCTTTCTATCCTTAAATTAACCATTTATACGGCATTCTCTCCGCGTTCATTGCTGCTGATTCGAACGGCATCATCCAGAGGCAATACATAAATTTTCCCATCGCCGCGAAGCCCTGTATGGGCAGCTTTGGCAATTGCCGAGAGCACTTTATCCACTAAATCATCATGGCAGGCTATTTCCAATTTGATATGCGTTTTTGTTTTGAGCGAAATTTCTCGGTCATTCATGCTGCGGTCTCTTCCAAAGCCTTGTACTTCTGTGGAGCTGGCGCCCGTAAGACCTTCAATTTTATGTAATGCGAGAATTACTGCATCCAGCATATTAGGTTTGACAAAAGCGATTATCATTTTCATTTCGAATCTCCTTTTTATTCCAATTCCATAATCTGTTTCGGAGTAAACCACTTATACAACGCCGGTATTACCAGCAGGGTGAGTATTGTAGAAGTTACCAGTCCGCCAATAACAACCATTGCCAGCGGCTTCTGCACTTCGCTTCCTGTCCCGGAAGAAAGAAGCAGCGGAACAAGCCCCAGAGCAGTGGTTCCGGCAGTCATCAGTACCGGCCGCAAACGCATACATGCCCCTTGAACAGATGCCTCATCAATCGGCAAACCCTTTGACGTTAACTGATTAAGGTAAGTTACCAGAACCATCCCGTTTTCCAGTGCAATCCCGAACAATGCAATGAATCCGATTGAAGCAGGAACAGAAAAATTCTCGCCGAAAAGCCACAGGGCAGCAACCCCGCCAACCAGTGCCAAAGGTATATTAAGAAGAATAAGCAGTGTATTTGAAATCCTTTTAAAATTAATATAAAGCAGTAAAGCGATAATTGACAAGGTAACCGGAATTACAACCGCTAAACGTTTGTTTGCTTCCTGCTGCAATTCAAATTGGCCTCCCCATGAAATAAAGTAGCCTGGAGGCAAACTAATCTCAGAATTGATTTTCTTTTGCGCATCTTCAACGAAACTTCCTATATCGCGCCCGACTACATTACACTGTACCGAAAGATATCGCTGATTGTTTTCACGCAATATCTGCCGGGGACCAATTACTTCTTTGACAGCCGCCAGTTCATCCAGCGGAACTCGTTTCCCATCGGGAGTTTCTGCAATTATATTTCGAATAGCTTCAGGAGTGGCTCTGGCTGACTTTTTATATCTGACATAAATATCGAATCGCCGAATACCTTCAAATATCTGCCCGGCTTCAACCCCGCCAACTGCCGCTTCTATAACTTCCTGAATTTCGCTAATATTCATGCCATAACGAGCTGCTGCTCGACGGTCAGGACGAATAACAAGCTGCGGGGCACCTATCATTTGCTGTACCTGCACATCAGCTGCCCCGTTTACATTTCTGATTACTGCTGCGATTTCGTCCCCTTTGGATTTCAAAGTATCCAGTTCGCCGCCAAATAATTTCACTGCAAGTTCAGCCTTTACACCACCGATAAGCTCATCAACTGAAAGCTGTATGGGCTGGGTAATGTTGGTCTGAACGCCGGGAAAGCCTTTGAGCTTTTCTCGAATTTTCGCCTCAATATCAAGCTGGTTTCGGGCATCTGTCCATTCTGATTTGGGCTTGAGGATCACGTTCATATGACTTACATTTACCGGTGCTGAATGCGCTCCCACTTCACCTCGACCAATCCGGCTTACAACTTCCGTAACTTCGGGGATCTGAAGAAAGCGTTTTTCCAAAAGCATCACATTACGTTTCGATTCTTTTATGGAAGCCGAAGGTGCAAAAGTTAGATTGACCATAATATCACCTTCAAGCAGCCTCGGAGTAAATTCACTGCCGAGTTTCGGATAAATTGTTGCGCCCAAAATCAGCAATGCGGCGGCTATAATTACAGTAATATAACGGAATTTAACGAAGAACTTGACCAAAGGCCGATAAGGTTTGAGCAGAATTCGGACAATAAGAGGCTCGCCTTTCTTTTCAGCTGATTTTTCTCCCTTCTTCTTTACGGGGCGTTTCATAAGGATACTGCACAAAGCCGGAGCTTGCAAAACGGCATATATCAAAGAACCCAAAAGCGCCAAAGCGACTGTGGCTGCAAGAGGACGGAATGTTTTGCCTTCCACGCCTTGCAGAGTGAACAGGGGGATAAAAACAAGAATTATAATCGAAATAGCAAACACGATAGGCCGGGCAACCTCAAAGCAGGCTCTTGAAACAACGTGCCTTCGCGGCTCATCCGGTTCGGCCTCGCTTAACATTCTGTCAACATTTTCCACTACTACAATTGTCCCGTCAACAAGCATCCCAATCGCAATTGCAATTCCGCCAAAAGTCATCAGATTGGCCGAAAGCTCCAGATATTTCATAGCAATAAAAGTAAACAGTACAGAAAAGGCCAGTGCAACCGAAACAATGACACTCGGCCTGAAGCCTCCCATAAACACAAAAACAACAATAACAACAAGAATTACGCCCTGCAATAAAGCATTCCTGACTGTATCCAGAGAAGCATCAACGATTGTTTTCTGTTCATAAAAAGGAACAATTTTCACTCCATCGGGCAGGCTCTTTTGGATTTCCCTTATTTTTTCCTGCACGCGTTCTATCACAGTGGATGAATTTGTACCGATCAGTTTAACCACCATGCCGGCAACGACTTCTTCTGTTCCATTCCGGGTCTGCAGGCCGCGGCGGATAGCCCCGCCGACCTTAACTTCTGCGACATCGCTAATGTGTACCGGTCTGCCGTCGACAGTTTTGACAACGATGCTTTTTAAATCTGGAATACCTTCGGCAAGCCCTTCAGAACGCACGATAAGCTGTTCACCGTTCTGTTCAAGAAACTGCGCTCCGACATTAAGATTATTCTCATTTACGCGTTTGATTACTTCATTGAGAGTCAAGTCATAGCGAATCAGCGCATCCGGATCTACGACTATCTGGAACTGCTTTTCATGTCCTCCTATGCCTAAGACCTCTGTAACCCCAGAGACAGTTTGAAGATTGAATTTAACGATCCAGTCCTGAATTGTCCTCAGCTCAGTCAGGGAGTATTTGCCGGAGGTATCTTTTAAGTAATAGTAAAGAATCTGTCCCTGTCCTGTTGCTATCGGGCCCATCTGAGGATCTCCGAATCCTTCAGGAATTTCATCGCGAGCTTCTTGCAGTTTTTCTCCGACTAACTGGCGGGCAAAATAAATATCTGTTCCATCCTCAAAATAAATGTTCACAACGGACAGTCCAAAATTTGATACCGACCTGATTTCGGTAACTTTTGGCAGCCCAGTCATCTTTGCTTCCACGGGATATGTAACGTATTTTTCTACTTCTTCAGGTGCCAGCCCATCAGTTACTGTAAAAACCTGCACAAGAGATGGTGATACATCGGGAAAGGCATCGACAGGCAGTTCATTGAGACTTTTAATTCCAAAAGCTGCTGCCAGCAGAACCGACAATACTACCAGCAGCTTATTGCATAATGACATTTCGATTATTTTCTTCAGCATTGCTTGCTCCTGTTTATCAATGATTATGACCGCCAAACGATCCTTTGTTCAATTCTGCCTTTAGAGTAAAGGTGTTTCTAACTGCGATAGTTTGCCCGAGATCTAAGCCTGAAACCACTTCGACATGCGTTTCGCTGCTTCTGCCGGTTTGAATATGGCTAGGCTTAAACCCATGCTCGGCTTTTATAAAAACAACTTTTTCCTCGCCGATGTTTTGTACGGCCGTTTTGGGGATCACAAGATCCAGCTCAGTATCTGCTGTTTTAATCTCTCCGACTACGAAAAGCCCAGGACGCCACTTGCCGCTTGAATTATCCAGCACAACACGGGCTGATGCAGTGCGCGTTGACTCTTCAACAATAGGGCTGAGATAATCCACAACACCTCGAAATTCTGCCGATATCTTATCAGCGTGGATAGTAACATTCTGGCCTTTCTGTACATCTGCCAGATTTTTTTGGTAAACAGTAAGAATAGCCCAGACCGTATCGAGGTTGGCCACTTCAAATATATCCGAACTCGTATCCACAAGCTCCCCGCGAGTAATATGTTTATTAATTACAGTGCCGTCAAAAGGAGCTGTTATTTCATATTGGGTATAACTGGCATCAGGGAGAATTGGCAGTTTCTCCATATATTCCTCATCAAATCCCAAAGCATAAAGCTGCTGCTCGGCGTTATTAAGATTTATCTTTGCCTCGGCATAGGCTTGTCTGGCATCAAGATAATCCTGTTCGGATGAGACTTTCTTTTCCCATAGCTTCTTTTCACGGTCATAAGCAGCCTTTGTCAGTTCGAGCTGCTGCAGCCCTGATAAATATGCGCTTTTGGCATCTGCAAGCTCTCTGCTTTCAAGCACAGCCATAACCTCTCCCTCTTTGACATGATCACCGAGATTAGTATTCACTTTTTTAACAATACCGCCCACACGGGGAACAATATGCGCAAGCTTATCGGGATGGAGTCTGATTTCACCGGGCAATTTTACTTTTCTATGCAGTTTCCCTTGCCCTGCCTTTGCTGTTTTAATCGATAATTCGGAAATCTCCGCATCGGTCAACTCGATATGTCCGCCTTCTTCTTCGCCGTGCTCGTCATGGTTTGCACTGCTTTCGGCATGGTCATTATGTTCTCTGTGCTCAATATCAGATTCGCCTGAATGAGTGCTCTCAACATTTTGGGAATGTCTCATAAGTTGAAAGGTAACTGCAATACCCAGCAGTAATCCCAAGAATAAAGCCAAGACAGTTATAATTGTATTTTTAATCGAATGTTCTTTCATATTATTTCTCCGTATGAATTGTTTGCCCTGTAAGGCGTTCAATATTTACTTTTGCCTTGTGATAAGAAACTAAAGAATCAATGTAAGATTCTTCAGCCTCGAATAAGGTTCTCTGGGTGTCCAGCACAACAAGGTATTCAGCCTTGCCTTGTTCATACGCTTCTCTTGCGGCTTGAAAGGCAGCTCGGGCTCCGGTAAGAACATCCTGTTTGGTTTTTACTGCCTGAGTATAAGAATTGCTCAACCAGCTGTACGTCTCAGAGAGCTGACTATAGATTTGGAGCTCGGCGTTTTTTTGTAATTGATGCGTCTTGAGCTTATCATTTATTGCAGCAAGTTTATTGCCCTGATTTCTGTCATTAAGTGGTAAGGGAACAGAAAACCCTACGAAAAAGGAATTATCGCCTGTTTCGTTGGAACGTTTCACTCCGGCGCTCAAAGTAATATCCCTCCTCTCGCGAGCATCCTCCAAATCTATCATGGCGTCTGCTCTGTCAAGTTTTGTCTTCCAGCGGGCGATATCAGGATTGTTTTCAATCTGTTCTTTAAGCTTGGAAAAGGCGGGAACTGGTTCAATACCCTCAAGCTGCCCCTGAGCTTTTGTGAAAATTGGAGCGTCTGCCGACCAGAACGAAACCAGCTTTTTCCGAGAGGATTGCAGGTTCTGTAAAGCCTGATTGTATTGAATTTCCAATTTTGCTTTCAACACCTTCGCCTTCTCCTGCTCAATCGGGGCATCTTTACCTGCCTCTACTCGTTGAGAAACTGTTTCAACAAGTTTCTCAGATAACGTTAATAATTCCTGATTTAGAGACAGAGTTCTCTGCGCCCCTAATACTTCCACAAAGGCATTGGCGGCACTGGTGAATACATCCAGCCGTATAGACTTATAATCCCATTCTGCCAACTCTCTTTGCAGAGAAGCGGCTTTCTTTCGCTTTTGCGCCTTATCAGCAAGCTCTATTAACTGGCTGATCGAAATAACGGTTTCAGCAGCATCAAAGCCGCTTTTGCCTCCAGTGCCGCCGATTTCCTCTACCTCTACGCCTACTTCAGGGTTGGGCAAGAGGCCAGCCTGCAAAGCTCTCGCCTCATCTGCCCTTATCTGATATGAATAGGCCTTTAGTTTTGGATTTTTCATCAATGTTAAAGAAAGGGCATCTCTAAGAGTCAACACATCATTTGGCTCAGAAATCTTATACTCATCAGAATCATCCACTGAGCTCTCTGGCAGCACATTAGAAATATTTGTTTTCTGCTCTAAAGACTGGTTCCTCGAAAAAACGGCTTTACTGGCGGATTCACCGCAGCCGGCCAACAAAATTATTGATAGCAATGGAAATAATATCTTAACCATAAAGGTCTCCCAAAATAGTAGTTCGAACTATACACGGCCGTTAAAAAGGCAGCGAAGGTAAAGTGTCTCCGCAGTTTTAAGGCTAATTAGATGTAATAACTATTTTGGGTTTATGCTAAAATGATGATTTTACGAAGGAAGGTAAGGGAGGGGTTAACCGAAGATGAAAACTCTGAAGTAAGCTGGAATTTAGAAAAGCTGAAATTTCTGAGAGTCGGAGCTAAAGAGACAGGCAGCGCCGAGGTTATAGATTTGACTTGATTGTCTTTTTCAGATGTGTTTATATACTTTTTGAAAATTTGCGTGTCAACACAAGGACCGCAGCTGGAATTGCTGTATGAATATGGTTGTATGGAATATGAGTGAGGCTTCGTTATAGAAATGACCGTGTTAGAGATGCTGCAAGAGTTGTTGACAGTAAATTCTACCTTGCTGTGGCCATCATGCGATTTACAATGCACAAACCCCTGAGCATTGCTGAATATGAACATAATACCTACAAGAAGAAGCATTTGTATCTTGTAAGTTTTTATGCTTTTGGTTTTCATAAATTATAAATCGCCGCTAATAATAATTTTGCAGAATATTTGCCTAAAGTTAAGCAGCTTGAACAAGCTGAACAACTCTATTTTGCTTGAGAAACGGCTTAAGTCAAGAAAAGTTCAGAAAAGAGAGGGCTACGAATTGGCAGCAATGCGCATTGTCTGCACACTTTTAGACCGTCTTATTTGTACTGCTTTCTCATCTTAGCGGACGGGATGGCGAGCTGATCACGGTATTTGGCAACGGTTCTTCTTGCGATTTTGATGCCCTTTTTCTCCATCTCCTCGCATAGCTTCTTATCGCTGAACGGCTTAGCTTTATCTTCTTGTTCGATAACCTGTTTGAGCACCTCTTTCACAGATTCAGCCCCCTTCGACTCGCCGTCTTCAACGCCCTCAAGCCTGCCGCTGCTGAAAAAATCTCTCAGCGGGACAATCCCATTGGGACACATCGCATACTTGCCCGAAACCGCCCTCGAAACCGTAGCGATATGTACGCCGATATAATCAGCAATCTCCTGCATAGACAGCGGGACAAGGGCGATCCTTCCTTTAACGAAGAAATCCTTCTGCTTTTTCACGATATACGCAGCTATCTTAAGCAGAGTTTCCCTGCGCTGGGCGATGGCCTCAATGAGCCATCTCGCCGAACGTAAATTCTCCTGAAGATACTTCTTCGTTTCAGAAGGCGTGTTTTTATCCGCCGCCATCTTCTCGTAATACTCGCTCACATTCAGCGGCGGGAGAGCCCCGCTTGCAAGCCGCACGATATAATCGTCGCTCTCGGGGTCTTCCTCTACGATAATATCCGCCTTAATCGGGGCATTATCCATCTCCTGCCCGAAAAGAAGCCCGGGGCTTGTATCAAGATGAGAGAGATATTTTATAACCTCCTGCAGTTCATCCATTTCGCAGCCGAGCTTTCTGGCAAGCTCGGGCAGATGGTTGGCTATGAGCATATCGTAATGCTCGCGCACGGCCTTTTCAGCGAGAGGGTTTGGCGAATCATCCTGCTCTATCTGAATCAGAAGGCATTCCCTGATGCTTCTCGCCCCAACACCCGCAGGTTCGAGCTGCTTTATCAGCTCATGGGCGTTTTGGATAATCTCAGAGCTGAATTCGGTAGAATCTTCAATCTCCTCGAGCTCGGTATTGAGATAGCCCCTCTCATCGAGGCTTCTGATGATGTATTCGCCCGCCAGAAACGTTTCGCTGTCTATATTGAAAAGCCGCCACTGATCCAGCAGGTGTTCTTGAAGTGAGATCCCAGAATCTGCTGTGTTTTGCAGGGCGTCCATTTTTGGGTCTTCATCCGAATCATACTTCGCCGGCACATAATTTTCCTCATCCCCGTCAAAATCGCCCGATAAGCTATCAAGCCTTTCGAACGAATCGGATGTGTTATCAGGGGATACATCCAGCTCCTTTTCATCGAAGGAATCTTCAGTTTGCTCAAGAACCTCTTCGGGGGCATCAACGCTCTCTGCGCTGTCAACCTCGAGCACAGGATTGCTGCTCAGCTCGCTTGCAACCTTCTGTTCGAGGGCCATAAGCGGCATCTGCAGAACCTCCATAGACTGAAGCATCGCCGGTGTGAGCTTCATCTGGAGTTCCTGTTTGAGCTGTCCTGTTAGTTGGAGTTCCATTGCCATTTTTTATGCTTCCAGTGTAGTTAGATTCCAACCAGATTTTACCCCTGAGACGCTCTAAATCAAAGGAAAACTGAAAGCAAAAAATCTGCGGCTGTCTCTAATAAGACAAATTACTGTGCTGCCTTTGAATAAAGACAGCACAGTTTAAAGTGCAAAAAATGGTATGGATTATTTGACTATTTTGTCAATGCTCACATCCAGAAGCTCAAAGTTTATTGTGCTGTCAACTTCAATCTTGAGCTTATGCCCGCCCTTGCTCAAAAGCCCGCACTGCTGTTCGGTAAGCTGAACGCAGGTTATGCGGGTTTCTTTCTTTTTGTGCCTTGAGAGGTCATCGTATATTAGATTATCATCAATGTAAACCTTCAGGTAGCCGAATTTGTCTTTCTGATGCTCGCTGCGGAGCTTAACATTTATAACCGCCTGCTTGGGTTTTTCATCAACATCAAATTCTGTTGAGTAAACCGCTGATTCGTATTTAGATAGATTTCTGATCTCATCACTGTCTGCCGAGATAGGAAATTGAATCTTTTGTCCTTTATGTTTCCACTCGCTCTGGAAGGAAAAAATCTTCTGCCTTTCCTGAACGGGCTGATAAAGCACCTGATGAATCTGATTTAGCCTTTCGGGATCAATCTTGCTCACTTTTCTGTCGAAAGTGAGCCAGCCATTCTGTTCGTGCCGCATATCAGTAAGCTGAGTATAAACGGCCCCTGAGAGCCCGAAATAACGCTCCTGAGCGAGCGTTTCGATGAACCGCTGGTAATGTGTTGCCATATTTTTCTGCGAAAAAAGAGGTCGCTTAATATCGGTTACAAAGTCCCTGTCTGCTGAGTCTGTATTAGATCGCATTCCGCCCCTGCGGTCTTTGCCTTCAACCTTGAAGTCCGGATTATCCGGCAGGGCAGGCTCTGGATACTGCACCCAGTTATTCCCCTTAATTGGTACATTAAATCCGCCAATCTCACCCATAACAACTGCTCTTTTACTCTCTTCTGATGGGGCGGTTGCAGCTGGGAAGCGGGAATATTCGTGAAGGTCTCTGATATCGCCGAGGTTGTCAAAATCTGTCCAGCCGCTGGCTGCGGAAACAAGATACTCAGGTGAAAGCATGCTCTCTGCCTTCTTCACGATTCTTTCTGTGTCGTGCTGCCCCCAGGCTTCGTTGAACACAATCCATTTTAGAATTGACGGGTGGCAGTTCAATGAATCAACTAGCTCTTCCTGCTCGCTGAACCACCGTTTGCTTTCTTGAGCATCAATTTTCTGCTTAGGGAAAGGCTTGTTGCATACAAAATCCTGCCAAACAATAAGCCCGAGGCGGTCACAGTGGTAGTACCAGCGGGATGGGTTGCGTTTGATATGCAGACGCACCATATTGCAGCCAACTTGCTTGAGGTATTCGAGTTCAAAAACAATCGCTTCTTCTGTTGGCGGAGTTAAAACGCTTCTCGGCCAGTAGCTCTGGTCGAGCGGGCCGAACTGGAAGAGCGGTTCGCCGTTGAGAAGTATTTGCGGGCCCTTGCGGGTAGGGTCTATCGAAACATCACGCAGTCCGCAATAGCTTGCGAAACGGTCTATAACCTTTCCGCTCCTTTCCAATGCAACTTCTATATCGTAGAGGTGCGGATTATCCGGTGTCCAGCCTTTGGGATTTTCTATAAACAATTTAATCTCTTTATTTACTGGAGCTTTCTTTTCAGCGACAACATCCCCGTCGTCAAGAATTTTAATCTTGGCATTAGTCTCTGAAGCCGGGCTGTCCGCTGTTTCTATAAACATACTCACCATGGATTTCTTAAGGCTTGCGTTTATGTCTAAATCCACAGCTCCCCCTTCATTTACCGGCTCAAGCCAGACAGTCTGCCATATACCGCTGCTGTTTGGATAGTTTGAATTCCAATGGTTTGGATTGCCTTGCTTGCCGCAGCTTGTGAAAAGCTCCATGCCCGAATTATCCCAAACACGAACAACAAGCTCCTGACGGTCATCTTTGTTGATGAAATCTGTAATATCAAAAGAAAACGGGCTGTATCCGCCTCTGTGCCTGCCGACCTTCTTTCCGTTTATGTAAACCACTGTTTCCCAATCTGAGGCCTGAAAATTAAGCATTATACTCTTGCCGCCCCAGCTTTTGGGTACGGTAAAGCTCCTTTTGTACCACATCCAGTCATCAAGGGTAATTTGCTTATGAACGCCTGAAAGCTGCGATTCAAAGCAGAAAGGCACGAGGATCTTTCCGCCCCATTCTTTCGGCTCGCCTTTACCTTTTGGAGCTATTGCATAATCCCATTTCCCGTTGAGATTTTTCCATTCACTGCGTACAAGCTGGGGGCGGGGATATTCGGGAAGCGGATTATCCTTGCTTACCTTACTGTCCCAAGGCGTTTGGACAGGGGTATTCATATCTGCCTTCGCCGCCGGCAGCAGATTAAGAATAAAAGTAAGAATAAGCATTTGATTCAAAACATTGGTCCTTGGTAAAGCCATCTTTTAGGTCTCCTTGGTTAATTATTTTTCTTTACCTCTACTATACCATTATTGCTTTGATTTTTACATTTTTTCCAAAAAAATATTCAGCAATAACTTCCCTCCAACTAAGTTAGGTGCCAAAAAAAGGCAGGCAAATTAATGCCTGCCCTGCGCCTTTGCTTATTCGGCGGCGTCTTTCACCTGCCGCACGATTTGTTTTGTGGATTTGCTTTGCGCTGCTTGCGCCTCGCTGAACGGTATTTTCGTATGCGGCTGGTTTTTCTTCATTATCTCATTGCCTTTAACGACTTCCTCAAGGGCCTTTAGTTTCTTTCGTACCACAGAAGCCGCAGCAGCTGCCTTTGCGGCACCAGCCCCGCCGAAGATGCCGAAAAGGGCAATCCCCAGATTTATAAGCGGATCGAATAGGCTTCCGCTATCCGCTCCAGCGGCTGCCTGAAGCTTTGCTTCTTGGGCAATCAGGCCTGCCGAGCCGGATCTGAGCGAATCGGGGCTCTCCGCGTAAGCGGGTTTCTCCGGAGTGCCCATAAACTCCGCTACTGCCCTTTGCTGCCTTGATGCAAGAGCCGCAAGCTCTTTGATTTTCTCGCTGCCTTCGGCTTCTGCCTGTTTTTCTGTGAGTCCGATTGTTTGCCCCAGCAGGTGGGCGTTTTGCTTCTGAACCTCGCCCGGGGCGAGCCTGAAGGCCCCGCAGCCGCCTGCAAATAATGCTGTCAGTATGATTACGGTTGATTTTTTCATTTGCTCATCTCCTTCTGCATTTCAATCTCGTTTTCTAAAACTGCAATTTCCTCCCCCAGTTCGGCCTGCCTCCTGCTGAGAACCTCAAATTTCCCAGCGGAGCTTTGCTGCTGGAGCTTTATCATCTCCACATCTTTCTGAAGAGAAGTGATCCTTGTTTGCAGGTCGCTCCATGTGCCGATTATCAGACCGCCGAGGACGATAAGCTGGCAGGCCGTACGCACTGCCGAGAATATATTTGCCATAGACATAATCCTCATCCCCTTTCAAGATCGCCGCAGGCAAAGCAATATTTCCGCTGTTTGCCTTCGGCATTCTTCATTTCTACAATAAGAGCCTGTTTGCTTCTTTCGAAGAGCTCTTCGTACATCTCCCGCTTATCTGAAAGCAGAGCCTCATCCGCATCGGGATTGCCGCACTGAGCGCTTAGCATAAGCTGGCAGAGAGTTCCTGCTGCGGCGCAGTTGGCAGCGAGCCTCTGATCGATAATATCTTCGATGCCAAACTCCGCATCGCTGATTGCAGGCCTTATGCTCATAAGCGAGCAAAGCTCCATCGAAACCGCCTCAATCACCGCGCTGAAACTTGCAATCAAAAGATTCAGAGAGCCTATGCTGAATAGTTCTTCCGCCTGCATCCCCTGAGCGGCCGGCGGGGCGATTGTGAGCTGGTTTGAGCCGTCGCAGCTCAAAACGCTGAAATAGCCTTCAAAACCGCTTTCAGGTTCATTCACGTAAACAGCGAAACCTTCCTGAACGCCTGCGGAAATAAAATCCACGCCTCCGCAGGTTAGTGAGCTTCCCGATATGCTCGCTCCGCTCCCGCGCACCATTATAAACTGCTCAAGCCCTTCCGCTTTGAATATCCTGCTCTCAAGGGCCAGAAGGTCGCGGTCTTTGCAAAGCATTGTCATTTTATATCTCCTTGCTTAAAGAGCCGCCCCGAGGCTTTACCCCGAAGCGGCTGGTTGAAATTATACGAGGCCTGTAATGATGCCGTGCGCCTGCTGATTCTTGAGTTCAAGCGTGTATTCACCTATAAGCTCGCCGCGTTCATAGTCCCCGCTGGAGGCCAGCGGCTTGAAGTGCATACTTCTGCCGGTTAGAGGAAGAACGCTTATCCGCGAGGAATCGAGCAGGAGGATTGTGCCGCTGGGAACCCATCTGGAGAGAATCACCCTGCACACGCCGAAATCGCTTTCGTACATCTGAACACCGCTGCGCACTCTGGTTTCCTCCGAGCCGTACCAGCGTGAGCCTTCAAGGAAGGAGTTTATCCTTCGCTTCTGAGCCCCGCCTGCTACGATCATATCCACATTCCCGCAGCTTTTCTCCCATATCTGACGCAGAGCCCAGTTGAGCATATTCTCAGTGAGCACGTCTCCATCCGGAACCTCCTGCGAGCCGGCCTGAAACACGTTTGTCTGAATATGGCGGATTATCCCCTGCATCGTTCTTGCTTCTGAAGCGCTGCCTGCCGGGGAAGACTGACCCATAGCCCCGTTTATCACGGTATTTTCCAGATCCCTGAGCAGTTCACGAAGACGCATCTGCTTTTGATAGTCCATCTCTTCGGCTATGCCGATGTGGTCTGCTGCCATATTAGACCCGCTCACCTCAACGCCTGCGGTGAATATCTGAGTCCAGTTGCCCTGTCTTATCCTGTTTGTGAAGCGGCTTTCGGGAAAATCTTCGCCTTCCACTGCCGAAGGGCCGATTATATTGATTCTCTGGCCGTCTTCGACTGCTTCAGGAGATGTTCCTCCGTAGCCTCTAGCAACGTTAAGCGTGCTTCCTGTTTTGCTGGTTATAAGCATCACCTCTGCAGAGCCTTCGAGCTGAATCTGATCGTTCACGCGAAACTTTGAAACATCAGCAACATCGAATTCCGGACAGCTTGTGGGCATAGTGATATTCTGATCGTTTACTGCATCACTGTTTGCCAGCAGGCTGTCTTCAAGCCATTCGTGAAATGTGCTGCGGGCTTCTCGCTGCGGGTCTCCGATTTCGCTGAGCAGAGGCGTTTCATAAGGCGAAACGATCCCGATAATATCAGACACGTCTTCAGCTATTTCAGGAAGGCCTGTTCCTGCTGAGAAAGCTGCTTTTCCTGTAAAACTCATAATTTACTCCTTTGCTTTAAAAGTTTGATTTTTCTGATTTCTGCCGGCGGAGCCTCATATATTCGCTAACTGCTGCGGGCTTGCCGGTTTGGGCTGCTTTTTGGGCAGCTCCGTCGAGCTGGTTTACTGTTTGTTCAGCCGCCTGAGCCACATTGCTCCGAAACTGCGAGGGCCTGCTTCCGAAAAGATAGGCCTTTTTCTCCTTCAGCCCGCTAACCAGTTCTTCTGGCTTCATTTCGGGATTATGCTTTTGTTTCTCTCTGCAAAGTGCGAGCCCTGCATCAAGATCAATAATCCCATTTTCAGCGAGCGATCTGGCAGCCTGATTTTCAAACTTCAGCCGTTCGTTCTCAGCTTTGAGCTTCCCGCTGAGTTCGCTGCCGCCATCCGGCGGATTGTTTTGGTTCTTCTCTTCCATGATAAATCTCCTGCTTAACTGTAATTATTAGATTTTGAGGCCGGCGATTCAGCCCGTTTTCTCTTCCGAATAAGCCTTAAATTCGCTAAAGACCTCCTCCTCTGGAAGCCCTGCCTCTTTCTTGAGGATAGCTTCATTAAGCTTATCGGTAGTGTTTTCGGGCAGAGGATCGGCAAACACGACCTCCACTTTCCTTTCTTCTTCGCTGGTTTTAACGATGCCTGCTGCATCAAATGCAAGCAGTAGCTTGCGGCAGAGCTGTTTTATTCCGTCGCCGTAAGCGGCTTTCCTGCGTTCATTTTTGCTGAGCATCCCCATAAGCGTCATTTTCAGGGCAACCGCGCTGGATAGATTCCCGATTTTTCCGCGTATCACCCCGGCGGCCAGCGGGGTTACTCCGCTTATCTTGTCCATTGCTGCACGTATCTGGTCTATGTGGCTCTCCTCGCCGGGGCAGGCGGAGTCTCCCCCGAACTGTTCAATGGTGGCATCCTGATTCCAAGTGTGCCAAATTCGCCCAGGCATAATCTCTTTTGGGCCAGGGTCTTCAAGGCCTTTGGCCAGATAGAGCTTGAAAGACTGCATCGTAACGCGGAATGCCCTGTCGCTCAGGCGGGTGTTCAGCTCGTCCTGCAGGGCTATAAGCTCCGCTACATCGCTTGCGCCCTCATAGCTCTGCGGACGGCTGATGTTTTGTATGTGTACCACCGGCAGCTCTGGAATCCGGCAGGGCAGTTCGCTTACAAGCCGGCCGTTGTGAAACCGCTGGAGAAGCTCGGGGCTGAAAAGCTCTGTTACCTGAATCTGTTTTCGAGTTATCCCGCCTGCCCCAGAATTTCCGGCCTGATTGACGTCCATGCGGAAATTCTGCAGATAGCAGTTGATTCTGCCTGAATCGCCTTCCTCAAGGATGGGCAGAGCCCTTTCAGCTGGCACAAGATCCAGCTTTATGTCTCTGGGGGCGGAATTTTTCTCGAAGAGCCCTTCAAGACGCAGAAGGATATCAACAAAGCCGTACACGCTGCCCAGAAGGGCGAGGCTCATAAAGAATTCACTCCCGCCGTTTGCCTCAAAAACCTCGTTTAGAAGCGATTCGATTCGGCGGCCTTTATTCCTGCTTTCTGAAAGGCTTTTGATTCGAATCTGCCTGCCGAAGAGGAAATCGTTCATCGAATTTATTCGCCAGCCGATGTCGTTTTCGATTACGATCTCCTTTTGTCTGATTCCCTTCTCTGAATTGCCACGGATACGTTCTGGGAGGCCTTGAATTTGTGCCTGCTGCATTTGGCCGGCGGCAGAGTTGTATCTGCGGTTGCTGTAATACTCGTAGAGCCTGCGGAATTCTCTCGCTCTTGCCGGCTGGTATTTTTCTATCAGCCAGCGGAGGAAATCAGCGTTTACTCCGCAGCCGAGCTTTGAAAAATCAAATTCCATTTTTCCTTCTCCTAAAATTGTCCTCTAAAAACAGGGCTCAAAAAAAAACCCCTTTCACCCTAAGGGCTGATGTTAATCTTTTGCGCGGAAAATTTTCGATTTGATGAGAATTAGAGGTTCTGTAAATGCCTGATTAGCAGGAGGTAAGGGAATTTTAATCTTTTTTCATTTTTTCCTCTTCTTGATCGCAGAAAAGGCCTTTTTAAGGGTCGTTTAATGAGAAAAGCAGATTTATTCTTGATGCGTGGCAGAGCTGCAAGTCCGCCTGCGGCGGATAGCGAGTGGCAAAATCAGGACTTGACATCATTAGTGAAAAATTAGCGGGGATTAGCGGTTAGTAAATCCTTAGTGCTGCTTAGCGCTGCTTAGTGGCTTATAAATCTCAGTGCTGATTAGCGGTTAGTAAATCCTTAGTGCTGCTTAGCGCTGCTTAGTGGCTTATAAATCTCAGCGGGGATTAGCGGCTAAAAAATTTTCTCTCCGCCTTTTCCTATATTAAATATTTATCCTGTGAATCCTTGCCCCGTAGCCAAAGCGGTTCGGGGCTGTTAATCCTGTCAAAAAAATATCTCCCCTCTGTGCCCCTTGTATGATTAACTTTATGTTATTTGATGCTATAATAAGCTTAAGTTCTATGGTTCGGGTTTCTTGGTGCGGCAGCTGCCGCACCAAGAAACAGCAGCGGTGAGTTCGATTTGTGCTTTGGGATATATAAGCCCGTACGGAGTGTGATCCGCCGCTGCTATCTTCGTTAAAATCCGAACAGTCGCATGGGACATTATATAATGAGCCCGAATTGCAAGAAAGGATAAATTATGAAAAACATTATTGGCATTGATGTTTCAAAAGATCGTTTTGATGTTTATTGTAAAACTACTAAAGAGTACACTTCTTACAGTAGTGATGCTTCAGACATTGATAAGTTGGCTGAATACTGCCAAAAACAAGAACCAGAACTTGTTGTTATGGAGGCAACTGGCGGCTATGAGTTTAAGATGGCTTCTGTGCTTATGGCCAAAGGCTTACCTGTTTCAATTGTGAATCCAGGCAGGGTTAAAGAGTTTGCAAAATCTTTAGGTATCTTAGCCAAAACAGATAAGATTTGTGCCAGAAAAATATCTCTATTTGCAGAAGCCGTTAAACCAAGGCAGAATTCTCAAATTGACGAGCAAAGACGTGAAATAAAAGAACTTACAGTTCGAAGAGAGCAGCTCGTTAAGATGCGTACAGCAGAGAAAAACAGATTAGATAAGGCGTTTGAGAAGACAACTTTGAACAGTATTAAATCAACAATTGATTTTCTTGAAAGGCAAATTAATGACCTCGACAAGACTATCTCAGAGCTGATTGAAAAGGTGCCAAGGTTAAAGAAGAAAACTGAAATACTTACCAGCATACCGGGTGTAGGCGAGAAAACTGCATCAATGCTTGTTGCAGCTATGCCCGAGCTGGGAACGCTTAATCGCAGGCAGATCGCCATGCTTGTAGGGGTTGCTCCAATCAATAGAGACAGCGGTAAAATGAGGGGCAAAAGAGCTACGGGAGGCGGCAGAAAAGGTGTCAGGGATAAACTTTTTATGCCGGCTTTAACAATCGTAAGGTTCAATCCGGCATTGAAATGTTTCTATGAAAGACTTGTTGAAAAGGGAAAACCCAAGAAGGTTGCCCTTACCGCAACGATGAGAAAACTTGTGTGTATCATGAATACAATGCTGCAAAACGAAACCTTTTGGCAAAATAAATTGTTAAGAGGAGAGGCGGGGTTTGGGGCAGAGCCCCAAGAAAAATCTATTTAAATACTTGACTTTTAACACAGTCACTCTGTGTTCCTCTGTGGTTAATATATATCTTTTCCCTCCGTACTGCTGTCCACTTATTTCGCCCCGCCTGCGGCGGGCCTACATGCGTGGCTCGGTTTAAACATTAGTTTCGTGAAATCGCTGCGAAATACTAACGTCAATCAGAGCCGCACGTGGAGTCCGCCGAAGGCGGAAAGCAAGCGGATACATTCGTAGCTCGTAGCAAAATCATTAGTGAAAAATTAGTGTTGATTAGTGGCTGAAAACATCTCTCTCATATTTTTTTCCTCTCCCCTCCGTTTCCTCCGTTTCCTCCGTGTAAAAAAAACTGTCCAACATCAGAGCAGGATTATGTATTGCTTTTAAGCGTTCTTCCGGCAGAGAGCTTTCCCTCTCATTTATAAAAATGTTTTCTCTGATGTAAAAGAGAGTTAAACATCGGAGCAATCGGAGGGAGAGAATGATATATCACATTTAAATATTTATCCTGTGAATCCTTGCCCCGCAGCCAAAGCGGTTCGGGGCTGTAAATCCTGTCAAAAAAATATCTCCCCTCCGTGCCCCTCTGTGTTCCTCTGTGGTCAATTTCTTTTTTTTTACCACTGAGGGCTCGGAGGATCACGGAGGAGGATTATATTCTTAAAGAGTATTTACAGAACAAGGCTTTCCAGCCCATTTCTCAGGTGAGTTACGTTGAAATTCAGCAGCAGCCCCTTATTTATGCCGGCGAGCTTCATATATGACAGCAGCTGCGCTTTATGTATTTCTTTTAGCTCTGAAATGCTTTTTAGCTCAACAATTATCTTATCCTCAACCATAATATCTATCCTGTAGCCGCAGTCGAGCCTGCAATCTTTATATACTACTGGCAGCGGCTTTTCCCTCTCAAAACTGATGCCGTTAATGTGCAGTTCATGGCAGAGACACTGATTATATGCTGATTCTAAAAGCCCGGGACCTAACACACTATGCACATTCATCGCGCATCTAATAACCTTCTCTGAAAGCTCTCCATGTTTTAAGACACTCATAATAACCTCAATTAAAAAAAAACCTCTGTGCCCCTCTGTGTTCCTCTGTGGTCAATTTCTTTTTTTTCTACCACTGAGGGCTCGGAGGATCACGGAGGAGGATTAATATATTATATTTAAAAAACCTCTGTGCCCCTCTGTGTTCCTCTGTGGTCAATATATATCTTTTCTCTCCGTGGTTAATATATATATTTCCCTCTGCGGCGGATGTTTTTTCTGGTTAGCTGAAGTATGCCCTTACTTTGTTTCCTGCTCTTTTGGCCATAACTCCCAGTGCCCCAACCCCGAACATCAAAGCAGTCATTGGTTCCGGGACTACTTCGTATTGGTGCATAGGAGAGTAAAAGTCTCTTCCGAAAGTTCCTCCTTCTTGTCCAACAAAAGCATTCTGAACTGCTGTATCTCCCAGAACTATTCTTGCATCAGTTTCTGGATCGTAACCTTCGATTCCATCTGTTTCTAATAACGATGTTGGAACTGAAACAGTTAATGCTAAATCATTTGTTGCGGAGTCGGATGTCCATTCATCGTAATCAAATCCAGCCCAACCAGCATTATGATTCAAACTTAATCCGCCTTGGCTGTCCTTAGCTGCATTCCAGCCATTGTAAACTTCTCCAGTTGGGGGATTCATAATAGAAGTTTGTAGTTCATTTACTATATCTTCAACAGTTTTACCTGAATTACAACCTAATTCACATAGTTGTTGTGCTAAATCTCCAAAAATACCTTTATCAAATGTTGCAGAATTGTATATTGCGCCTGGATCGTTGTTTGTAGCAGTTAAGTTTAAATAAACATTGCTACCTCCTGCTGGAAAATTCTGTGAGTTTTGATTAACATAAGCCATTGCTGCCCGCCTTTACAATTACTCTCGCCGCAAAAGTTTTCGGTTAATATACACGTTCCGCTCCATTATATGCTTTTAGTCTTCAACTCCAAGCTTTTTGTTCCCTCTGCGCAATTTTTTTTCTACCACTGAGGAATCGGAGGATCACGGAGGAGGATTAATATATTATATTTAAAAAACCTCTGTGCTCCTCTGTGTCCCTCTGTGGTTAATATATATATCTTTTGTCTGCGTGCTTAATGTTTTTTTACCACTGAGGGCTCGGAGGATCACGGAGGGGGATTTATAATTTTAAATTCATAATTCATATTTTATTACCTCCGTGCCCCTCTGCGAGCCTCCGTGGTTAATATATATCTTTCCCTCTGCGGCGGATGTTTTTTCTGGTTAGCTGAAGTATGCCCGTACTTTGTTTCCTGCTCTTTTGGCCATAACTCCCAGTGCCCCAACCCCGAACATCAAAGCAGTCATTGGTTCCGGGACTACTTCGTATTGGTGCATAGAAGAAGGAATATCAAATCCTGTTGTAGTAACTCCAACAAAAGCATTCTGAACTGCTGTATCTCCCAGAACTATTCTTGCATCAGTTTCTGGATCGTAACCTTCGATTCCATCTGTTTCTAATAACGATGTTGGAACTGAAACAGTTAATGCTAAATCATTTGTTGCGGAGTCGGATGTCCATTCATCCATATTTCTATCCCCATTATGATTCAAACTTAATCCGCCTTGGCTGTCCTTAGCTGCACCCCAGCCATTGTAAACTTCTCCAGTTGGATGGCTTCTAACACCCACTCCAATTTCATTTACTATATCTTCAACAGTCTTGCCGGAATTGCTGCTTAAACTAACTAACTGCTCCGCCAAATCGCCGAGGATTTCATTACTGACTGAAGCAGAATTGTATATTGCGCCTGGATCGTTGTTTGTAAATTTTAAGTCTATTATATTGTATTCATTACCGTATCCGATATCTGGATTCTGATTAACGTATGCCATTGCTGCCCGCCTTTACAATTACTCTCGCCGCAAAAGTTTTCGGTTAATATACACGTTCCGCTCCATTATATGCTTTTAGTCTTCAACTCCAAGCTTTTTGTTCCCTCTGCGCAATTTTTCTCTACTGAACCTGTCCGCCGAAGGCGGAGAGGACTCGGAGACAGCGGAGAGGATGTGATAAATTAGACAGGATTAACAAGATTGACAGGATGAGATAAAGATAGTGGCAGAGCTGCAAGTCCGCCTGCGGCAGAGTGGCCAGTGGCAAAATCATTAGTGAAAAATTAGTGCTGATTAGTGGTTAGTAAATCCTTAGTGCTGCTTAGCGCTGCTTAGTGGCTTATAAATCTCAGCGGGAATTAGCGGCTGAAAAACATCTCCCCGCCTTTTCCTATATTAAATATTTATCCTGTGAATCCTGTAAATCCTGTCAAAAAAAATCTCCCCTCTGTGCCCCTCCGTTTCCTCCGTGGTTAATATATCTTTTCTCTCCGTGGTTAATATATATATTTCCCTCTGCGGCGGATGTTTTTTCTGGTTAGCTGAAGTATGCCCTTACTTTGTTTCCTGCTCTTTTGGCCATAACTCCCAGTGCCCCAACCCCGAACATCAAAGCAGTCATTGGTTCCGGGACTACTTCGTATTGGTTCATAGAAGATGACCATTGATTATTATGGTTATAAACTCCAACAAAAGCATTCTGAACTGCTGTATCTCCCAGAACTATTCTTGCATCAGTTTCTGGATCGTAACCTTCGATTCCATCTGTTTCTAATAACGATGTTGGAACTGAAACAGTTAAAGCTAAATCATTTGTTGCGGAGTCGGATGTCCATTCATCGTAATCAAATCCAGCCCAACCAGCATTATGATTCAAACTTAATCCGCCTTGGCTGTCCTTACTTACATCCCAGCCGTTGTAAACCTCTCCAGTTGGGGGGCTTCTAACTGTTAATTCGAATTCATTTAAGGCATCTTCAACAGTCTTGCCGGAATTGCTGCTTAAACTGACTAACTGCTCCGCCAAATCGCCGAGGATTTCATTACTGACTGAAGCAGAATTGTATATTGCACCTGGATCGTTGTTTGTGAATTTTAAGTCTATTGTATTGTATTCATTACCGTATCCGATATCTGGGTATTGATTAACATAAGCCATAGCTGCCCGCCTTTACAATTACTCTCGCCGCAAAAGTTTTCGGTTAATATACACGTTCCGCTCCATTATATGCTTTTAGTCTTCAACTCCAAGCTTTTTGTTCCCTCTGCGCAATTTTTTTTTCTACCACTGAGGAATCGGAGGATCACGGAGGAGGATTAATATATTATATTTAAAAAACCTCTGTGCCCCTCTGTGTGCCTTGTATGATTAACTTTATGTTATTTGATGCTATAATAAGCTTAAGTTCTATGGTTCGGGTTTCTTGGTGCGGCAGCTGCCGCACCAAGAAACAGCAGCGGTGAGTTCGATTTGTGCTTTGGGATATATAAGCCCGTACGGAGTGTGATCCGCCGCTGCTATCTTCGTTAAAATCCGAACAGTCGCATGGGACATTATATAATGAGCCCGAATTGCAAGAAAGGATAAATTATGAAAAACATTATTGGCATTGATGTTTCAAAAGATCGTTTTGATGTTTATTGTAAAACTACTAAAGAGTACACTTCTTACAGTAGTGATGCTTCAGACATTGATAAGTTGGCTGAATACTGCCAAAAACAAGAACCAGAACTTGTTGTTATGGAGGCAACTGGCGGCTATGAGTTTAAGATGGCTTCTGTGCTTATGGCCAAAGGCTTACCTGTTTCAATTGTGAATCCAGGCAGGGTTAAAGAGTTTGCAAAATCTTTAGGTATCTTAGCCAAAACAGATAAGATTTGTGCCAGAAAAATATCTCTATTTGCAGAAGCCGTTAAACCAAGGCAGAATTCTCAAATTGACGAGCAAAGACGTGAAATAAAAGAACTTACAGTTCGAAGAGAGCAGCTCGTTAAGATGCGTACAGCAGAGAAAAACAGATTAGATAAGGCGTTTGAGAAGACAACTTTGAACAGTATTAAATCAACAATTGATTTTCTTGAAAGGCAAATTAATGACCTCGACAAGACTATCTCAGAGCTGATTGAAAAGGTGCCAAGGTTAAAGAAGAAAACTGAAATACTTACCAGCATACCGGGTGTAGGCGAGAAAACTGCATCAATGCTTGTTGCAGCTATGCCCGAGCTGGGAACGCTTAATCGCAGGCAGATCGCCATGCTTGTAGGGGTTGCTCCAATCAATAGAGACAGCGGTAAAATGAGGGGCAAAAGAGCTACGGGAGGCGGCAGAAAAGGTGTCAGGGATAAACTTTTTATGCCGGCTTTAACAATCGTAAGGTTCAATCCGGCATTGAAATGTTTCTATGAAAGACTTGTTGAAAAGGGAAAACCCAAGAAGGTTGCCCTTACCGCAACGATGAGAAAACTTGTGTGTATCATGAATACAATGCTGCAAAACGAAACCTTTTGGCAAAATAAATTGTTAAGAGGAGAGGCGGGGTTTGGGGCAGAGCCCCAAGAAAAATCTATTTAAATACTTGACTTTTAACACAGTCACTCTGTGGTTAATATGTATATTTTCTCTGCGTACTGCTGTCCACTTATTCCGTCCCGCCTGCGGCGGGCCTACATGCGTGGCTCGGTTTAAATATCTCGTTTTGTGAAATCGCTGCGAAATACTAATGTCAATCAGAGCCGTGCGTGGAGTCCGCCGAAGGTGAAGAGCCTGTCCGCCGAAGGCGGAAAACAAGCGGATAGATTCGTAGCTCGTAGCAAAATCATTAGTGAAAAATTAGCGCTGATTAGCGGTTAGTAAATCCTTAGTGCTGCTTAGCGCTGCTTAGTGGCTTATAAATCTCAGCGGGGATTAGCGGTTAAAAAATTTTCTCTCCGCCTTTTCCTATATTAAATATTTATCCTGTGAATCCTTGCCCCGCAGCCAAAGCGGTTCGGGGCTGTAAATCCTGTCTAAAAAATATCTCCCCTCCGTGGTTAATGTATCTTTCCCTCTGCGTACTTTTGCCCAAAAGAATTGCCGCACGCCCAAAACCTCCCGAAAGACGAAAAACTCTTGATTATGACAGCGAATCTAATAAAATTCCCCTTTCTCGCATTGCTCAGCGGATATTTATCTCAAGAGTTATGCGTTCAGGGCTGCACCCGTAGCTCAGCAGGATAGAGCAACGGATTTCTAATCCGTAGGTCGCACGTTCGAGTCGTGCCGGGTGTGTTTGATTTTTAACGCCTCTCAAGCCCTCGAAAACGGGGTTTACGGGGCTCTCAGGGGCGGTTTCGTGTTTCTGAATATTCGCAGAATTAGCAGTATTGTTTTGTAAATACCCATATTCACGGCTTACACTCTCCTCAATAAAGCAGTCAAGCATTTTTCTTTTTCTTTTTCTTTTTTGAAATTATGCCAATTTCTTTCAGGCTCAAGGTTTCGCTGTCGAAATCGCAGGCAAACTCTAAACCGTGCCCTTTGCCGTTTCTCGCCTTGATAATGTGCATTGTGCGGTTGTGCTGATATTCAGCGCCCCCGCAGCCTGTGATTATCCTGCTCTCTTTCGGTTCGTGAGCTTCAAGCCAGAATGCTGTTTGAGCAAACCTGCCGTAAGCGGCCCCGCCTGCAAGCTGATTCAAATCCGGCAGGCTCACGGTCTTTGCAGGGTGCGTTACAAGCACAACTGAGCAGCCGAAATCTGTTGCTGCTGCTTTAATCCTCTGCATAAATGCGGCGTCCTCAATCCAAGGCTTTGACGCCTGAGCAGCAGCAGTTACCGGATCAATCGTAATAATCCTGAAGCCCGCCTTTGCCCGCTCCTGCGTCCAAGCTGCCAGCTGCTGAAGGGTTAGCTGCAGCTGCGGGGATGTCCAGAGCTGGCGGCCAATCGCCTCCAGAGCCTCGCTGCCGGATTCATACGCCTCTCGGGCGAGTTCGCCGTTGTCTTTAATCCACTCGGGATTTGTGAGCTGCGGAAGCTCTGATAGCTGAGCAAGCGCCCGCATTAAATGAAATTCCCTGTCCTCCTCCAGCTCGTAAACGCAGGCCTTCACTCCGGACTGAATCCAGTATGAAAGAGCCTGAAGCAGCACAAAGCTTTTAGAAGCCCCCGGGCTGCCGCAGAGCAGTGTTACCGTTCCCGGGATGAGCGAGTTTGTGAGCCGTGAGAGCAAATCAAACGGCCATCTAATCGCTTCAATCTTCCCGCTGATGGTGTCTTCAATCCGTTTCAAAACACCGCTCGAAACGCCCTCGGGCTCTGCGAACTGCACTGCGTGCTGAAGCGCTTCGGCAGGGCTTGCCTTGCAGCGATTCACGGCCATCTCCAGATAATCGCAAACATCGCCCTTGCCCTCAATGTCCAGCATAAGCGGCTCGATTTTCGATATCCTCGGGGCGGGCTCAAGCTTTGCGAGGATCTCCGCAACCTGCTCAGCGTGCTTCCTTCCCTGCTGGTCTGCGTCCGGCCAGAGGATTATGTTCTTACCCGCCAGCGGCTGCCAGTCTGCCAAGGCTGCCTTGCCCGCTCCGCCCGGACTCGTGGTTGCGATATATCCGTGCTCTGTGAGCTTATGAACGCACTTCTCGCCCTCAACAACAATCACAGAATCCGCCTGCCGAATCCTCGTTCGGTTATACAGCGGCCAAGGCTTCGGCGGGGCTTTCAGCTCGAAGCCGCCCTGAGCAGCCGGCCTCGCCTGCCGGAAAGTCTTTCCCTGCTGAGTTTGAGAACGAATAACTACCATCTCGATTCGCCTTGTCTCGGGGCAGGTGTATTTGTAAACCGCCTCAATCGTTCCCGGGCAGGCTGCCTTTAAGCTCTCGATGTCGGGAAATATTTTTACGCCTTTTCCCATTCGCCCATTTTTTGAGCTGTTCGCAGCCCCTGAGTTTCGCTGTGCAGCCTTAATCAGCTCGGGGGCAGTCTCACCCCTACCCTTCGCTTCAACGTCCCACACAGAGCCGCAGAAGCCGCAGGAATGGCATTTGTACATCCAGAAGCCAGCCTCGTTCTGGTAAATGCCCGCTGAGGGGTGCTTGTCTTCGTGAAACGGGCAGCAGCAGGAATCGCCTTTAAGCTGAGCCCCGGCGGCCTCAAGCTCTGCGGCCAGAGCCGTCCGGTCCCTCTTGCGAAGGTCTGCAAAGCCCATCAGTCCAGCCCTCGCTTTCCGAAGGCAATCTCGAGATCTTCCGGCGTAGGATCTCGGCGCTGGAAGATTTCGCCGGCAGGCTGAGCTTTTGGCTTCAGGCTGCCTTGAGCTCGTGAAAGCCAGCTGCCGAGGAAACGGGGCATCCCCGCTGCGGTCTTCCGTTTGGCAGGATTATCCCGCAGCCACTGCTGAGCCTTGCGAAACTCGCTGTCAATATCCACTTCTGCGAAGGTGTTTTCATACTCTTCGAGTTTGGCTTTTGGTAGTGAGTAATCCTTCCCTCCCTTCAGCTCAAAAACATATCCGGAAGGCTCGTCCACATTACTCTTTTCTTTTCTTATTCTTTTATGGTCTAATTTTTGAACCGGTTCCGGTCTATTTTTTAGACCACTGCCGGTACAGTTTTTAGACCGGTCTAATTTTTGAACCGGTCTATTTTTTAGACCACTACCGGTACAGTTTTTAGACCAGTCTGGTTTTTGAACCGGTCTATTTTTTAGACCACTACCGGTACAGTTTTTAGACCAGTCCGATTTTTGAACCGGTCTATTTTTTAGACCACTACCGGTACAGTTTTTAGACCAGTCCGATTTTTGAACCGGTCTCATTTTTGTACCGGTTTTATATGTGTTAGATTTGCCTTTGCCCGTTCGATTTACTTCCAGAAGTCCAGCGGATTCCAGCCGGTTTATGGAGCTGCAAACAGTTCCAGCGGCAAGCCCGCTTTTTTCCTGAAGCTTCCTCCTGCCCGGCCAAGCCTCGCCCTGATTTTCATAATTTTGGATAATCGCAAGGATTATCTTATCGCTTGCCCGCAGGTCTTTCCGTGCTGCTGTATCGGCATCCAATTTAAAGAACATCTTCAATCCGCCTCCTTTTTATTCTCTGCTGTCTTTGCTGAAGCTCAGCATTTGCAAAACAGAGGTTGAAATCGTATCTGTCTGGTGTTATCAGCCTGAATCGCTTTTGCCTCGCCTCCGCTGCCGCCTGAGCTCGGGGGCTCTTTTTATTCCGCCTCATTTTCCACCTCGTGATTTGTATTGTCTCCACCGGTCGGCTGGGATAAACCCGCCGGCCTCAATGCTTGCCTCAAACCATCTTTCCAGTTCCGCTGCCGGAAAAAGCAGTTTGCGGCCTGCCCGCAGGGGGCGAACGCCAATCCTGCCGTCTGAGAGCATTTCGTAGAATAGAGTTTTACCAACATTCAATTTGGCCCGCACTTGCCCGCTTGTGAGCATTGCTGATTCAGCTTGCTTCGGTTTCACCTCCTTTCGCTTTGCTGCCATTTCAGCGAGGCTTGCTTTAACTGCCTCCAGTTCAAATTTGTATTTGCGTCCAATCCTGAGACAAGGAATCTTCCCCGCCTCCACTTGCTCTTTGATCCAGCTGAGCGGCAAGTCCAGCTCATTTGCAATTTGGTTTATATTTTTCAGTTTCATAATACCCAAAGTTTAACAACTGCTTTGGGTATCAAGTGGGGGTGTTAGGTGGGTTTTTTGGTGGGATGGCGGGGTTTTTTATTTTTTCAGCGGAATTTTAATAGGGACAGTTACCCATTTATTGATGCGTGGCAGAGTGGCAAGTTGCGAGTGGCAGAGTGGCGAGTAGCTCTTTGCAAAATCATTAGTGAAAAATCAGCGCTGATTAGCGGTTAGTAAATCCTTAGTGCTGCTTAGCGCTGCTTAGTGGCTTATAAATCTCAGTGCTGATTAGCGGTTAGTAAATCCTTAGTGCTGCTTAGCGCTGCTTAGTGGCTTATAAATCTCAGTGCTGATTAGCGGTTGAAAAACATCCCCCTCCGTTTCCTCCGATATCTCTCCGCTACAGGCGGACTGGCTCTGTAAAAAAATATCTCCAACATCAGAGCAGGATTATGTATTGCGATGAAGCGTCCTGCCGGCATAGAGCTTTCCCTCATTTATGCGTCTGTCCTCCTCCAATGTGAATTTGATTTTTACCGAGTCTGTCAGCGTTTCTTCGCAGTTAATATATTTATGGGTAGGTGAAATGCCCAGTGCGGCTATTCAAGCTGAGCCCTGAGTTTGTTTACCCTTGTAGAAACGTCTCTGTATGAATAATCCAGCTGGGCGAGTTTTCTGTAAATATTGTAGGCCTGCTGGAATCTTCGGCCGTGTTCGAGGGCTCTTGCGAGGTTGTACCTGAGCTCTTTGTAGATATCGTCATAATCGCTTGTATGCTGCTTGAGGGCCTCCTCAAATATATCAACAGCATCAGCATACCACCCCTTGTTGAAAAAGCACATACCGAGCATATTCAGCGAGGAGATTCGCAGGGAAGGCCTGTTTCGAGACTTCTGAAACAGCGGTATCGCCTCGTCGTATTTCTTTTTCTGCATAAGGCGAACGCCGAGCTCATACTTGTAGTTTGCTTCTGTGGGATAGTTTTCCACGCACCCTGTGTAGTGCTGCAGCTCTGCTTCTGAGAGCTTCTGCACCAGTTCTTTGAGCCTTGCGGTATTTTTCTCCGTTTTCCCGTGCGTTTCAATATCGCTTTTGGTGTGTCTGATTTTTGCCTTGAGGTCTCTTATTATTATCTCGCCAAGAGCACGCTGATAGGCGAAGTCTCTGGTCTCCTTGTGCCAGTTATTCAGTTTCTGGCAGACCTCCATAAATAGCTTCGGGTCTTCAAGCTGTGCGGCCTTCTTTGCATATTCGAGCCTGAGATTCTGTGAATCAGGGGTTTGTTTAAGCCTTTCTTCGAGCTGCTGAACCTCTTTTACCCTGTAGCTGTCGGTTTTGTGAACAGCATCCTTCTGCTGGAGCTCTTCCTGCTTGTCCATATCCTGAACGGCCTTGCGGTAGTCATCGCCAGTATCATAGCGGCCTTTCTGGATTGTCTGCTTGGCCATGAGATTTTTAATCTCGTCGTCCAGATTCATATCCCCTGGCTTTGCCTGTTTGGCAAGCCTGCAGGCATAAGCTGCTTCCTCGTAATGTTCAATAGAGGAAAAAGCCTCTTTAAGCTGCATAAGCGTTGAGAATGGACGTTTCTCCTTGTTCTTCACAATATAGAGAAGCAGTTTGCTTATCCATTCCAAAACCTCATTAAAACCGCCTTTGCGAGCGGCCTTTATTATCATCTCTGCGTATCCAACGTTTTCGGGGTCTTTTGAAAAAAGATACTCAGCGTGAGTGAGCTCTTCAACAGGATCCTTAAAGCTGGTTTTAGAAAAGCGTTCTTTTATCCCGGGCTTTTTGCCCCCGTCGGCCTGCCTGAGCAGGGCGAGCTTTCTCAGAGGTTTGTGCCCTTCTTCAACTGCTTCCGGCCATCGCCTGATTCCCTCGATATAAAGCTCCACTGCATAATCGTAATTATCTACCGATGCCACTTCCTCAGCGCGGTTAAAGAATGCTCTTGCGCTTTCAGCAGTCCTTTTATCGTTGTTTTCAACCATAAAAACTCTTTTAATAGTATAAATAAAGAAATTCCTGCCGGCAGATAATTAAAATTAGAAATATTCGGCCGGTTCAGGCTGATTATTTTCGGTTTCACATTATAGAGTTTTGATTATAATGTTGTCAATAAAATACTTGCCCGAAAGCGGCGAGTTTGTTATAAGGTTCGCCCTGGCGAAGTTGTTCAGCGGCGAATATAATACGAACAACGGTAAATTATTCCGGTTTTCACATTTTCTAATCTTAAATTAAGTTTAATGGAGAGATTTAATAATGCTGAAATATTATGACCCTCAGGTCAATGAACTTATTAAACAGGAAGAAGCCAGACAGGCATCAACCATACGTCTGATTCCTTCTGAGAATTATGTATCTCAGAATGTTATGCAGGCTACAGGCAGCTGCCTGACAAACAAGTATGCAGAAGGCTATCCAAACAAGAGGTATTATGAAGGTCAGCAGGTTACTGATCTGATTGAAGACCTTGCCAAGCAGAGAGCAGGCGATGTTTTCAGGGCTCCGCACGTAAATGTGCAGTCTTATTCGGGCTCTATAGCAAATATGGCGGCGTATCTCGCCCTTGCCGATCCGGGGGATACGATAATGGGGCTTTCCCTTCCCGACGGCGGCCATCTCACCCACGGGTGGAAGGTAAGCGCTACCGGCAAGGTGTTTAAGTCTGTTCAGTATCCTGTGAATTATGATACTGATCTGTTTGACTACGACCAGATAGCCGAGATTGCAAAAGAAAACAAGCCTAAAATACTCATCGCAGGAACCTCCGCCTATCCGAGAAAGATAGACTTCAAGGCCTTCAGAAAGATAGCCGATGAGGTTGGTGCGTATCTTGTGTGCGATATCGCCCATATAGCAGGTCTTGTGGCGGGCGGGGCGCACGAGAGCCCGATGGAGGTTGCCGATGTTGTAACCACTACCACGCACAAATCACTAAGAGGCCCGAGAGGGGCTTTGGTTATGTGCAGGGAAGAGTTTGCAAAGGCGATCGACAAGGCTGTATTCCCGGGTATGCAGGGCGGCCCGCATATGCACACTATCTCCGGAATCGCAGTGGCGATGAAAGAGGCAGGAACAGAATCCTTCAAGGAATACGCTCATCAGGTAGTGAAGAACGCAAAGGCTCTTGGAGAAAAACTTCAGGAATACGGTTTTAAGCTCGTAACAGGCGGAACAGACAACCATCTTCTCCTCCTTGATATGCGAAGCAAAAATATCTCGGGCAAGAAAATGGCCAAGGCTCTCGACAGGGCGGGCATTGTTACAAACTGCAATACCGTTCCAAACGACCCTGCTCCCCCGTTTAACCCCAGCGGAGTTAGAATCGGAACTCCCGCTGTTACTACCCGCGGGATGAAGGAATCCGATATGGGCGAAATTGCTGAGATGATAAATGATACCGCAGATAATCTGGAAGACCTTCAGGCAATAGACAGGATCGGCAAGAGAGTTAGATTTTTCTGCAGCCGATTCCCGCTGCCCAAATCGTTTATTCATTCAGAGGAATAAGAAGTTCAAAGCCCGTCTTCACGGGCGGGCTTTTCGTTATATGGAGAAACAAATGCTAAGGGAACTGTTCGAAAAACAGGCCGAACTCAACAAGAGAGTCGGCTTTGATGCCGATAAGGTTCGCGAAAATATGGATCTCAAGGAAAGCGGCGAATGGCTCAATAATTACCTTGCTGCTATGTCCAGCGAGATTGAGGAGCTCAGAGACTGCACCTATTGGAAGCACTGGTGCAAAGAGGCCAGAGAGGGCAGGAGATTTGAAATCCACGACCTGCAGAACGCAAGGGTGGAAGTTACCGATATGCTGTTCTTCTGGATTAGTCTTTGCCATTGCCTTGGGCTTACAGCAGACGATGTGTACAATCTCTATCAGCAGAAGCTCGGGGTAAACCATTCACGTCAGGATAACAACTATTCGATGTCTGAGAAGACCGAAGACGATAATAAAACAGTTAATCTTTGAATCGGAATATCTCGATGATTCAGGATAAAAGCGGCACTTCCGCCGGAAAGCTCCGTGCAGCGTTCCTTGGAACCTCAAAGCCAGGTTTGAAACTGCTGGAGATTGTAAGCCGGATGCCGGAGTTTGAGATTGCAGGGCTCGGCGGCAAGAATAAAGAGCTCGCCGAAAACACTGCGGATATGTACGGATGCCGGTATTACGACGACCCAAGACAGATGATCCTCTCCTGCGGGGCTGAACTGCTGCTTGCCGCTTCACAGCACGCACCGCACGAAGGTATTATTACCCTGGCATTCCAGAAGGGGCTTTCTGTGGTGAGAACGATGCCGCCGTTTTTCTCTCTTTCACAGGCCGCAAACATTATAAGCGATGCGCAGAAAAATAACGCCTTCTACTTCTCAACAAGCCCTTTCCGGAATTACCCGGGCTATCGCAGGCTAATGGAGTTTTTCGAAGAAAACAAAGGCTTGAAGCAAAAGGCTTGTCTTATAGAGGCAAGGGGCTTTTTCCCAACAGGCAGCACTGAGCAGGAGACCCACTGGCTTAAAGACCCTGAACTTGCAGGCGGGGGAGTGCTTCTGCGAAATTGTTTTTCGATTATAAATATACTTGTGGAGCTTTTCACTCTCCCCGAAACGGTGTATGCCCTGAAAAGCAATATGGCGGGCGATATCGTGCAGAGGAATATGGTTACAGAAGATTGCATTTCAATGGCAGTTAAATTCAGCGAAAATCTCGGCTGCACGCTGTGCGCTGCGAGAAACGAGTTTGACCATAAAGAGCGGATTGATATCTATCTGCCGGAGATGAAAATTACTGCAGGCCCTGAGATGTTCTGCATTACAGATTTGAAGGGAAGACAGATCGAGATGAAAAGCGAACAAGCCTCTCGAGAAAAGGCAATCGAAGAAAATTTGAGGGTGGTTTATAAACTGCTCAAATACGCTGAAATTGATGATGCTGCTGAAAAATCAGCGGCAGTGAACACAAGAGAGAAGGGCCTTATAAACACTATGGCAGTTATAGAGGCTGCGTATTTATCCTGCAAAACTCAAACCCCTGAGATGCCCGATAAGATGATAGAGCTCAGCGGTTTTGATTATTCTATGCTGGAAACCTGAAGAGAATTGAATTATGGCTGAGTATCATATAGAGCTTGAAAATATTTTTACCGGCCCGATGGACCTCCTTCTGTATCTTGTAAAGAAGGATGAGGTAGATATCTACGATATCCCCATCAGAGAGGTTACAGAGCAGTATCTTCATTACGTGGAGATGCTGGAAAAACTGGATACAGACCTTGCAGGCGATTTTCTCGTTATGGCGGCAACACTGATGGAGATTAAATCCGCTATGCTTCTTCCTAAAACTGTTCCGGAGGAAGAGGGAGGCGAAGAGGAAGACCCGAGAAACAAGCTTGTTAAGCAGCTTTTGGAGTATAAGAGATTCAAGGATGCCGCAAATATCCTTGAAACAAGAGCCCAAGAGCATCTGGGCAAGCATAAAAGGCCTGATACATTCATAAAGCGGCTGCAGCCATCAGATGAGGAGCGTGAGCTCGATCTGGAAGAGGTGAGCGTTTGGACGCTTCTGGAAACTTTTGATTCACTGCTCAAGGCTACCGGCCGATACAGGGACTACAGCCTTATAAAGGATGAAACCCCGATAGATGAATATGAAGTGGAAATCCTCGGAAGGCTGCAGCAGGAAGGCCCTCTCACCTTTGAACACATATTCGACGGGCGAACCAGCAGGCTGTCAATGGCAGGTATGTTTCTGGCTCTGCTTGAATTGATCCGTGATGCGCTGGTATGGGCGGAGCAGTCTGAGAGTACGGATATAATCTACATTCGAGCCCTCACAGACGAACCTGCCGAACAGGCGGTGAGTAATATCATCACAGGGACAGAAAATGAAGAAATCCAAGCAGCAGAGCAGTAGCTTTATCGTCAGGCGGTAATTCAAAATATGAAAATATATAACGCCTTATTTCACTTATTGACAGCACTAATTATCTCAGCTGCCCTTGCAGGATGCAGCACTGCAAATGTCAATCTCGGCAGGGAGGCAGGGTATTATGAGGGACTCAAGATAACAGACTTCTCACGAATGAAAACACCTGCTGATGTTAAGCCTGATAAGAGAAATGAATCTCAGATTAGATACAGAGTGATAACATACAGCGCACAAAAGAAGAATTTTGCAAAGCTTCGAATACCAGTGAATGAGATTGAAGCAGGCCCTGAAACTCAAATCGATAAAAATGCCCAAAGAAACGGCCTGCTTTACAAGGCTGGAGACAGCGGGGATTTAAAGATCCTCTCAGATGCTGTAAAAGAGGCATCCGCTGATACAGAAAACAGAACGTATTTAGTGGTTTACCAGGAGGGAAGCGACGATGTTTACCTTCGTGAAGTTCACGGTCTTAGAACGGTTATTTATGTAGATTCAAGAAATACGGCCAAGGACAGGCAGCTCTGCTCGGGAAGATACGGTATCACCCTTTCAACCATCCGGCGAGGCGGAAGCGATATAGCTGTTCTGCTGCCGTTTTTTGATAACGGAGCAGGGCTTGCTGAATCGCTTGAGATTATCCGTCCACGCCTCAAAAACGCCGGCAAAACAAAATTCGAGAGCTGCGCTCTAAGCTGCAGGATGGAGCGGGGCAGCTTTATCCTTATGATGCCCGAAAGCCTGCCGCTTCAGGATAAAAGCGTTGCAAGAGAGCTCTTCCAGCACAGCGAAGATGAGTCCAGATTCAGTTTTTATGTTATAGCCTGCACTGCCGTATTATGAAACCAGCATCATTTCTATACTGCAAAGATTATCAGCGGGAGAGGCTCCGCGAAACAATCGCAAAGCACTTCGAACTTGCCGGCGGGCTCGACAAGCTCGTATCCCGCTCAGACAGGTTGATTCTTAAGCCGAACTTGATTGCCCCTCATCCGCCCGAAAGGCCGAGCCAGACACACCCTGCCTTCATCATCGAAACAGCAAGACTGCTGAAAGATTATGGAGCAAAGGTTACCGTGGCAGATTCTCCTGCTTGGTCTAATGCTGAGCATTGCCTTGAGGTGCTTGGAGCAGCCGGCGAGCTGAGGGAAATCGGTGCTGAGATCAAAACATTCAGCAATTCTGTTAAAACCCGCCTGCCCATTGCTGATATAGACGTTAATATCTCAAGGGAGGCTCTTGAAGCAGATGCAATTATAAACCTCCCCAAGCTCAAGGCCCATCAGCAGCTCACTGCAACAATTGCGTTCAAAAATATGTTTGGAGTTGTATGCGGGAAGCGAAAGGCCTACTGGCATTACAAGCGAGGGAAAAACCCTGAAGACTTTGCAGCCATTATCCTCGGGATATACGAGAAAACTGCCCCCGTTTTTAATCTCATAGACGGAATAGTATGTATGGAGGGCAGAGGTCCCCTCAACGGAAACGCAAGGAATCTCGGGATTACGTTAGCGGGAAGTTCTGCATTGAGCTGCGAGCTTGCCTGCGCACGACTGCTTGATTACAGCATAGAAGAATTGCCCCTTGTAAAATATTATATCGAACAAAACCCCTCTTTTAAGGGTAAGCAGGCTTATATGATTGGCGATAACCCGGAGCTGGTTGCAGGATGTGATTTTCAGAAAGCAAGGATTATCCCAATTTCTTTTACTTTTTCTCGAATTGCAAGAAGCGCAGTTAAACAGCTGCTGATTATGCTTAAAATAAAAGCAAAAAGGTAGATTATACTTGATAGATTTTTTTAAGTTTTTAACATAATCTTTTTATTGCCTCTTAAGGAAATTTTAGGTAATTAGTACAACATTGTCAGTGCAGCAAATGCATTAAATAACAATTAATATCGGGGTAAATATGGAATTTTCACGAATTTTGATTTTGTCTTTATTCATCAGCTCTTCCTTTGTTTTTGCATCAGCTGATGAAGGTTTAGACGGCAAGCAGGAAGTTATCAGGCAGCTTGAAAATCTCTTCAGCGAGGAAATCAAGCCTCAAACCAATATCACTGAGGTTCAGGAAGACCCTTATGTCAAGGTTGTTGACGGGAAGGACGGGCTTTCAACGCTTGTTTACAGGTGCCGATATTCAGACTGCAAAGAGGTTTCAGACGGACTTGAAGCAGCTATAAGCCGAAACGGGCTTATCGAAGAGAGCGAAGAGAAGAATATGGTAATCGTAAGCGATACTACCGACCGGATTGAACAGATCAAGGAGGTGATTATTGCGATGGATGTTCCGATACCTCAGATACTCGTTGAAGCTAAGGTTATAGAGGTCTCTGTAAGAGATGATTACCGCCAGCAGCTGAGTTTTGTTTACGACGAGGAATCCAAATCTCTCCGTCCGCCGGGAGCAGACCCAGACACAAACTACACACAGAAGCCGGATATGCTGGATTTCTCGCCATATTCGGTAGGCGTGGAAGGGCAGATTAACACCTTCAACTATCTTGCCAACTGGCTCAAGAAAGCTAATAATGCAGAAATCCTGTCTTCTCCAAATGTGGTTGTATCGCTGAATAAACGTGGGAATATCGTTACTGGTGAAGACCTTCCGATTCAGTCAACATCCACAACAGGCAGCACCGTTAATACTGATATTAAATACAAAAGAACAGGCATACGCCTTGAGGTTACTCCCACCAGAATCAACGAGAAGACCGTTAAGCTTCAGGTTAACCCAGAGGTGAGCACGGTAACGCGGTACGAAGAATTCAACAACACACAGACGCCTGTGATTACTATCAGGAACGTGGAAACAGAGCTTACCGTTCAGGACGGCGAGATTATTATGCTGGGCGGGCTGTACTCCACAGAAGACCTCAAGCAGGACAGCAAGGTTCCTTTCCTTGGAGATTTGCCGCTTATTGGCGGGCTTTTCAGGTCGAAGGATGATTCAAAGATAATCAAGCAGCTGATTTTCGTTATGAAAGTTAAAGTTGTGCAGAATTCCGTAGGAACTTTTGTCGATATCGAAAGACAGGCAGAGGCTATCAGAAAAACCGGAGACCAGATAAGAAATTCCAGCGCACTCTTCCCAAACAGGACAAACGAAGAAGATAACGGAGAGAAAAAGTGAATAGTAAAACCACTGCTTTAATAATTCTTGCAGCTGGTTTGCTGATTTCAGTGTCTGGCTGCGAGGATGCAAAAAATCACAGCAAGAGCTCCAAAGATTCAAGCCACCTCGACCGATACTTCACCGTTGAGCCCCGTGATATAGTTATCGGGGTGGAAGAATCCGGCACAGTAAACTCGCTTAAGAACCATAAAATAAGGTACGAGGCATCCTACCGCACTCAGATTAGCTGGGTGATTGATGAAAACTCTGAGGTGGAGAAAGGCGATGTGCTGGTTAAATTTGATGATGAAGAGCTTGTCTCCCAAGTGGATGAGTTTGAAAATCAGCTTGAGAATGCTAGGAAGGAGCTGAGCATTGCCAAGGAAGAGCTGGAAATCCAGAAGAGTGAGAACGAGGCAAACCTCAGGCAGGCTCAAGACAGGGTTACTGATGCCGAAGAGGAGCTTTCGAAGTTTTTGAGGCTTGAAGGCCCAAAACTCAGGGACGAACAGACCGTTGAAGTGGAAAATGCTCGTGAAGCGGTTGATGAAGCTGAGCAGGCATATGAGGAGGCATACGAAGAGCATCAGTCAACCGTATATGACAATCAGGAAGAAAAGAACGAGGCAGAAGAGCATCTTGAAACGCTGAAAGGCAGAATTGAACGTGAGCAGATCAATTATGAAAACGTTCTCATTGATGACAAGATATTCAACAGATACACATACCGCAACAGAATAACTACTTTGGAGAATAACCTTGAGCAAAGCCGGCTGGACCTGAAAAAAACTCAGGTTCGCGCTGATTCAAGCCTCATACAAAAACAGAATCAGATTCAGAGGCATAAAAACGATATCGAGAGGCTCGAGAAAGAACTCAAACGCCACAGGGAATACCTCACCATGATGGAACTTAAATCCCCTGTTGATGGAGTGGTTCTCTACGGCGATACAGATGACAGATGGCGGGACGAAGAGCCTACCGAAGGTATGGATGTCCGCAGGGGGGAAGTTCTTCTAACGATCCCCGATCTCTCGCAGCTTATGATTGATATGGACCTGCCGGAGATATACCGTTCAAGGGTGAATATTGGAGATGAGGCAGTGGTTACTGTCGAGTCTATACAGGGGCTCTCTGTTAAGGGTGAAGTTTCCGATATATCTCCTCTGCCCGTCAATCAGCTCCGCTGGGATCCCGCATCGCCTAAGATTTACGAAACCAGAATCACCGTGCCGGAAGAGGAAAAAGACGAGAGGATGGTTACGGGGATGAATGTGCAGGTGAAGATTATCTCTCAGAGGCTCAAGGATGTTCTGGCTGTCCCGATAGAGGCTGTTTTCGAGAAAGACGGCAGGCTCTTTGTTTATCGAACGAAAAACGGCAGCCCCGAGGTTGTTTATGTTGAGATAGGCCCTGCAGACGATGATTTTGTAAGCATAGAAAAAGGGCTTAATGCCGGCGATAAAGTATGCCTGTTTGAGCCTGTTGAATAAAACCATTTGACTGTGAGAAGATGATGAACTCTGTTATAGAGCTCAGTGAAATTCATAAAAGCTATCAGATCTCCAAAACGAGAAACGTCCCCGTGTTAAAAGGGATCAACTTTTCTGTTAACTCAGGGGAGTATCTGGGGATAATGGGCGCCTCAGGGTCAGGCAAATCAACCTTGCTGAACCTGCTTGGTCTTCTCGATTTGCCCACAAAAGGGAGCTACTGCCTTGAAGGTTCAAACACAAGCACACTTGGAGACCGAAGGCTCGCTGAGCTGAGAAACAAAAAAATCGGTTTCATCTTTCAAAGCTTCAACCTTTTCGGCTATCTCAGTGTTGCCCAAAACATTGAGGTTCCTCTTGTTTACGGGAATATGAATAAAAAGAAACGCCAGACAATCTCAGAACAGCTCGCCGAGCGTTTGGGACTTGGCCACAGGCTCAAACACCGTCCATACGAGCTCTCTGGCGGCGAGAGACAGAGAGTGGCAATAGCGAGAGCCCTTTCCAACAGCCCCACGTTCATCCTTGCTGATGAGCCTACGGGCAATCTCGATGAGAAAACCGGAAACGAGGTTATGGATCTGTTCAGAGAGCTAAATGAAAACGGCACTACTATCATTGCAGTAACCCACAACCCCGAATACGAGAGTTTCTTCGACAGGGTTGTGTATCTAAGAGACGGGAAGGTGGAAGCGGATTATGAAACTCAGTGATCTATACGCACTTTCTCTGCACAATCTCTTCAAGCATAAGGTAAGAAGCGGACTCACCTCTCTGGGGGTAATCTTCGGAACCGCAAGCGTGATAGCAATGCTCGCAATTTCTGAGGGCGCACGTGAAGAATCACTCGCACAGATTCAGTCTATGGGGATTGAAAATATCATCGTTTACAGCAAAAAGCCCTCTGATGTAGGCAGTGAAACTTCGAGCCAGAATCAGAGCATGGTTGAGCAGTTCGGAATCACGGATAAAGACCTCCAGCATTTTCGTATGATGGATAATGTTGGTAAAATCACCACTGTAACCGATACCAGAATGGAAGTTCTCTCAGGAACAAAACTGCTTGATTTGAAGCTGGTGGGAGCGGATAAAACCTTTTTAGATTCCACATCAGCTGAGCTTATCAGAGGCAGATGGCTTTCCCCTGTAGATGCTAAATCGCAGGCGAGAATTTGCGTTGTCGGCAAAAACGTAAAACGCAAGTATTTTGGCCTTAGCTGCAGGAATGTTATAGGCAGAACGATAAGGGCGAAAAATTCTATCTGGAGAGTTGTGGGGGAGATTGAAGACCCTTCGGGCTCGGAGCTTGCAAATCTGGGAAGCATAAACGATATGATCATTGCACCTCAGAAAACTGTTTCCGACCTCTACGATGGATATTCCTATGATATGAAGAGGCGAAGTGTGAACATTACTGTTGTGCATTATGATTTGATAATAGCGAAGGTGAAAGAGCTCAAATTCATAAACAACACTGCCAGAAGGCTGAAGAACTATATGGTGAAGGTGCATAAAGAGAAGAAAGACTGGGAGGTTATAGTCCCTTATTCGCTTTTCAAGCAGAGACAGAAAACCCAGCAGATATTTACCGTAGTTATGGGCTCAATCGCAGGGATTTCTCTCATCGTCGGCGGCGTGGGCATTATGAACATTATGCTTGCAAGCGTTTATGAAAGACGAAAAGAGATTGGCACAAGAAGAGCCCTTGGGGCGAAAAAGGAAGACATCCTGCTTCAGTTCCTCGTGGAAACAGTTACACTAACTGCCCTCGGCTCTATTGTGGGTATCGCAACAGGCATAGGGCTTGCGCAGTCTGTGGCATACTATGCCGGCTGGCCGGTGATATATTCTTACTGGATTATGGTAGTGGCATTTGCTATTGCCTGCTCTATCGGCATTATTTTCGGCACATACCCCGCAATGAAAGCAGCAAAGCAGAATCCTATAGAAGTGCTCAGAGCAGAATAATCCGTTTTTACAATATTGCCAAATGGGCATAAAAAGCTAAAATAACCCGCATTGACAGTGATTTTAAGGGTTAGTGATGCTCAAAGATGGTTTTAATATACTTTTCACCTCCTGCGGAAGGCGTGTGTCCCTTCTAAATTCTTTCAGGCAGGCGGCAGAAAAGGGCGGTTTCAAGGCTGCGATAAACGGAGCAGATATGCGCGGGCAAGAATGTGCAGCAGGGCAGCAGAGCGATAAGGCATTCAAGGTGAGCCCTGTTTATGCGGATTCTTATCTCGATGAGCTTCTGGAAATCGTGAGAGCGGAAAATATAAATCTGCTTGTCCCAACTATTGATCTGGATCTGATCCTGCTCGCTGAAAACAGGGCGATATTTAAAAATGCCGGCTGCACGGTTTTTGTGCCCAATCTGCCTGCTGTTCAAATTGCACGCGATAAACGAAAAACGCTTGCTTTCCTCGAATCCGCAGGGCTGAAGTGCCCCAAAATCTACACGCTTAAGCAGGCACTCGCATCAGAAGCGAAAGAATTTTTCCTTAAACCTTGGGACGGGTCTGCAAGCACAAACACAGTTCTCGCCTCCGGCAGCGATGAGCTGGAGTTTTACGCGAATAAAATCCCCAAAAGCATCATTCAGCAGTTCATATCCGGCCAGGAATACACGTGCGATATTTTTACCTCAAAAGATAATGAAGTAAAGTGCGTTGTTCCTCGAAAAAGGATTGCTGTTCGGGCAGGCGAGGTTAGTATTGGTGAAACAGAGTATGACGAGGATATGATATCCCAGTGCCGGCTTCTTGCAGAAATGCTTCGTCCGGGCTTGAGCGTTCTCACTGTGCAGCTTATAAAAACTTCCGCCGGCGAGCTGTATTTTATTGAGATAAACGCAAGGTTCGGTGGCGGCGCACCGCTTACGTTTAAGGCGGGCGCAGATTTTCCGCTCTGGATTATGCAGGAGCTTTCTCAAGGCATCAGCCAGGCCCCTGAGAGTTTTCAGGCAGGGCTGAAGATGTACAGATACGATTCGGAGATCTGGGGTTGAACTGTAATTTGTATTTGGCGTATAGAAATAGATTTCTGTTATAGTAAACTGATATAGTATTTTAAAAGGCTTATATATGGAATGTCCGGTATGCAAAGAGCCGATGATTATCCTCGAGCTTGATGAAGTTGAAATAGACTACTGCCCAGAGTGCAGCGGAATCTGGCTCGACAGCGGCGAGCTTGAGCTTCTGCTTGGCGAGGCGGGCGAATCCCTTGCCCTTGAGAAGGCCGAAGTGAGCGAAAAAAAGCTCCGCTGCCCGATATGTATGCGCAAAATGGGAAAGGTGTATATCGGCAGCGAAAAGGTGCTTGTAGATTCCTGCCCCTCAGGCCACGGACTGTGGTTTGATGAGGGCGAGCTTAATCAGGTGATTTGTTCGGCCTCCGGAGCTGAAAGCAGGATTGCCTCGCTTTTGAAAAGTATGTTTGAAAATCTCGAAAAAACAAAATAGTTTTATAGTTTGATGAATAGGAGTTAATAAGATGAGTACCTCGCAGATTGTTCTTATTGTAGTTGGCGTTGTTCTGGTATTGCTGATTTTCTGGGCGATTGGAATGTACAACTCGCTTGTACGTTTCCTCAATCAGGTGAAAAACGCATGGTCTCAGATTGATGTGCAGCTAAAGAGAAGGCACGATCTTATCCCGAATCTTGTGGAAACAGCCAAGGGATATATGAAACACGAACAGGAAACCCTGCAGGGCGTTGTTGATGCCAGGAGCAGGGCGCTTGGAGCCGGTAATGTTAATGAGAAAATAGATGCTGAACAGAAGCTCAACGGTGCTATGAGCCAGTTCCTGCTTACTGTGGAAAACTATCCGGACCTCAAAGCCAATCAGAATTTCCTCGCTCTGCAGGAAGAGCTTACGAGCACTGAAAACAAAATAGCCTTCGCCAGGCAGGGATATAACGATCAGGCAATGACATACAACAACAAAATTTCGATGTTTCCATCAAACATTGTGGCAGGGATCTTCAGATTTACTAAATGGAACTACTTCGAGGTGGAAAACGAGCAGGAGCGTCAGGCCCCAGAAGTGAGCTTCTGATAAATAACAATTGACACTACGTCGTTATACGGTATAATGTAAATATGATAGGCGGTTTCCAAGATAAAAAGCTTGAGCTGTTTTGGCTCGAAGATAAAAGAAGAAATATTCCCATAAATATAGTTAATGTTTTAAGAAACAAGTTGAATATGATTGCTTTTGCCGAAGTGATTGAGGATTTGAGGGTTCCGCCTTCAAATCATCTTGAGGCGCTTAAAGGGAAATTAGAAGGCTTTTATAGTATTCGAGTAAACAAGCAATGGAGATTAGTTTTCAAATGGCATGGTAATTATGCATTTAATCTCAGACTAACAGACTATCATTAGTAATTAAACGAGGTGTTAAAATGAAATCATTAAATATACCGGCAGTTCCGGTTCATCCGGGCAGGATTTTGCAGGAAGAGTTTCTAACTCCGCTGGGTATCACCCAGACGCAGCTGGCAAAACATATTAGCGTACCTCTCCGCAGGGTAAATGAGATTTGCAGAGGCAGGCGGTCTGTGAGCCCGCAAACTGCATGGCTGCTTTCTCAGGCGTTTGGAACTACGGCTCAGTTCTGGCTCAACGGGCAGATAACTTACGATTTGGCTGTGGCAAAGCAGGAAAACCGAATCTATGATGTTGGGCCTATTGTGAAATCTACAGGATGAAAATTAATTTAAACAGGATTGCACGCTTTTGAAGCGGTCTAAGGGATATTTTTGATGTGGGAACTTATCAGAGCGAATAAACGAAAATCAGCCTTTCTAATAACCGTTATGTTTGGTTTTATGCTGTTTCTCGGCTGGTTTATCGGTATGTATATTGATCCCGTTTACGGCGGGTATTTCGGCATCCTTGCGGCTTTTGTGATATGGCTGGTTCAGTTTTTGATTGCTGCTGCCTCGGGCGGTAAGGTTTTCCTTGCCGGCAGCAGGGCGGTTGAGGTTACCAAAGAAAACTACCCCCAGCTCTATAACGTGGTTGAAGAGATGAAGATTGCCTCGGGCCTTCCCGCTATGCCGAAGGTGTATGTAATACCGGAAAACCATATGAACGCTTTTGCAACAGGCACAAAGCCCGAAAACGCCTGCGTTACGGTAACATCAGGGCTTATGTCCCGTTTGAACAGGGACGAGCTTCAGGGCGTTGTTGCCCATGAGATGTCTCACATACTCAACCGAGATGTCCTCTATATGACATACTGCGGGATTATGCTTGGAACGATTGTTTTCCTCTCTGAGGGGCTGCTCTGGACATTCCGTTTTGGTATGCTCGGCGGCGGCGGGAGATATTCCTCAAGAAGCAAATCTTCCGGCGGAGGAGGCGGAGGAGCTCAGGTTGCAATGCTTCTGCTGGCTCTCGTGCTTGCGATTCTCGCCCCTATTCTCGCCCAGCTTATGTACTTCTCCATCTCACGCAAACGTGAGTATCTCGCTGATGCCTCCGCTGCAAGGCTTACCAGATATCCCGAAGGCCTCGCAAACGCCCTTGAAAAGATCTCAAGGGGCAAGGTTGTGCCGGAGAAAACAAGCAAGGTGAAAGCACCGATGTATATCTACAACCCCGAAGAAGGCAATGCGATGAAATTCAGCTCGCTCTCAAGCACCCATCCGCCTACCGAGGAGAGAATTAGAATCCTCCGGAATATGAGCCATGGGGCATCATACAAGGATTATCAGAAATCTTATTCTCAGACGCATGAGGGCAAGAAATCCAACCTAATACCAGAGGGAGAGCTCGAAAAAGAACAGAGCGTTTCAAAACGCTCGCCCGCCGAGAGGCTCAATGAAATGAGCGGGAAAGAAAAGGCAAGGGAAATCGGCGATATGATTATGACCGCAAACAGCTTCCGTTTCCTAACCTGCAATTGCGGGCTGAAGCTGAAAATCCCGCCGGACTACAAACACGAAAAGGTAAAGTGCCCCAAATGCGGAACTTTGCATAACGTAGCCGCCGCCTCCGCTGCGGCCGCTGCTGTTTAGCGGATTCATTTCGCTGCTTGATAATAACGTTTGAACGAAAATTGTTGCGGCTGCACGCCAAACAATTATTATTTACCTTATGGCAAAAACTCAGAGCAAAACAAAAATACCTCCGGTCTATGCAATTGTGGGCAAGGATTCTTTCCTTGTGAATAAGGATTGCGAAAAGCTGGTTAATTCTCTTATACCGCCAGAGCAGCAGGAGATGGGGCTTGTTGTTTTAGATCCGGATAAAACTGAAGCCTCTCACGTTCTCGATGAGCTTAGAACCCCGGCATTCCTTGCCGAGAGGAAGGTGGTGCTGATCAGGCAGGCGGATAATTTTATAAGCTCCAATTCAGAGCTGCTTATAAAATATCTCGATTCTCCGGCCTCTAAGGGGATTCTCGTTCTCACGGCCTCTGCCCTGAGGAGTAATACGAGGATTGCCAAGAAGATAAAATCTGCCGGCCGGCTCAAGCAGATAAGCAGGCCTTCGTACAGGGAGATGGCATTTTATCCTGCCGAGTATGCCAAGAATAACTGCGGCAAGAAGCTCAGCAGCTCCACTGCACGCCTTATTATTGAATTTGCAGGCGAAGAGCCCCAGATGATAGCAAACGAGATTGAAAAGCTCGCTGTTTATGTGGGCGATAGGGATAAAATCACAGAGGAGGATGTAGAAGCTCTCTGCGGGGCAAACAGAACCTTCGGCGTGTTTAATGTTATTGATGCGATGTCCAGCGGACAGGCGGGGCAGGCGGTGAGCAGGCTGAGGAATCTGTTCGCATCAGACAAAGACGCCGAATATACCGCAGTAGGGGCGTTTGCATTTCATTTCAGGCGTATGTTCAAGGCCAAGGCTATGCTCAGCAAAGGCGAGAGCGAGCAAAGAGCAGGACAAATGCTGGGAATAAGGTATAAGAGCGATCAGTTCTTCAGGGGGCTCAGAAATTGGCCTTTAGTGAATATCGCAGAGGTTATCCAAGCTCTTAGAAGGATAGACTACCAGAGCAAAACCGGACAGGCAAGGGTGAAGGTTGAGATCGAGCAGCTTGTTGTTAAGGCGGCAAGCAGAAACAGGAAAAAATAGCCCGCTCTAAAGGTTAGTCATTTTGTGCCTGTGTGCATGGCACTCAATATTCACCGAAACAGGCAGAGATGCTATATGGCAGGGAGCGTATTCAATTTTTACGCCAAGGGCTGTAGTTCTTCCTCCGAAGCCCTGAGGCCCAACGTTTGTCTGATTTATCTTTTCTAGAATGTCATCTTCAAGCCGTGCGTAATTTTCGTTTGGATTTTTGTCTTTAAGGCTTCGAAGAAGTGCCTTTTTGCTCAATATGGCAGACAGCTCAAAATCTCCGCCAATCCCCACGCCGATCACAAACGGCGGACACGCATTAGCTCCCGCCTCCTGAGTTATTCGGCAGATCCAGTGGCTTATCTCATCGGCTGAGGCGGTGGGATTGAACATCTTAAACCTGCTTTTGTTTTCGCAGCCCCCGCCCTTTGTTATAACGGATATTTCGAGTTTATCGCCCGAAGTATGGCTGTAATGTATTATGGCAGGGGTGTTATCGGTTGTGTTTTCCCTGCTGAAAAGCGGCTCTGCCACAACGCTCTTTCTGAGAAGACCTTCGGTATAACCCAGCTGCACTCCCTCATTAATTGCGTCTTCAAGTGTTGCCTGAGGGTTATCCCCCGGCGGTTCAATACGTAAATCCGCACCCAGCTCAACGAAAAACACAGCGAGTCCGGTGTCCTGACATATCGGAATCCGCTCATTTGAGGCGATTTCCGCATTCTGCAGAAGCTGATTCAAAACGCCCTTTGCTGCCGGGGCCGTCTCGCTTTTTTCCGCCTCACGAAGAGCCTCCAAAACGTCTTCCCCAAGCTCATAGCAGCTGTCTATACAAAGCTGCCTCACTGCCTGCACAATACGGGAATATTGAACTCTCCTGCTCATTCGGCTTCCATTACAAAACGTTCATACGCGCTGTTTCCTGCCTCGTCCGCGTATCTTACAGCAAGGATGTTATCGCCTTTTTCAAGTCCGCTCAAGGTAATAGTGAAAGATTCTCTCTTCGAATCAGCAAGCAGGTCGTCCGGTATAACTGTATTCCAGTCGTCGCTGCTGTTGAGCGTATAGCTTACCTTGCCTATGACGGTATATTTGTCTGTGAGGGTGAATTTCACCTTCCCTTCAGTGCCCTTAGTTTCCACATTTTGCCCTGAGCACACAGGCGGGGTGTTGTCAACTATGTATTCAGTTTCAGTGCTCACTGATTCCAGAGCATTTTCCGGCCCGTTGCTGAGCCTATCGCTAGCGGTAACCCTGAGCTTGTAGATCCCGTCCGGCACAGTTGATGTGTCCCACTTGAATTTCTTTTCCTTGTGGTCTTCTTCGATATTTACCCATCTATCGGAGTCTTCCCCCTGTATGTCAATACTGAATATCAGCTCGTCATCGTTTTCGTCTTTGGCTGGGATTGCTATAACTGCCTCGGTTTTCTTTTCCTCTGATTTTATCATAGGCGCCGCTACTACCGGCTTTATATTCCGTACAACGCTTGCAACTGCCGCTGCATTAACCTTAGGCGAACGATTTTCGCTGCCCTTGAGCATCAGCTTGAGCTGAAGGAATCTGTGGCTTCCTTCAATTGCAGGCTCCTCGCTTTGGGCTGATAGAGGTTTTGTCCATTCAGTGAAATCTTCTTCTCTTGCGTTCTGAACGTTTGTTCCTCTCGCAGAGAATTCGATTCTGCAGCCTTCGGGGATTTTGCCGTCAAGCTTTACAGAGCCCCATTTTGAAGGCTGTTTTGCATCAATCGTATCAGACTGCCACCAGCCTTCTGAGCTCAGGCCGTCGTGAAATTCAATTATGCGGGGCGGGTTTGCTGTGGCCGCATAGATCTTGCCGCCTGCGGTGTAGAGTGAGGTTATTTCAGAGGATATCTTGTCTCTGTAAACATTTTCAATAACTATCTTGTCTGTATCAATTTGGGAGAGAGAGGCGTCTTTGCCGTCTGCCACCCAGAGCCTTCCTTTATGCATAATCGAATCGAGGAAAACGCCGCTGCCCTTGCCGAGAACCGAAACGATCCCGTCCGGAGCTATTTTATATAAAGCGCTTTTAACCTTCTCTTTCTTATCGCCTCCGTTTTCCTTCCGCTCAAGCATATCCTTCTTTGCAGTGGCTGCGAGCTTCAAACGCAGGCCTCCGTTTTGGAGCGTGAAAAGCTTTTCCTCCTTTTTGTCTTCGCTTTCCTTGGGGTGCGGGGGCATATAACTGGGCATATCAGAGCCGTTCTTGCTCTCAGCGGACGGGTCTTCAATTGCTGCGGTTATGTAGATGTTGTCTTCATCATCGAAGTTTATTGAGGTTATATCCATTTCCGGCGAGTCGAAAAGAGCCTTGCCTTTTTTTGTTTCCATATCTATGCAGTAAAGCAGGCCTCTTTTATCTGTGCCGGCATAGAGTTTGTCTTTGTAAAAAGCCATTACAGTTATGCCGCGGTCTATGCTGTCGAAGAATACTTCAGTCTTGCCGTCAGCGGATATCTTGAAAATCTTGCCGTTTGGCCCTGTAGCTGCATAGAGGCTGCCCTTGTGAAATTGCAGGTCGAATATAAAGGCAGCGTCTTCTATCTTGCAGAGAGTTTCGGGATTGCTCTGGTCTTTCCCGAATTCCAGAATTCTGCACTCTTTCCCGCTGATTCCAGCGGTGAGTTTCCCATTGAAGCCTTTCTCCACAGCGAAGATATGCTCGTTAACGATCTCTTCTTTTTCCTCTGATTCGCTGTTTTCAGCCTTATCTTTCTCTTCGCTCTTTTCTTCTTTAACAGGCCCAACGGGCTTGTCCTCTTTCTTTTCAGAGCGGTAAATATTTTCAGCCTTTTCTTCAGTTATCCTGAAAAGCCCTGCATTAGGACTTGTACCGGCGAAAATTTTGCCGTCAATTACAACTATATCGTTCACTGCCCATACATCTTCAAGCTTTTCAGCAAGGAGTTTATGCTTTTTGTTCAGGTGCAGGGTGCCCTCGGAATCTATTGCCACGTTCTCTGTTTCTCCGGCACTGAAATCCATTGCTGTGTCGTATTTATAGAGTTTTGAGTTTACAGCTAATGCTGAAGCAGCAAAAGCCAAGCAGAATAATATTTCTCCGGCGTATTTCATTAAGGTTCTCCGTTACTTTTCGCTCTTGTTTAGTATCTCAATTTTCACTTTTATACTGTTGTCGATGATGTATGGAACATCAATTTTGTTCTTAACCCAGTCGTAAACCGGCTGCACTTTATAATTCCGCTTCGGATTAGCTATCACGGCCGCTCTGCTGTCGGGAAGGTTGGCCAGATTGAATTTTCCGTAGCTTATCCCGCTGCGCTGAGTTTTCATATAAGCATAGAGCCCGATGCGTTTTCCGAAGCTCATATCTTTTCTGATTGCTTTTACCATTGAATCGAAATCATCGTAGAGAGTCCTGTCCGGCTCCATTTTATTCACGAAGGCCTTGTATTGAGAAGTGCCCGATATAAGGATTTCCTTTTCTCCCGGGGCTGCATCTTCAGGGATCTCCAGAGAAATCTGAGCCCTCTTTTCATTTTCGAATTCCTTTTCAAGGATAAGGTCAATGTTTACCTCATCTCCGGGCCGGATTTCCAAATCGCTAACCTCCGCAGAGGTGATTTTCGCCTGAATATTTTTATCTTCGATTCGTGATGTAAAATCTATGCTGTGAATTTTGGGTCTGTGGAATTCGTTGCTTTGAAGCAGGCCAAGTATTCCGCCTACCTCGTAGGCAGCCGTTCTCATTCCAGCCCCGCTGGATATGTTGTCAATAACTATATCATCAATCCCCTCCACATCCAAAACAGCTTTGTAATAAACTGAGTGAAATTCGGGGGGCTGTGAATTTTTTGAGGCGGTGCTGGTGATAATGCTCTGAGCAAGCATAGGCGAGAATAACCGATGGTCTGCAAGCAGGCATTCATAAACCTTTGTTTTCGGGGTATCGTATGAAAAGATTTTGGAGGTCATTTTAATTTGCGGAGGCTTTTTGCCTATCTCCCCGTATATCCCCGTTTCCTCATCCGCTGTGAGTGTACCGACAGGCATAGTTGAAGATGCCAGTTTCATTGATCTCTGCTGACTTGCAACAACTGTATGCACAATGCCCGCAGAGAAGGGCAGTTCAACCTTCCCCTCGCCTGTGAAAGGATGGCCGAAAGCGAATATCTTATCGCCTTCAACAGCGGTTAATGTGCCCACTACGCTCATTTTTATATCCCCGTCAACAAGCGGGACGCAAATTACAGAACCGGGCTCAAAATTTGGCAGTGCGTTTGAACTGCTGCCCCCGCCCGCTGCGTTATAAAGCATATTCTCCGCAGAAAGCCCTTCCAAGCCGGAGACAGTGCTGGGTTTGAATGACGAGCATACAAGGCTCTGCTGACCTGCCAGCAGATTTGAGGCTTTTGTGTTAATTTTGCGGCAGATTGCCTTGTAGTTGAGTTCGCTCTCGGTGAGGTTGGCTATGCTTGATGGGGATTCGATTATTTGAAGCTGTTTTTTCCGCCTGTCTATAGCGAGCATTTCCTCTATTGGCGTAACGCCGTAAAGGGGGTCTTTCGGGAAGCTCCAGCCAAACGCAAGTGCTCCGGCTATACGCCCGTCTATTACAACAGGGGAGCCGCTGCAGCCTGCAACAGGACCTGTATGCTTGAATTTCTTGCCTGTGCCCATAATGAGGAAGGCGTCCTGACCCGGGCGGTAGTCTTCCATTACGCTGATAACCCGTATAGGAAATTTTTCAATCTCCGTGCCCTTGTAAACGCTAAGGGCATAGCCTTCCATGCCCGCTTTAACTTCTTCAAGAGGCATATATTTTGAAGTGTCTATCTCTGATGCTCCGCTTATGCTTACTGCTGCAGCCAGCAATAAGGCCGGAAAGGCAATAAATAAAAATTTTTTTCTGTGCATATCAATTTCCTGTTGCTTATTCTGCAAATTCCTTTTCCGCCGATTTGTACGAAAAAAGCCTGCAGAGGTTTAGCGTTTTCGTAATCTGTAATCCAGTTAAATTTTATAAGTGTTAAACAAGTATTGCAAGCCAAAAGCAAAGTTTCTATAATGTCCGTTTTGTAATCTAATTTAAATATGTAGTTTAATAAGGGTTGAATAATGGATTCTGAAGAACGCCATGAATTAAAGCGTAACGATTTTGAGGAATTTATCAAAAACGCGCCGGGTTTTATAAAGAAATATATAAGGGAAATAATAAGCATTTGCCTTATAGTTGCAGCGGGAATTATGTGGCTTGCCAAGGAGGAGCCTGTAAGACCGGAAGTTAAGCAGCAGGCTGCGGTTAATGACATATTCCAGGAGGTTAATACCAAGCTCGGAGAAATCAGGCAGGGAGAGGCAGAGCCCGCCGCTATAGACCCGCTGATAGAAAAAGCATTGTCTAAGGCCGATAACCTCACTTCCCCTGTGCAGAGGGGCTTTGCTTATGTTAAGGCCGCTGATGCGATGCGTGCTTCGATATGGAAGCAGGACGCACAAGAAAGCGAAATAAAAGAGGCTCTTCAGATGTATCAGAAGGCCGAGGAAACTGCTTCCGAAGATCCGCTTGTTGACGGGATGGCTAAATTCGGGACTGCCCTTTGCCGGATAGATCTTGAGCAGTTTGATCAGGCCTCAAACATCCTCGGGAAGCTCGTTACAAGCGAAAAATACTCTAACACCGCTTTACCCGAACTTGCAGAGAAAAGACTCAAATTCATTTCAGATTTGAAAACTGATTTTAATTTTGCTGAAAACAATTCCGCACAGCAGGAAAATGAGACTGCACAAAAAGAGCAGAATCAGCAAAATGAACAAAGTTCCTGATTTGAGGTAAGAATTATGCGTGTCTGCGGCATTTGGGAGCCGCTGAGCATTTTATTTACGTTAATTCAAACCTCAAACAGTTATGAATATCAGTGAAAAGCAGTACAATCAGGCAGATTTGGATCAAAACCAGATTTGGACACCTGAAGGCAGGTTTGCAAACGCCACTGAGCTCCAGAATCTTTTGGATAATTATCAGGGCGGCGAGCAGATTTGTATTAAGGTAGGGCCGAATCTGAAGTTCAGGCGTATAGACCAGTATATGACCTCACGTTTCAACTGCTTTTCAAGAACTCTCGTTCAAAGGCTGATCCGTTCGGGCGAGATTCTTGTAAACCATGAGCAGGTGAAGATATCTCACCGCCTCAATCAGGATGATATAATTCAGATTACCCTTCCTGCCCCTGTGGATCAGGAGGTTGTTCCAGAAGATATCCCTGTTGACATTATTTATGAAGATGATGATATAATCGTTTTGAACAAAAAACCGTGGATGGTGGTTCATCCTGCCAGATGCTATAAAACCGGCACTCTCGTCAATGCCCTTGCATACCACTGCAAAACGCTTTCTTCAGGGAGTGAGAGGATGCGTCCCGGGATTGTTCACAGGCTCGATAAAAACACCACAGGCTGCATTATAGTTGCTAAAAACGACGATGCACAATACAACCTTGCCCAGCAGTTCAAAAACCGATCTACAAAGAAAAAATATCTTGCTGTAGTTCATGGCACCCCTGAGCTCGACAGCGATATGATAAAGAATATGTTAGGCCCCCACCCGACCGTTCGGGAGAAATTTGCAGTTCGTTCAGATGAGGGCAAAAAGGCTATTACGGTGTACAAGGTGCTTGAGCGGTTCAACGGGTATGCGTATGTGGAGATAGACATCCACACCGGCAGAACGCATCAGATACGCGTTCATATGTCTCATCTGGGCTATCCGATAGTTGCAGACAAAATGTACGGCGGTAAGGTTGTTTATCCTTGGCAGATTAAAAACGAACTGCCGAGCCCGCAGGACATCCTGATAAACCGCCAGGCACTCCATGCAGGCTGGCTTGAGATAAATCATCCCCGTACCGGCGAGAGAATGAGCTTTGAGGCGCCTTTACACCACGATATGGCAAGCCTTCTCGATATGCTCAGAACATACCGCTGATTCAGCTTTCCTCCTGCCCGCTTTGATTATTTTCTTTAGCTAATGTATGTTTTCTGCTTTCTGAGAAGAGGAAGATCTTTTCTATCGGCACACCGTCCGCCTTTTTTCTCAGCAGGGTATATATAATTGTGGAGCAGCAGTAGTAGAAGCTGACCATAAAGCTTGCGATAACGCTGATAATCAGGAGTATGGCAATGTTCAGAAGCAGGTGCTCAGAGCCGAAATTTGTCCCGTTTCCCATCGTCCCGCTGAGATTGAAAAATACAGGCCTTGCCCAGTGCTCTCTGAGACCCCAGTCTCCGCTTATTGCTGAAACTTCAAAGAAGGCGTAAGTGATTCGAAGCATTAAATATGCGCACAGCCTCACGAACATATAGCATACTGCCCCATAGAATACGCTTATTAGCGAATAGAACAGCAGATACCATGGTTTTGTATAAGCGTAGCCGTATGAGCGGTTTACCGCCTCGTTGAAATCTGAATTTTCAATTGTAATTGTTGGCGCCATCATATGCACCCCAGCAAGAAAGCCTATAAGAATAAGCGTGATTACAAATCCGATTATGAGCCCGAAAACAGCGCAGAATCCGAAGATAAAATCTCCTACAGCAGGCAGACGCCCAGCTGCACCTGCAATAAATATTATAAAGCCAAGAAATATCATAAGAACTATCGGTGCAAGAGGAGCGCAGAGAAGATCCCATACCTTCTCAGATGCAAACCTCAGGCCTGCCCCCGGGCCGGTTTTTGTGCCGGAGCAATGCTCTATCGCAGCGCTTCTGCATACCGCTCCGCCGAAAAAGGCCAGCACGCAAACTGAAATAAGATAATAGGGGATTGCGAAGAGCGGATAAAATTTGATAGACCAGAAAATTGTTTTGGCAAGGTTGCCCAGCTCCGTAAAAATGCCGAGAGCATTTAGTTTTACGCTTTCAAGAGTGATGTAATTTATGCTGCCCGAGATCTTCCAGCCCAGCGCCCTGAAAACTCCTATCTGCCTGCTGAATTCAGCATTCCTAAATTTATGCAGTTCGTGAGGTTTGTTAAGATAAACATCTATCTCTGTGATTGGGGACTTGCCTTCAGTAATTTCCGCCACTTCAGGGTGAAACTTTTCGGCCTCACTTTTGTTAATTATATTCACCCCCTTCTCAAGGTGCTGCAGCAGATAGCCCGAAGCTATAAGCAGTATTACCCCGAGGAAGGCAATAAAGAGCCTTGAAGGGTTTATGGCAATCCTGAATGCCTTGAAAATCTGGGTGAAATAAAGGTTCTTAAAAAATTCACTGAGACATCTGTTCGTGCCGGATTCGCTGTTCATAATTCTTCTCCGGTATCATAATATTCCTGCTTTTCCATTGTGTATTCCTCGCTGAGCCAGCTGCCAAGATCCATATATCTGCACCTTTTGCTGCAGAATGGGAAATGAGGGTTTTCCTTAAGGCCGCGAATTTCTTTCCCGCATTTCTTGCAGGAAAACACTTTTTTATTTGCATAACTATTCATTTTATATATTCTCTCATACTCTGTATGTTTTTGGCAAGAAAAAACTGTAAATCCCAATTTTAGAATACTTATTATAATGACTAAGAGAAAATTACAAAATTCAATATGTGAAACGCAAATTATCCCGAGATATTCAGAAACAGATCAGGGAGGGATAGTACACAACAGCGTTTACTCGATATACTTTGAGATAGGCCGTACCGAGCTTCTGCGTGAGAACGGTATGGCGTATTCATTTTTAGAGGAAAATAACTGCCGGATGGTGGTGGCTGAGATTCAGGTTAAATTCCGCAAACCGGCATACTACGACCAGAAGCTAACCTTGAGAACTGAGTGCACTAATGTAACTAAGGCTAAGATTGAACATACATACACCCTTTTCAGGGATGATACAAAGGTAACCGTTGCTGAGGGCAAAACAATTGTAGCCTGCGTTGACGGCGAAGGAAAGCCTGTGAAAATACCGGATTTCCTCTACCCTGCTGACTAATCTCAACCAATATTTTCGCTCAAGAATAAAAAACGGGCGGGAAAATCCGCCCGTTTGAATTTCGGCTGAAAATCTTGGAGTTTAATCTGCTCTGTATATGATATCAAATAAGGCTCCGTTTTTAGGGGTGAGAGATCTTGTATCCGAGCTGAGCATATTCCAGAAGAAATCACTATCCCCGCTGCCGTAACCCGGCAAAACTCCTTCATCCATATCAGCGTTGTAGGTTCCTCTTATCGTAAGCCCTGAGCCCTCTGAGTATAAGCTGCCGTCGTAATCGTAGGTCTTCCATGAGATTGTAATAGCATGATTGTCCGTTTCGTCGTAATCATCTATTATAAATTTCCCGTATCTGCCTTCGTTGGTCTCGTAGATGAAAAACGAATCAATACCAAACCGATTTCCGTCTGAGGCGTCTATAGAATCCGATGAAAGCTCACTTGTTCTTTCGTCTATGTCCCGCCAGTTTACATTAACATAGGAAAGAACCTCCCGCAGCCAGTCTTTGGCCATCAAAGCAACATCCCCGAGGTCAACGAGATAATCTCCGTTCACATCTGCAGCTGGGCGAATATCATCTATATATTGAAGCCTCGAATTGTAATACACATCTGCTTTTCTGTCCCAAATCTGCATATAAACCGCTTCATGGTCTTCTCTGTTAATTGGGTATTTCAAGTCTCTGAAATCTTCTGCCGAATTAATTGCACAGTTTCCGTAGATTTGAAGGTCATCCTGATTGTAAAACAGCACCCATGATCTGCTTGAGTTGTAATTAAGTCCGCATGGCGCCAGCTCCGGAGCATCTTCAAACATCTGATCTGGGTAGGCTTCTGCGTTCAGCAGCTCAATATTAACCTGCCCGTCAGGGTAGTAGTCTGTTATTCTGAATTCAGGCCGTGGCAGATCCTCGTAGGATGTCCAACTATCGTAAATGTTGTAAACCTTTGCTGTGATACTATTTGAAGAAGTAGCAAGAACTTTCATTCCGCTGGGAATAGAATCTACAATGTTCCCGTAATACATATCGCCGTACTGAGCTGCTCTGCCGCCGTATTCTGAATAAAAACACGGATAATCATCAGAGTCGGTAAAATATGTATAGCCGTTAGAATCAAGCGATATATATCTGCAGTAGTAGGTGTTCGCTGTGCTCCATTTCTCTGTTCCGTTTATTTGGTACAGCTCATTTCTGTATTCTCCGTCCGGTTCGTTGTATTGAACTGCAAACATATCTCCTTCAGGGGAAATAGCAGCGCTTGTTATATTATTCCCTTCGACAATATCATAATTTGAAAGCACATTTCCAGCGGTATCAGTTATGATAATATCGCTGTTAGTTCGCAGAAGAATCTTGCCTGCTGTTTCGCTTAACGAAATCCCCCAAAGCGTCCAGCCGTCGGTTTCGATGGTCTTGTCTTGAAGAATTGTACCATCGCTCACCCGCATTTTAATGAATTGGTTAGATATCACTGCGTAGATAGTTGAGCCGTTATTGGTAATGCTCACTTTCCAGCCTTGACTGCTGGGAGTGGGTACTGAAAAGCTGTTTATTAAACCTCCAGAACTGTTTAGGATGTAAATGTCATCGCTTCCCTGGACACCTACAGCTATAATCTGGCCATTAGCAGATAAGGCTATAGATTCGGTTGCACAATCTTCGGGCAGGGTGTATTGCCCGTTAAGCTGCCCTGTATATGCATCGTATATTCTGATATTCCTGCTAAACTCGCTGCCCAAAACCGCGATATTGCCCGCCGCCGATATCTTTGCATGATTGATTGGGAAGGTGGCGGTAAATGTACATTGATGTGAAATTTGAAACGATGCCCAGCTCAAAGATGCTGCAATCAGCATAAGCCAGACAGAAACCTTTAACGTTTTCATAATGTTTCCCCTTATAAAGTTAAGCAAATAGTAAACAACTCATATACCTATATTAGCTTGTTGGCTTAAGGGTTTCAATACTTTTCTCTTTTTAAGGGGAAAATGGCGATTAAATTTTAAAATAAACAGTGTATTTACCTGTTTGAAAAACTGATGGTATTTGGTGCAGAATGGTTAGCAGATTTATGAAGTTTAAAATTTCCGGATTTAAAACTAAAAAGGGCGGATTATTCCGCCCTTTGAAGTATCTGTTGAAGAGGTTTTCAGCTGCTATTCTTTTTTGCTGCTGTTTTCGCCTTCAATTTCAGCTATGGCCTGTTTCCTTGAGAATTTCAGCCTTCCCTGTCTGTCTATCTCGGTTAACTTAACCGGCATAATATCACCGATTTTGCAGATGTCTTTGGCGTTTTTAACGAATCCGTCGCTGAGCTCGCTGATATGGCAGAGGCCTTCAACGCCCGGAGCAATCTCAACAAACACGCCGAATTCTTTGATAGACACAACCACTGCATCCTTGAAAAGGGCGCCTATTTCAGGTTTTTCGGTGATGGCCCTTATGAGCCTTTCAGCTTCTATCTGTCCATCGCCTTCAGTTGTGCTGATTGTAACTTTTCCGCTGTCGTCAATTTCAACGTTAGTGTTTGTTCTTTCCTGGATAGCCTTGATTGTAGCTCCGCCCGGGCCGATTATCTTCCCGATTACTTCCGGATCCACCTGCATTGAAGTGAGCTTCGGTGCATACTTGCTGAGTTCAGGTCTGGCCTCAGCGATTGTAGCTCCCATACTTTCAAGTATCCTGAGCCTTGCTTTCCTTGCCCTCTCCAGCGTTTCAACGAGAATCTCCTGAGGCAGTTCGTGCTTTTTAAGATCAAGCTGGATTCCAGTGATGCCTTCTGTAGTACCGGCTACCTTGAAGTCCATATCGCCGAAATGATCTTCTTCTCCAAGGATATCAGTGATAAGCTGATACTTATCATCATCGCTCACCATTCCCACAGAAATACCTGCAACCGGCTTTTTCAGCGGCACGCCTGCATCCATAAGGGCTAAAGACCCGCCGCAGATGCTCGCCATCGAGCTTGAACCGTTTGAACCGGTAATATCCGATACCACTTTAATCGTGTAAGGGAATTCCTCCTCAGACGGTATAACAGACCGCAGAGACTTCTCTGCAAGAGCTCCGTGGCCTATTTCACGTCTTCCGGGGCCTCTTATAAAGCGAACCTCGCCTACTGAATAAGGCGGGAAGTTGTAGTGCAGCATAAACCTCTGGCCGAATTCTTCGTGAACCCCGTCAACGATCTGTTCATCTTTGCCTGTTCCGAGGATCACAGAGATAAGTGCCTGAGTTTCGCCGCGGGTGAATATTGCCGAACCGTGCACCCTCGGGGTTACCCCGACACGGCAGTCCAGCTGCCTGATTGTATCGTAATCTCTTCCGTCCGGCCTTTTGCCTTCGAGAATCATCTTTCTTGTAACTTCTTTTTCGAGCTTATCGAACAGGTTGTTCACTTCCATCTCTGTGCTCAGGGGCTCTTCGCCTTCACAGAGCTCAGCGATGAGATCTTCCTGAATCTTATCAAGAGCTTCCTGCCTGTCCTGCTTGCCTTCAATATTTTTCGCTTCAGCGATCTTGTCTGAGGCGTATTCGCGGATTTTTGCCTCAACATCGGGATTCTCTTCCCTGAGGTTGCAAATCTTCTCTTTTCCGCATTTTTCCTGCAGCTCATTTATCATCCTGCAGATCTCGCTGTTGATGCTCTGGCCGAACTTCACGGCTTCAGCCATCTTCTCTTCGCTTATCTCATCAGCCTCAACCTCAATCATATTGAGATTGTTTTCTCTGCCTCCGAGCATAAGGTCTAAATCTGAATTCTGCATCTGTGAAACGGTTGGGAAGGCAGCAAGCTTGCCGTCCAGCATACCCACTTTGCAGGCTCCTATTGGCCCTTGGAACGGGATAGTGCTTATCGTAAGAGCAGCAGAGGCGGCTATTATAGAAAGTACGTCAGGGTCGTTTTCCTGATCGGCGCTCAATACGTTAACCATAATCTGCACTTCATCGTAGTAGCCCTCTGGGAAAAGGGGGCGGATTGGCCGGTCGATGCAGCGGGCTGTCAGCATTTCTCTGTTGGAAGGACGACCTTCTCTTTTCATAAAGCCGCCTGGGAATTTCCCAGCAGCCACCTGACGCTCCCTGTAGTCAACCATCAGGGGGAAGTAGTCAGCGTCTTCTTTTGCGTCTGCACTGCAGGCTGCTGCAAAAACTACGGTCTCTCCGTAGGTTACTGTAACAGCACCATCGGCCTGATTGGCAAGCAAACCTGTTTCGATTGAGAGTTTCTTGCCGGCGATTTCTTTTTCAACTTTGTGAATTTCAAACATTTACTTATTCCTTAATTTACATACATTTTGCAGGACACATCCCGCACTTAAAAATTTACAAACAGAAAAGGCGCCTGCAGCCACATATAACTCTGCACGCGCCTTATTACATATTTATTTTTTACCAGTCAGACATTACTTTCTCAGTCCGAGCCTCTTTATCAGCGATCTGTACCTCTCAACATCCTTGTTGGCTATATACTTCAGAAGAGACGCCCTTGTGCCCACCATTTTCAAAAGCCCGCGTCTTGAAGCGTGATCTTTCTTGTGGGTTTTCAGATGTTCAGTCAGTTCATTGATTCTTTCAGTGAGAATGGCAATCTGAACCTCCGGAGAACCAGTGTCTTTCTGGTCTGTCTGGTAGTCGTTAATAATTTGACTTTTCTTTTCCTTATCTATCATTTGAAACCTTTCATATATACTTTAAAAACATACGCCCCGGCCGAGCGTTACGCAGGCCCGAGCCGGGCTAAGCCTTCAAAGCTTGCTTATCTGTGGGAGAATTATAATTTTTATTCCTTCTAATGCAACAAAAATACGCCATTTTCGCCTGAAGAGCCGAGGTTTTTTCTGGATGTAAGCAAAGAATTAAATAAAATATCTTAACAAACAGAGATAAAAGTTGATAATTATAAGCCGGACTACCGGAAAATTTTTAAGAGGTAACTGATGTTTAGAAAACTTATTATTCTCCTGCTCGCTGCAGGCTGTTCATTTGCTGTAACAACGAAACAAATTGATGATATCCGCGCCGCTTCTTCTCTAAGCGATGAAGATGCTCAAACACTTGCCGCATTTATAGACCAGCAGTTTGATGAGATGCTTAATGCTGACGACCTCTCCGGAGCAGTGAAGGCTATGGACCAGCTAATTCTGAGAAAGCCCAAAGAGGGGCAGGAGCAGTATAAGAGCCAGTTCGTCCAAACGCTAAAAGAAAATATTGCTTCAGTGATGAATGTAGCTGACACTTGGGAAGACAAAACATTCGCAGCGGGTTTTCAGGTGATGATGGCGAGGATGGCCTCCCAGCTCGACAGCTCTGAATTCTTCCAGTTCGCCCGCTCACTTTCTGAATCTTCCCAGCCCTCATCAAGATACTGGGCAGTTAAAATATGCCTCACTCCAAATAATCTCAGCACTATAAAGCAGGGCGGCGCGGGTTCAGAAGAGCTTTTAGCCGCTCTGAAAGATATGTCTGCTCAGGAAGATACGGCTCTTGTAGGGAGAAATGTTTCAAAGCTCTGCTCTGAGCTTAATAACGACGATGCAGATGATATGCTTGAGAGCCTTATGAACCGCAGAATGGAAGTTTACTCCAAGGGCGAGGCGAAGAATGAGTATTGCGATGCTGAGCTCTTCAAAGCAGCCGCTTCAAGGATTGAGGCAGGAAACGACAGCCTCAAGGCCCCTTTTACGCAGACTTTTGCCTACATTGTTGAAAAATATTCCATCGCTTTAAGCCCTGAGAACACCCTTGATAAAAAAAGCAAGGCTCAGCTTGGAGCTCTTATAAGTGAGATAGAGAAAAATATCCTGCCCGGATTAGGAGTAAGCGATTCCTCTATAACCTCGGCAATCCAAAAGCAGGATTATCAGGCACTTCAGGAAAGCTACAATAAAGTATTCGGCGGCGAGGATTCAGAAGGGCTCCTCCCTGAGCAGCTTGGTTTTACTTATCAGGCCGGCCAGACCCCTCAAAGCTTAAGCATCTGAATCGGCTCAACTGATTTAATCACAGGAAGGCTCTCAAATGGCGGGAAAATCCAGCGTCTTTAAGTTCTTTGTAGTATTGATTCTGCTTATCCTTGTATTCCTCCAGGGGCTCGAGATGAAACAGTCCGACAGGCTCTTTGAGAGGGTAAATCAGCTTGAGAAAAAGGTCTCAGGAAAAAGCAGCAGGGTATATCGCCCGGCCTCTGATGCAGATTCGGCTGAAGCTGCCGCTAAGGACGGCGGCTGGCTCATCTGGAGACTAAGCGCAGAACCGCCAACCCTCAACCCCATTACCGCAAAAGATGCCTATGCGGATATGATTGTCGGTTCGAAGAACTGTTTTGTATTCGAGACCCTCGTAAAGCGCAACCGCGACAGCCTTGAATACGAGCCTCTCCTTGCAGAGAGCTGGGACATATCTGATGACGGGCTCAGAATAGAATTCCGCCTTAAGGATGATATCTGGTTCTCAGACGGCGAGCCTGTAACAGCCGAGGATGTGAAATTTACCTACGAAACAATTATGGACGTTGAAATTGACGCTGCGAATATCAGGAATTATTTCGTTGATTTCAAAAGCTGCGAGGTTGTGAACGACAGGACAGTGGTTTTCAATATGAAGCGTCCGTACTTCCTCGCATTCGGTATGATCGGAGAAACTCCGATTATCCCCAAGCACGTCTATGAGTATGAAGATGCTCAGGATTTCAACTCGAATATTTCAGACCCTGTCGGAAGCGGTCCGTTTGTTTTCGGCCAGTGGGATGTAGGGGATAAGATTGTACTCGAGAAGAACGAAAATTACTGGGGCGAGGGTGTTAATTTCGAGAAGCTTATATATAAATTTATAAGCAATGATATGGCCGCTCTCACTGCCTTGAAATCCGGTCAGATAGATGTGATGGCCCCTCTGCCCGAGCAGTACACAAGCTATAAGGACAGCGAGCAGTTCAAGGAGAAATTCAATATATACAAATATCTCATCCCTGACAACAGCTACACTTACGTTTCCTGGAACTTTGAATGCGAGCTTTTCCAAAGCGGCAAAGTTAGAAATGCATTAACCCATCTTATAGACAGAGAAAAGATTAAAGACCACATCTGGGAAGGCCTTGTAAGGATTGTGAGCGGGCCTTTCAGTCCGGGCAGCCCGCAGTGCAACCCGAACGTTAAGCCGCTTGAATTCAGCCCCGATAAGGCAAGAGAGCTGCTCAGCGAGGCAGGCTGGGAAGATACAAACGGAAACGGAATCAGAGATAAAAACGGAAGAGAGTTCAAGTTTAAGCTGATGATCGTCAGCGGCTCACCCATTACTGAGCAGACAGCAAAAGTCCTCAAAGATCAGTTTTCTCAGGCGGGGATCATTATGGAGGTGGATCCGTTCGAATGGTCGGTCTTTCTCGACAGACTCCATAAAAGGGATTTCGAGGCAACAACCCTCGCTTGGCAGGGGGATGTGGAAACTGATCCATATCAGATTTGGCATTCAAGCCAGATAGCAAAGGGCGGTTCGAATTATATCAGTTACAAGAATGAAACTGTTGACAACATTCTCGAAGAGGCCAGAAGAACCCTTGATGATGAAAAAAGAAATCGCCTTTATCACCGCTTTCACAAAATCCTTAACGACGAGCAGCCTTATACGTTTATGTTTGCGAGGCCCTCAATAGCGTTTATGAACAATCGAATTAAAGGTGTGAAGGTGCATAAACTCGGAGTAAACATTAAAGAGTGGTATATTCCAAGCGAGCTGCAAAAATACTGAGCTGCTTTAACTCCCTGAAACCCGCAAATTAACGCATAAACAACGCCTGATTTCATCGGGGGCGATTTTTCTCAAAAATCTTCTTGAAAAGATATTGTGAAATTATAGAATTCCTCTTCTCTCAAGAAAAAAGCCGGAATGCCAGCGTAGCTCAGTGGTAGAGCACTGGTTTTGTAAACCAGCGGTCGTGGGTTCAAATCCCACCGCTGGCTTTTTTCATTTATGAATAGATTGTACGCAGCCGGATTCAAGCGTGCCGGCAAGAGGCTTAATCTGGGGAACTTTTATGCAAAATGCTATAAACAAAGCCAAAGCCTTAATTGAAGCGATGGAGTACATTCGCCAGTTCAAAGACAAAATTGTCGTTATAAAGCTTGGCGGAAGTATTCTCGACGACGAAGTGCTTCAGCGTGAACTGCTCAGAGATGTGGTATTTATGCATACCGTGGGGATAATGCCGCTGCTCGTGCATGGAGGCGGAAAACACATCTCACGAGCAATGGAAACCTCCGGAATCGAGCCAGAATGGGTTCACGGCCGGCGATACACAGACCGCATTACCCTGAAAATTGTAGAGCATACGCTCATAAATGAGGTTAATAAACCCCTTTGCGATATTCTCACCGAGCTGGGCTGCGATTCCATGGGGCTGCATTCAATGAGCAGCTGCGCTGTTACCGGCAAGCCTCTTGTGCTCAGGGAAGACGGCCGGAAGCTGGACCTCGGCTACGTTGGCGAGGTGGAAAGCGTAAACAGCAGGCTTCTCGAAAAGCTCTGCCGTGCCGGAACAATTCCAGTGCTTGCTCCGCTGGGCATTGATATAGCCGGGCAGAAGCTCAATATCAATGCGGACAGCGTTGCTGGGGTTGTGGCGTCTGCTGTGGGGGCGGAAAAGTTTGTTCTGCTAAGCGACACCCACGGTATACGCGAGAATATCGATGATCCAGAATCGAGGATTTCATCGATAAGCGAGGATGAAATCAAAAGCCTTATAGATAAGGGCGTAATAGCTGGCGGTATGCTGCCAAAGATAGATTCGTGCCTGAAGGCCATAGACGGCGGGGTGGGCAAAGCCCACATAATTGACGGCCGTCTTCAGCATTCTCTGCTTCTGGAGATATACACGGAAGAAGGAATCGGCACACAGATTACCAAGTAAGGAATATTATGGATACTCAAGAAGTTTTAGAATTATTCGATAAATACGTAATAGCAAATTACGGCCGAGTTCGCAAGGTAATTGTGAAGGGCGAGGGCAACTGGCTCTACGATTCAGAAGGCAATAAAATACTCGATATGTTCCCGGGCTGGGCAGTAAGCGGGATAGGCCACTGCCACCCTAAAGTTACCAGCGCCATCAAATCGCAGGCCGATCAGCTCCTGCACATAGACAACACCTTCTACACCGAACAGCAGGGAAGGCTTGCCGAACTTATAAGCACAAAGAGCTTCGGCGGGAAGTGCTTCTTCTGCAACAGCGGAGCGGAGGCAAACGAGGCTGCTCTCAAGCTTGCACGCCTTGCAACGAGCAAGGATAAATATAAAGTTATAACAACCCTCAACAGCTTCCACGGAAGAACATTTGCAGCGGTTTCAGCTACAGGACAGCCGAAGCACCACAAGGGTTTCCTCCCGCTTCTTCCAGGGTTCAAGTATGTTCCGTTCAATGATATTGAATCCCTTGAAGAAACGTTCGATGAGGAAACAGCAGCTATTCTCGTGGAGCCAATACAGGGCGAAGGCGGCATAAACCCTGCCACAGAAGAATATATGCTCAAAATCCGCGAGCTGTGCACAGCCCATGGGGCGGTAATGATTCTCGATGAAGTGCAAACTGGTATGGGACGCACAGGCGAGTGGTTCGGCTATCAGCATTACGGCATTGAGCCGGACGTTATTACTCTGGCCAAGGCTCTCGGCGGAGGCGTTGCCATCGGAGCTATAGCAGCTCGAAGCGAAGTAGCGGCATCTCTTGTGCCCGGCACACACGCCTCAACTTTCGGCGGTAATTCGCTCGCTTGCGCAGCATCAATTGCCGTTTTCGAGGCGATAGAAGAGGAAGGTCTCCTTGAAAATGCAAGAAAAATGGGCGAATATGCAGCCGAAAAGCTCACCGATATAGCTGAGAAGTATTCGGTGATTCAGGCCGTTCGCGGCAAGGGGCTTATGATTGGCATTCAGTTTTCCGCCCAGTGCAGCGAGCTTGTGAATATATGCCTTGAGAAGGGGCTAAGGATAAACTGCACTCAGGGAAATGTTATACGGTTTATGCCTTCAATGACTGCCTCAAAAGAAAATATTGATGAAGCGCTGAAAATTTTCGAACAGGCTCTGGGTGAGTTTATTAAAGATTCTGAGGATGCTGATTAGTTTTAGTTTACGATTTAGAACAGTTTCCCAAATGCTTTATACGGAAAATCGATTATGGATCACTTTTTGTCAATTAAAGATTGTTCAGCCGACCAGCTTGAAGAGCTGCTTGAGCTTGGAATTGATCTGAAAAAACTCTACAAATCCGGCGCTAGAGACCTCTGCCTTGAAGGAAAAATTCTCGCTATGCTCTTTGAGAAGCCCAGCCTTAGAACGAGAATGAGCTTTCAAACCGCAATGATAGACCTCGGCGGGCAGGCCGTTTACGTTAAAACAGAGGAAGATGCAGGCGGAATCGGCAAACGCGAGCCTGTGAAGGATTTTGCAAGAGTTCTCACCGGCTATGTTGACTGCATTATGGCAAGAACTTACGCTCACAGCACCGTTACAGGCCTCGCAGAATGGGGCGATGTGCCTGTGATAAACGCCTTAACAGACTTCTCGCATCCCTGTCAGGCGATGGCCGATGTGCTGACTGCCCTTGAGGTGTTTGATAAGCTTGAGGGGATTAAATTTGCCTATATCGGCGACGGGAACAATGTTGCCCGCTCGCTTGCAAATGCCTGCGCTAAGCTGGGGATGGAGCTTGTGATAGCAGCCCCGCCTGAGCATATGCTTGATGAGGAATCTGTTCAGCAGGCTAATTCAATTAAGGCTGATTCTGTATCCCAGTGCAGCGATCCGTTTAAGGCCGTTGAAGGGGCAAATGTGATATATACCGATACGTGGGTAAGTATGGGGCAGGAAAGCGAGAAACAGCAGAGAATCAAAAGATTCAGCGGCTATCAGGTCAATGGCAGCCTTCTGGGAAAGGCTCCGAAAGACTGCCGGGTAATGCACTGCCTGCCCGCATACAGAGGTTATGAGATAACAGACGAGGTGATGGAATCGCAGCAGTCTGTTATCTTCCAGCAGGCAGAAAACCGCCTGCATTTCCAGCGGGCGCTGATTAAATATCTGCTTGCCCGTTAGGAAAACGCTTTGTTAATTGTTATTTCAAGCCGGGGCGAATTATGAGGATAATTGCAGGCGAAAGACGCGGCATGAAGCTGCTGAGCCCGAAATCTATGAGCACACGCCCGATAACCGATCGAGTTAAAGAAGCGGTTTTCAGCATACTTGTTAATTCATGCTCTATGCCGGGCGAGTGCAAGGTAGCGGATTTATTCTGCGGGACAGGCTCTCTCGGCCTTGAAGCCCTAAGCAGAGGGGCAGATTATGTTGCATTTGTTGAGCAGGATAAGCAGGTGGTCGAGATCCTTGAGCAGAATATCGAGAAAGCCCGTTTCGGCGAGCGATGCGAAGTTATAAGCGCAGACGCTTTCCGCAGCGGCGCGCCCGTGCTCTCAGCAGAGGAGAAGTTTGATTTGGTTTTTGTGGACCCGCCTTACCCAACCACTAAAGACATCTCCCAAAACTCAAGGATTGGAAAGCTGATGATTATTCTTGCAGGCCAGATAAAGCAGGACGGCCTCATACTAGTTCGAACCCATAAAAGAACGGTGATGGATGATGAATACGGCCTGCTCGAAGTATGCCGGCGACGCAGCTGGGGGAATATGACAGAAACCTTCTTCAAGCTCAAGGGTGAGGAATCTCAGGAGACAGAATAAGTGGGGGAAGGTAAAAACATTACCGCCCGTAAAGCGGCTTTTACAGTTTTGAAAAGGCTCAGAAACAATGGCTACACGGCCTTCTATGCAGGGGGATGTGTTCGTGATATGCTTATAGGCAGGGAGCCGAAAGACTACGATATCGCTTCTGACGCCCGCCCGGAAGAGGTGGAAAGCCTTTTCAGAAGAACCGTCTCTGTGGGGGCTCAGTTTGGGGTGGTTCTTGTGATGATCAAGGCACATCAAATAGAAGTTGCAGCATTCCGCAGCGACTGGGGCTATACAGACGGACGCAGACCGGACACAATCACTTTCACCAGCCCTGAGGAAGATGCTAAACGAAGAGATTTTACGATTAACGGTATGTTCTTCGACCCGATAGAAGACCGAGTTTTTGATTATGTAGGAGGCAGGGAAGACCTTGAAAAGGGTATTATCCGAACCATCGGAAATCCTCAGGAGCGTTTCGAAGAAGATTTTCTGCGTATGCTTCGGGCGGTGCGTTTTTCTGCGGAGCTGGGCTTTGAAATAGAAGGTCAAACTTTAGAAGCAGTTTCAGAATTTTCTGAAAGGATAAGCAGAATAAGCAGTGAGAGGATCGCTGTGGAGCTGGAGAAGATATTTTTAAGCCCGAGCCCTGCTTTAGGCATAAGGCTTCTTATCCAGACAGGTCTTTCAGTCGGGATATTCCAGCATAATTTCAATGAAAAGAGCCATGGCTTAAGCCTGCTCGATTTTTACGGCCGGTCTGTCAGCCTTGAGATGGGGATTCTGCTGCTTTTTATAAGCGATTGGCAGGAGGCAGAGCAATTTGCACGCAGGCTCAAACTGAGCAGCAAAAGCCTTGGGCTGATTGAGTGGTGCAGGGATAACTACAGCAAGCTGGACTGTCCGGATATGGCTCTGCACAAATTCCGCAAGCTGATTGCTGATGAGAGGTTTGGATTTCTTTTCGAGTTAAGAAGGGCTTATCAGGCCTTTATCGGCGAGCCTGATGATAATCTGCAAATCATAAAAGAAAGGCAGGCGGGTTTTGCAGGCAAAGAAATCCTCCCCAAACCCTTCATAAACGGCAGAGATGTCATAAATCTCGGGGCTAATCCGGGGCCTGAAATCGGGGATGTCCTCGAAAAAGTGTATAACGCCCAGCTCGATTTTGAAGTTTCAAGCCCAGAACAGGCATTGAAACTTGCAAAAAGCCTTATAGAGCTTTAATTTACCTTTAAAACAATTAAAAATGAGCCGAAATTTTAAAAAAAGCTTGTAATAGTAATTTTGAGTTTTATAATCGTATTATGATTTAGATGTTCGAGGCGCGTTGCCTTGAACGATTTTGGGTTTGATCTCGAGGGAGTTTTCAAATGACGAAAAGTGTTTTGAGGTTTGCAGCAGTTATTGCATTTACGTTGACTGTTTTTACAGGGCAGGCTGCAGCCGCACAAATTGAGGTTGACCTTTCATGGGAAGGCGATCAGGAATTTTATATGCTTGGAACTATGGTCTATGATGACAGCGCTTCCAGCATAACCACCAACGACTTTTCAGCACTGGAAAGTATGACGGTCAGTTTCTATGACCCTTCTGATGTCCATCTTGGTACCTTTGAACAGGTTACCGGAGGGGTAAAGCAGTACAACTGGTTCACTATCGATTATGATATTGAGTCAATGTCTTTCGTTGACGATTCAGACTTTGATTTCGGCAGCGACGGCCATTCCCCTGATGACAAGTATCTATACGGTACTATCGGACAGGACGCTACGCTTTACACCGGCACAGAAACCCAGTATGATCAGGCACTTGATACCTCAATGCCTACAGAGATCACAGTTGTTCCAGAGCCGGCCACTATGGGCTTGCTTGGTTTTGGAGCTTTAGGTCTTATCCGGAGAAAAAAATAAGACACTTGGTTTGCTTTTAAAACCAGAAAAGGCTTGCTTTCAGATTTAGAAAGCAGGCCTTTTTCGTGCGCAGAAGTAAAGAAAATGGGGCTTGCTGCATGTGGATAAGCTGGTTAAGTGAGTGTTTTATTTATTCAAAAGTTCCAGAACTTTGCTGTGGAGGCGGTTGTTGGATGCAGCAACCTCTGAGTACAGGTTTTCCTCCGTGCCTGAAAAATCTGTCAGTATCCCGCCGGCCTCTTCCAGTATCAGTTTTGCTGCTGCGAGGTCGTAGATATTCAGAAAGTTCTCCCAGTACAAGTCGAATCTGCCCGCTGCAAGGTAGCAGGTGTCAATTGCAGCAGACCCGTGCCTTCTTATATCACGTACATTCGGCACAACATTGTTGAAAAGCCTCAGCCCGTATTCGGTTTTCCCTTCTCTAAGGCAGGCAAATCCCGTAACAGCCATAGACATCCCGATATCTTTCGTGGAGGAAACGCTGATTTTCTTATCGTTGAGAAATGCCCCGGCACCCTTAATCCCTATGAAAAATTCATCCAGCACAGGTGCATAAACCCCGCCAAGCTGAACTTCTCCATCCCTCTCAAAGGCCACGGAAATGCAGTAGAAAGGAAGCCCGTGCATAAAGCTGTTTGTTCCGTCTATCGGGTCTATTATCCAGCGTTCGCCTGAGCCTTCTGTGAGTCCCATTTCCTCGCCGAGGATGCTGTGTTCAGGGAATTCAGCCTTTATTCTGCTGGTTATATACTCCTCTGCAGCAACGTCTGTTTCAGTAACGTAGTCTTTATCCCTTTTGGCGTTGATCTTCAGCCCGGAAAGGCTTTCTCTTGCCTTGAGCGTGAGCCTGCCTGCCCCAAAACATAAATCTTCCAGAAAATCCTGCAAAGCTCTTTTCTCCAATCTGTTTTATCCGCCGTAGATGAGACGCATCTGTCCGATATTGGGAATCGGCAATTTGCCTTCAGGTTTGAATTTCAGGCTCCCCGGCCAGTAAACCATAAATGCCCTGCCCGATACATACTCCCTCGGCACAACGCCTATGGGGAATCTGTCTCCGTTGTTGCCTATTCCTTCAATGTCCCAGAGCCTTGAGTCTGCGCTGCTGGGGCTGTTATCCCCGCAAGCGAAAAATTCATCCTCGCCAAGCTCAAAGGGCTCATCCCCGCGCTTAACGCCGTACGTAATATAATGCATATCCCGCCAGATGTTTATATGCCTGAATACTGCATCTCCCGAGCTCAGCAGTGATATCTGGGGTTTTCTGTTGTCCCTTGCTTTGCCTATGTCGCCGATTTTGCTGCCGAGTATATGCTCAAGGCTGCATTCGCCAAAACTGAGGCTCAAACGGTAGTCCGCATTGTTGAAGCTCAGAGGCACTGATCTTTCCCCTTCAAGCTCCGGTATGTCTCTGCTCGCAAGCACCTGTTCCTTGCCGCTGTAGCTCTTAATGAGAAACATTTTCTGCTTCTCTAAATCCACCAGCCCCCTGTAAACCCGTCCGTATTTCCTGATGCTCGCTCCAACTTTGAGCGTATCCCCGCTCACTTGAGCCTGATATTCCATCTTCAAATCGCTGCATATTTCCCCCGGGTAGGCGGGTGAAGCGTTATATGCGTAGTATGCGCCGAAGCCGTTGCCCGTATCTGAATCATATTGGAGCTCAGAGATGCCTTCGCTGGAGCAGGATATTATTCTGCCTTGCCGCGAATAGCTCCAATTTCCGCCTTCCTCTTTAAGCGGCCTTTCCCATTTGGCTCCGTCCTTGCTGAATTTCGGCTGATCAGGTCTTGCGGGGAGAAAATCGCTGCTGTAAACCGGCATCCACATCTCCTCTAAAACCCTCTCGGGCTTTCTTGCTATCTCCCCGTCAATGAACAGATCCCCGTCGTAGAGGTGTATGGTTTCCCCGGGAAGGCCAACAAGCCTTTTGATATAGTTTATATTCGGCTCTGTGGGATTTTTGAATACGAATACGTCCCATCTCTCCGGCTCGCGGAATTGATAAAGGCTCTTGAGTACGAGAATCCTGTCTCCGCCTGTTCTCCGTGCTGCTACCCGCTGCAGATACCCGCATACCGGACACTTGGTGAATTTTGCTATATTGGGGTTTCTGTTTCTCCCCGCCTGAAAGCCCACGTCAAACTGCTTTCCGCATTGATGGCAGGTGAGGTGGAAGTGGTCGCCGCGGAGGGTCGGTGCCATACTGCCGGTAGGGATTTTGAACGCCTCTACAACGAATCCCCTGAAAATAAGGGCAAATACCAGAGCCACTACTATCCATTCAATGGCGCCTGCAAATGCTGCTAATGGTGTTTTTTTCAAGATTACTGCTCCGCAGAACTATTCATATTTCTTCATTATTTCTGCCATAGCGGGCATAATATCGATGAGATTCCCGCTGCCGTCGTTGTTTAGATCGAGCCCGCCTTCCTCGCTGGTGAGCCGCGAGAGCATCAGCTCTATATCGCCGAAATCAAGCAGACCGTCTGAATTAACATCCAGCCAGCCTTTCCAGTTTGCCGGAACTTCCCGCTCTGCCCAGCTGAATGCGAAATTTACCTTCTTATCAGCGGATTCAACGGATTCTTCATCGCTGAAAACCACAGCAAACCGGTAGGATTTGTAATTTTGGCTTATAGGGTGGAATATATGTTCAACGTTGGAATGTCTGCTGTCGCTCTTGGCCGCCAACACCTTCTCTCCGCTGTGTTTAATTCCCCAGAGCTCGAGTTTCAGGTTTGCGTTGCGGGCTTCGTTCGGATCGAAGGGGAATGTTTCGTTGAAAAACCTCTTCCAGCAAAGGCTCCCTGAGATATACCCGTTTTTCTTTTCAGGTTCGAATATATAAAGATTTTCTCTTTTGCCCGATATCACTCCGGCATCCCAGCCCGCCGAAGACACCTCGCCCGGGCGCTGCCCGCCCGCTGCAAGCCTTGTTTCGGCGCCGGCCAGATTTATCATCCCTGCTCCCTGCTGCCAGTCGAAAACAGCCGTACTGTCGTCGGAGGTGTCCCATTGGCCTTTGTGCCAGTAGCTGCCTTTCAGGGCTGTGTCTGTGAGCAGGGCACGTATCAGATTGCTTTTATTTCCCTTAATTCGGGCATATTCATAATCCTGGAGGCTATCAAGGAGTATGCAGGCCGCAGAAGCTGCCGCCGGTGCGGCAAAGCTCGAATAGCTGCCGGTATGAACGAATTCCCCATGGAGGTTGGAAACGAGGAAATTCCCGGGAGCAACGAAGTCCGGCTTCACTACCCGCTTATCGCTGCTGTAGGAGGAATATTCCGCCTTGCCCAGAAACCTTGAATCAAAGTTCGGGAAGTCTTCAGCGGATGCTGCCCCAACGCCGATAAAATTCTGCGATGCGGCGGGGTACAAGCAGTTGTTGCCCATTTTTTCGCCGTTGCCAATGCTCGCAAAACCCGCAATATCATATTTTTGCAGGAGCCTTTCCGCTCCCTTTGTCCACCAGTTTTCAACTGTTGTACCAAAGCTTATGCTCAGCACGTCCGGCGGCTTTTTCATTTCCTGCTCTACCACATTCTCCGCAAGGAAATCCCAGTATTCCTGTATAAAAATCGATGTGCTGCTCAGCGGGGCGTTGTATTCTATAAACTCCCCGTTCTCCAAAAAGCTCCCCTCGCCTGCTGTTAATGAGCAGATTGAATTCATATGCTCTGAAAAGCCCGTTGGCTCTATACTGTCAGACCAGCTCAAGTTTGAGGTGCTGAAGATATCGAGCGTGGTGTTCGGGATGAAATCATCCTTAGACTGCCCGCTGTTTATATCTGCGCACCTGCCTACAAGGAGCATCCTAACATCCTCAGGCGAGCGGGACCTTTCAAAGCCCATCAGCCCGTATGAACGAGGCTCAATACTCTCTCCGAATAACGCTGCGGCAAGTGCAGCGGATAAAATTGTATAGCCGAATATTTTGAGCATTTATGCCGAATTAAATTAAAGATTCGTAAAACCTAATTCTATCCCGCCGCAGGGATATGTCAAACTATATAAGCCGCAGTTTCGTTAAAATCTGATTACGACCTGTAACCGTTAAATGGTCGCCGTGATTTTTTCAAAACAACTGAATCCCAAATTGAATTTGGAAAAACTAAAGAAACCGGCAATATAATTTCATAAAGCGAAATGCTTTCTAAAAACATTTTTTATGTCAAAATAATCCCTCATGCGACATTACCTTACGAAGCGGAAATTTAAATTATAGAAAAAATTAGAGGTAATTATGCGTTTTAAGATTTCTTTAATCACCGTTCTTTTTGTATCATTTCTTTGTCTTGCTCAGAACGACTGGGAAAACCAGAATGTAATTTCAATTAACAAGCTTGCCCCTAGGGCGGGTATTGTGCCGTTCACAAGCTTGCAGGATGCACAAGAGCTTGAGGAGGAAAAGTCCGAAAGGTATCTCTCGCTCAACGGGGTCTGGAAGTTTAAGCTTTCAGAAACCTTCGAATCGAGCCCGAAGGATTTCTTTAAGCCCGAGTTTGATGTTGGAGGCTGGGATGAGATAGAAGTTCCCTCTTGCTGGCAGATGCAGGGTTTCGGCAAGCCTATATACACGAACGTCCGCTATCCATTCGAAAAGAAGCCCCCGTTTATTGAACCGAGATACGATAATACTAACACCGTAGGCTCATACCGCAGGGAATTCACTCTGCCGGAAAGCTGGACCGGCAAGAGGATTGTTGTGCATTTCGGCGGTGTAAACTCAGCGTTTTACCTCTGGGTAAACGGCGAAAAGGTTGGCTACAGTCAGGGCAGCTGGACGCCCGCTGAATTCGATATCACCGATTATGTCCAAGCCGGCGGGAATACAATATCAGCGAAGGTTTTCCGCTGGTCAGATGGTTCATACCTTGAAGATCAGGACGGCTGGCGGATGAGCGGGATTTTCCGCAAGGTATATCTTATCGCCCAGAACAGGCTCAGCATAACCGATATGAACATTGTAACCGATCTGGACAAGCTCTACAAAGATGCAGTGGTAAAGGCGTCTTTTACAGTACTCAACGCAGGCGAGAAGGCTTCCAGCCCCGCTGAGATAAAAGCTCAAATCACCGGGGAAAAAGGTGAGGCCGCCGCAGAGGCGAAGGTTGCAGTTCCTGCAATAAAGCCCGGAGAGAGAGGCGAGGTAAAAACATACATCCGCGTTGAGGCTCCGAAGAAATGGACCGCCGAAACGCCAAATCTCTACAGCTTCACTGCTTCTTTGAACTCCCAGCAGGATAAGGAGTTTGCTGGGCTTAAGATTGGTTTCAGGGAGATTGAAATCAAAGACCAGCAGGTTTTCGTTAACGGCGAGCCTGTGATATTTAAGGGTGTCAACAGGGTTGAGCACAGCGAGACAGGCGGTAAGAAAGTTTCTTATGAGCAGCTCAAAAAGGAAATCCTCCTTATGAAGCGCAATAACATCAACGTTGTTCGAACCGCCCATTATCCTGCAAATGAAGAGCTCTGCGAGCTTTGCGATGAATACGGGATTTACGTAGTGGATGAGGCGAATCTTGAGAGCCATGAATACGGCTTCCACAACAACAAGCTCGCCCTTGATCCAAGCTGGGAAGAAGCACATTTAGACAGGATCCGAAGCCTTATCTACCGAGACAGAAATCATCCCAGCGTTATATTCTGGTCTCACGGGAACGAAGCGGGTACAAACAGAAATCTCATCGAGATGGACAAGCTCGCCCGCAGGCTCGATCCTTCAAGACCTACCCATTACCATATTGAGGCCAAGCAGAAGGTATTTGATACGCTGGGAGGCCCGAGATACCGCTCCCTCGAGGAGCTCAAGAAAATCGCCCTCAACGGCGATTCACGCCCGTTCCTGCTCAACGAATTCGCCCACGCCATGGGCAATGCAATGGGCAGTCTCACAGAATACACCGAGATGTTCGAAAAGCACAAACGCCTCATCGGCGGCTGCATCTGGGATTGGATAGATCAGGGCATAGCACGTGAGAAGAACGGCCGGGAATACTGGGCATACGGAGGCGATTTCGGCGATAAGCCGAATTCAGGCAATTTCTGCATCAACGGCGTTATCCTGCCCGACCTTTCCGTAACGGGCAAACTGATGGAGGTGAAGAAGGCCTTCCAGCCGATTATCTTTGAAGGAGTGAACCTTGGCGATAAGCTCATAAGGATCGAAAACAGATACGACTTTACAAACTTAAGCGAGCTTGATTTCTGGTGGCGCATCCTTGAAGACGGCAGGCAGATTCAGGCCGGCATCCTTGAAGGCGTTGAGGCAGAGCCGAACACAAAGACAAGCCCTTTGAAGGTGGGCTTTGATTCATCCGGCTTCAAGCAGGGCAGTGAGTATGTTTTAGAGCTCTCAGCCCGCACTGCGAAGGATATGAACTGGGCGGATAAGGGCTTTGAGATCGCATTCGGGCAGTTTGTTGTTCAGCGGTCTGATTTTAAGCCCAGATTGGGAAAACAGGGCGAGCTTGAATGCAGCGCTCTGGACAAGGAGTTTGATGTGTCAGGCGAGGGCTTCACTGCGAGCTTTGATATAGCAGAGGGCATTTTGAGCAGTCTGAGCTACGAGGGCGCTGAGGTGATTCAGACAGGCCCGAAAGGCCATTTCTGGCGGGCGCCCACAGATAATGATAATAAGGGGTTCAAGAAGCAGTGGCGAGAGGCAGGGCTCGACAAGCTCAGGAGAACAGTGCTGGATGTGGATTATGTGCCTTCGGATAAGATGGCCGTGGTTACTGTGAAGGCTATGTACAGCGAAGACCTTCAGATTAAAGAGCCAATTGGCTGGGAAACCCAAGAGCAATACACCGTTTACCCCTGCGGAAGCATTCAGGTGGATATGCAGATGAGGCCGTTTGGCAAAATGCCCGAAAACCTGCCCCGTTTAGGCAGTCTGATGATTGCCCCGAAGGGATTTGATAATTTCCAGTGGTACGGCAAAGGCCCCATGCACAGCTATCCGGACAGAAAGGAAGGTCAGAAGCTCGGGATATATTCAGGCAGTGTTTCGGAGCAGTTTGTCCCGTATCCCCGACCGCAGGAATTCGGGAATAAGTCTCTTGTGAGGTGGTTTACGCTCAAAAACGATGCAGGCCAAGGCTTCAAAGTTGCGGGCAGGCAGGCACTTAATGTTACCGTTTCGCATTTCTCAGATGAGGATCTAACCTCCGCAAGCCATCTTTACGAGCTTGAGAAGCAGGACAGATGCTTTGTGAATGTTGATTATGCAAACGCTCCAGTGGGCAATCAGAGCTGCGGGAATGTGCTCCCTCTGGAGAAATACCGCCTCAAGCCGCAGAGTGTAGATTACGGCTTCGTTATCCAGCCCTGCGAATAATTTCGGCTTGCAGGCGAACAAAATGTGCATTACAATGTAATTACATTGAAAGGGTGCATTATGAGCAAAAATTCAACAATACAAGTCAGAATAGATTCGCAAATCAAGCAGGATGCCAGAGAGGTGCTGGGAGAGCTGAATATGTCTATTTCGGAGGCTGTCGGCCTCTTTCTAAAGCAGGTTACGCTTCATAAGGGTATGCCTTTTGAAGTTAGGATACCTAATCAGACTACAATAGACGCTATGAACGAAGTTAATTCCGGCAAAGGGCTTACTGCTTCAGATTCTGTTTCAGGGCTTATGAAAGATATCAATGATTAATGAAAATTTCATTTCATAATCAGTTTAAAAATGATTTTAGAAAAGTTTCAAAGCATGGTAAAGATCCTCGAAAGCTTGAGAATGTAATTGAGTTAATTTGCAGTGAAGCCGTTTTGCCTGATAATTACAAAGACCACAGTTTAAAAGGCAGCTGGGGTGAATTCCGAGAATTACATATACAGCCCGACTGGCTGCTAATATACAAGAAGACTAAAGACACTTTGTTTTTAGTAAGAACCGGTTCACATAGCGATCTGTTCGAATAAACTTTGCTTGAGTCTATAGGATTTTCCATAGCTATTCAATAGCATCGCAAACAGGAATACTATTGCACAAAAAGGCCTCTGGGAGTATAATCTCGGGGCTTTTCTTATGAATATTATGTATTATTTTTCTTGGCAGCAATAGCTGCATAAGGCAGGGTATATCAATGCATCACAAAAAGCTTCTGTGCGACATAGGCGAATTGAACCACCTGTTCAGGGACAGCGTGAGTGTGCAGAATTTCCTTCAGAAGATAGTAAGTCTTGTGCAGAAGCACCTCCAAACCGACGTATGCTCCATCTATTTGTATGATGATGCAGAGAAGGTGCTCACCCTCAAAGCTACTGTGGGGCTCAAGGAAAGCTCTATAAACTCCGTTAAGCTCTCTCTGGGCGAGGGGATTGCCGGCAAGGCCCTGGAGCAAAAGGAGCTTATAAACGTATCAAAGGCCTCAGAGCACCCTGATTTTCGTTCATTTGAGGGGATAAACGAAGAGTTCTTCGACTGCTTTCTCGCAGTTCCAGTGCTCAGGGGCATAGAGCGGATCGGTGTTTTAACCCTGCAGAGAAAGCCCGACTGCATATTCGACGAGGCAGACCAGATCGCCTGCACAGCTGTTGCATCACAGATTGGAAATATGATTGAAAATGCCCGCTTCCTTATGGCAATGGACAGCGGAGCAGACAGCAGCCTGAATTCTGTGGAGGCCGCCCCGAGGCTTGAAGATTCCGGCAAACAGCATTTCATAAAGGGAAAATCTGCATCCAAGGGGCTTGCCAGGTCTAAGTCTAAGCTTATTGACAAGAAAAGAAGCTTTAAGAGCCTCAAAACCAAAGACTATGCTAAGAATTTTACCGTTGATGATTTTCGTCAGGCCATTCAGGCCACAAGTCAGCAGCTTGAAACGCTTCAGAAAAAGGTTGAAGACAGGCTCGATGATGCGGCCTCTCTGATTTTCTCCTCGCATCTTTTAATCCTGAAAGACAAGTCTTTTATAAGCAAGGTTGAAAGGCTGATAAGCGAGGACGGCCAAAACGCTCCGGAAGCGGTTGTCGAGGTATCAAAAAGCTATATCGAAATATTCTCCGGCTCAGAGAACATCTTCATTCGCGAGAAGGCAAATGATGTGGAGGATATAGCTCTTCGCATTATAGACAATATGCTCAGTGATTCGGAGTATGAGAGCAATCTGAGCGGTCGTATCGTTATAGCGAGGGATCTTTTCCCCTCCGATCTTCTTCGTCTCAGCGGCGAGAATGCTGCCGGCGTGGTGCTGGTGAGCGGGGGGGTTACAAGCCATCTTTCGATCCTCGCCAATTCGCTTGGTATGCCGGTGGTTATCGCAAATCGCTCAGAACTTACCGAACTTCCCGACGGAACCGACATCCTCCTTGATGCTGATGCGGGGAATCTCTACGTAAACCCTGATAAGGAAGTGCTGGAGGAGTTTAATAAGAGCATCTCTGCGAGAAAGGCTGTAGAAGAGGGCAGGATAGACCTCGGACGCGGGGCTGAAACCCTCGACGGCAAGAGGATCAACCTCTACGCAAACATAAACCTGCTCAGCGATGTTAAGCTTGCAGCAAAGATGAACTGTGCGGGGGTAGGTCTGTACAGAACTGAATTCCCGTTCATCGTCCGCAGCAGCTTCCCCACAGAGCAGGAGCAGTTCGTGGTTTACAAAAAGCTCGTTGACCAGATGAAGGGAAGGCAGGTAACATTCAGAACGCTTGATGTTGGGGGCGATAAGATGCTTTCCTACTACCACGATGCAGCGGAGAAAAATCCTGCAATCGGGCTTAGAAGCATTCGCTTTTCTCTCAGAGAGAAGGATATATTTATTCAGCAGATCAGGGCTATCCTCCGCGCAGGGGCGAGAGCTGATGTCGGGATTATGTTTCCGATGATAAGTTCGCTGGATGAGTTTGATATGTCCCGCAGTATTGTGAATGAATGCAGGGAAAAGCTGGAGGCTGAGGGGCTGGAGCATAATCCAAACCCGAAGGTTGGGATAATGGTTGAGCTTCCAAGTGTTGTTGAGCAGATTGATGAATTTGCCCAAGAGGCAGACTTCTTCTCCATCGGAACTAATGATTTCGTGCAGTTTATGCTCGGAGTTGACAGGACAAATGAGATGGTGGAAAATTTCTACATCCCGCATCACCCATCTGTTCTCAGGGCATTGAAGAGGATTATCGATGCCTGCCGCAGGGCGGATAAGCCTGTGAGCATTTGCGGGATGATGGCCGCAGAACCAACCCTGACGGCGTTTCTGGTGGGCATAGGTCTTACTGATATGAGCGTAACGCCGGCTTCCCTCCCGCCGCTCAAACGCAGGATAGCCCAGCTCGACAGCGAAAAGTGCAGAAAATTTGCAGAAGAAATTCTGAGCAAATCAAGGGCAAGCGAAATAGACAAAATGCTTGAGAAAGGAATATGATTTAATGCCCCACGAGTTTATAAAAGAACTGAAACCAGGCCGAACCCTGAACGACATCTTCATGGTTACCCAGCCTGTGCTTCGAAATACATCGAGAGGCGATTTATACATAGCGATGTTTCTCTCCGATAAAACCGGAAAGGTAAACTGCAGGATGTGGAACGCATCTGAGGAAACTTACAACTCCCTGCCTAAAGAGGGTTTTATCCGAGTTAACGGTAAAACAGAGCTCTACAAGGATGCCCTGCAGATAGTTGTTAACAGGGTGGAGGTGATCGATGCCTCTGAGGTGAACGTTGCAGATTTTCTCCCTGCCACGGAGAAAGATATCGATAAAATGTTTAATGAGGTATGCGAGATTATCTCGAGGATTAAAGAGCCTTATTTGAAGGCTTTGATGGATGAGTATCTCGCAGATGAGCAGCTTATGGACAATTTCCGCAAGGCCCCTGCGGCTGTGAAGATGCACCACGCCTATCTCGGCGGACTGCTGGAGCATACAAATAATATGCTCAAATCTGCTGTAGGGATTCTTCCCTATTATCCGCAGGTGCAGGGCGAGCTGGTAGTGGCGGGGATATTCCTGCACGACTTAGCCAAAACAGAGGAGCTCAGGTACGCCCTCGGATTCGGCTATACAAATACCGGACAGCTTGTCGGGCATATTGTGCAGTCTGCTATATGGCTCGATCAGAAAGCAGACGTGCTGCTCGAGAAGGGCGTTGAGCCGGATAAGGAAATTGTTGACAGCCTGATGCACATCCTTTTATCGCATCACGGAAAATACGAATTCGGATCGCCTAAGCTGCCCTCAACTCTTGAAGCGCTTATGGTGAGCTATCTGGACGATTTAGACGCCAAGCTGAACTTTGCCAACGATGCTATCCAAAACGAACAAACCCCGGACGACTGGACCACATGGAAATCATTCAATATGTCTGCGGGTACTAAATTCTACAAGAAAAAGGCCATTGGAAAGTGAGCAGAAGAATGCCTGATTTCAGCAAACTCGGTTTGTATCGAAAAAGGGAATTTATACCAAACAGCCCTGATTTTTCAAGCAAAGAAGAAACTGAAAATCTATTCAAAAAGCTCCTTGACTATCCCGCCGAAAGCGGGGAGGATGTTTGGGGGTTTCTGCGGTTTAAGGCAGAGCTGTTCAGCGCTTTGGATCAATACGGCTCAAAGCTGCATATCAAGCTCACCTGCGATACAAGCGATAAGGAAGTGGAAAAGCTTTACAGGCATTTCACAACTGCAATCCGCCCGCTCGTGATAGCCTTCAGCAATGAGATAGACAAAAAAACGAGCAGACTGCTGAAACAGTACCCGCTTGATAAACGCGCATCTGAAGTTCTCAGCAGGGCTTTGGAAACAGATTTGCAGATATACACCGAGAAGAATGTTCCTCTTTTTACAGAGGAGTCTCTTCTTGTGCAGAAGTACGAAAAGCTCGCAGGCTCGCAGCTTGTGGAGTTTGGAGGAAAGCAGCAAACCTTCCAGCAGATGGCTAAATATCAGCTCAGGCCTGAGAGGAATATTCGGGAGTCTGCTTGGAGGGCCTGCGCGGGCAAGAGATTTACAGACAGGCAAAGCTTCGAATCGCTCTTTGCGGAGATGGTTGAACTTCGCTCGAAAATTGCAGAAAACGCCGGCTTTTCAAATTATCTTGAATACGTGTTTCAGCAGAAGCACCGCTTTGATTACACCCCCGAAAACTGCAAAGAATTCCACGAGGCAGTTGAAGAGGTGGTGGTTCCGGCTCTTTCGGAGATTTATGAGGACAGAAAGCTTCGGCTCGGAGTGGATAATCTCCGCCCGTGGGATCTTGCAGCAGATCCGGAGGGCAATCCGCCCCTGAGGCCTTTCGAGAACACAGAAGAGCTTCTCTCGAAGGTTTCCAGCGTGTTCCATCAGCTTGACGGCAGGCTCGCAGGGATATTTGATATGATGCGAATGGAAAACCTGTTCGACCTTGAAAGCAGAAAGAACAAGGCCCCGGGAGGGTATCAGTCAACTCTGTTCGATTCGGGAGTACCGTTTATATTTGCCAATCTTGTGGGCGTGAATGATGATCTGCGGATAATCTTCCACGAAAGCGGACATGCATTTCATACATTCGCCTGCCGAGACGAGCAGATCTTCGAATACCGCCACGCGCCGATGGAATTCTGCGAGGTTGCTTCGATGAGTATGGAGCTGCTGGTAATGCCGCATCTTTCATTGATTTACGAAAACCCGCAGGAGCGAAGCAGGGCAGAGCGGGTTCAGCTCGAGAAAACCCTCCAGATCCTTGCAAGCGTTGCGATGGTGGATGCCTTCCAGCACAAAATTTACGAACAGCGAATCACCGATCCCGAGGAGCTTGCTGAGATTTGGCTCGATTTGAACAAAAGATTCCGTCCAGCTCCGCTGGATATTTCCTGCTGTGAGCAGCTTGTTGCGAGGCAGTGGCAGAGGATTCTGCACTTCTTCAAGGTGCCGCTGTATTATATCGAATACGGGATCGCCCAGCTCGGAGCTCTTGGAATATGGCAAAACAGCTTTCAGGACACCGAAAAAGCCCTCTCACACTACTGGAATGCCCTCAGCCTTGGCGGATCCAGGCCTTTGCCCGAGCTCTTTGAAACAGCAGGGGTGAGGTTTGATATGTCCAGAGATCATATAGCTCCGCTGGTGGAGACAGTGCGAAAAGAGCTATGGAAGAGCTAACCGCTTCCGTTTTCTGTTTTTAAGGCCTGCCGAGAGGCCGGGCTTACTAATGTCTGTTTTTTTCACGCTCTTTTTTTGTGGCGTTTTTGAGGATATTCCGCTCCCTCTGAGACAGCTTATGAATCCCTTCCTCGTGTATCTTCTTGAGGATCCTGTCAATCTCGGCCTGAGTAACCGTATTTGGGTGTTCCGGGTGCGAGTGGAAGGGCTTATGCGAGGAAAATTCCTTCGTGCTCGATCTTACAAACTGCCCGAATCTGGTTCGCCTTATCTTCGGCCACCAGCAGTAAAGTGCGCCAGCGAGCATACCGCCAAGGTGAGCTGCATCTCCGCCTGCGTTCTGTCCGCCTGATAAAACGTTCAGACCATACATTATCGTAATTACTATAGCCGCCATCCTTATCGGTACGGGGAAAACGAATATAAACACAACAAACTGCGGGGATAGTATTGCAGCAGCAGCAAGCAGGCCCAGCACGCCTCCGGATGCGCCCACAAGGACGCCAGGGCCGATAATCCCTGCCATCTTAAACAGGAAGAAAAATATCCCTCCCACGACTCCGCAGGTGAGATAAAAGGCGAGAAACCGCTGGGAGCCCCATTTGCTCTCGAAATGCGTGCCGAGGAAATAAAGACCGATCATATTCATCAGTATATGGCCGACGCTTGCGTGCATAAACTGAAACGTTGCAAACCGCCAGAGCTCAAGCGATCTGGTGAGCGGCTCGTTTATCAGCGCGCAGAGCATACTGATCTGCCCGCCCATTAGCTGGTCTGCTGCGAAAGCCGCAATGTTTGCAATCAGCAGTATCTTCACTATCGGCGTAATCGAGGGAAAGCCTGTCGGGCTTGAATGCCTCGGCCGGTAATTGTATTGCACGTAATCTCTATCGTATAAGCCCATTAGCTTTATTCCTTTTCGTGTAGTAGATCAGTCCCGCAACCCCGGCGGCGAACAGCCCGATGCTGATAAGCTGTGAGATCGTCAGCATACCAACTTCGTATGGGTTGTCGTCTCTGAGAGACTCCACCAGAAAGCGGGATATTGAATACAGTATAAAAACAAGGCTGAACGTGCAGCCTTTGCATCTCATTTTATCATTATTTTCTCTGCCTGAGCCGTATCGTCGCCAGAAGATAAAGGCCAGCAGGCAGTTAACAGCATTTGCAGCGCTTGAATAAAGCTGGGTAGGGTGTACGGGCTTTGCCTGATAAGGCCCGCCTCTGCTGACCAGCTTTCTCTCTGCCTCAGTAAGCATATCTTTTGGCTTTAGAGGGTATTTTTCTTTGTTTTCCTCGCCTGCCGGCACCCATCCCTTCTGCGTGTTAAGCCCGTAAAAGTTGGCCGGCAGATCAATATACGGTTCTTCTCTTTCTCTAAGAGGGTCTGGATGGGCCTGAGCGTTGTAAACTATAGACCCATACGGGAAAACCACACCCACAGGCAGCTCTGTAACCTGCCCGTAGCAGCAGCCGTTCAGGAAGCAGCCTATCCGGCCGATCGCTATCCCTATAAGCAGAGCCACGGACAGTATATCAAGGCTTGTGAGCATATCGCATTTTTTCTTCCAGAGGTAGTACAGAATAAATGCAATCGCCAGTATTACTCCGCCGAGCAGTTCGAGCCCGCCGTTCCATACTGCGAATATCTCCATAAACCCTTCTTCATACACCCTGTAGTGCAAGACATACATTGCCCTTGCACCGATAATCCCAGCTATCAGCGAGTACATTCCTGCATTTATGAGCGTTTCCGCATTCGCCCCTCTGCCCGTCTTGGCACACATCTTCCTGATCAGCCAGAAGCCGGCGAAAAGACCCAGAACCAGCATAGTTCCGTAGCTTTTTACCGTCAGATCGGTGAAAGGTATTCTAAACAGTTCCGGGAACATAATTTCCTTGAGTTATCGAGTTTCTTTGATGCCGTTGTTCTGGTCTGCCAAGACAACTCTGGGGTTATGGGTTCTCATTTCTTCCGGGCTGTAGAACCCGAAGCTTATTATTATTACTACGTCTTCAGGTTCAAATTTCCTTGCAGCAGCGCCGAGGATTGTAATCTTCCCGCTGCCTGCGGGCTCGGGAACTACGTAGGTCTCTATCCTCTCGCCGTTATTTACGTTAGCCACGAGAACGGCCTCGTTCGCCGCTATGCCGGAGGCTTCAAGCAGATCGGAGTCTATTCCGATGCTCCCCGGGTATGTGAGCTGCGAATCGGTAATTTTTGCTCTGTGAATTTTTGCTTTTAAGGCTTTTACAAACATTTTATCTGTCCTGAGAAGCTTTGCGGCTTCATTTTATTCAACTGATTATACACTCAGGAGTATATTTTAAAAAATCGAAACAAAAAATCCAGCAATCTTTATTTCGAAAAATATCATAATATGTTCATTCTCCGAATCCGGCCTTGCCGGGAGGCCGGGTCTTCACCGCTCTGCTGCCCGAATCGGCTGAACCAGAATCATCAGGCTGATTTCCGGCTATTGTGAAACCTGAAAATTTTTTTGTTTTTCTCTTGATATCAGCCCCGCAGCTCATATAATTCCACGTTTCAAAGATTACAGATTGAATAACCTCTCAGTCGAAAGATTTTGAGAAATAGAATATCAGGGAGATTTATAAGTGGCACATTCTTTATCGGCCAAAAAAAGAGTTCGGCAGAATGCCAAACGCAGGCAGCTCAACCGCGCCCGCAAGAGCATGGTTCGTACTGCAATCAAGAAATTCGAGCTTGCTGTGAGAAATCACGAAGTTCAAGAAGCAGAGCAGTATTTCCTTTCAGTGCAGAAACGCCTTGACAAGGTGGCAGCTAAAGGAACTATGCACAAGAATACTGCCTCCAGAACCAAGGCTCGTATGGCTAAAAAGCTTCAGGACCTTCGGGTGAAGGAGCAGGCCGGCTGAGGTTTCTTAAAATTTCGAGCTGTGAACCTGCATTTCTCTTCTGAAATTGCAGGTTTTCTTCTTTTTACGGCAGAATATGCTGGACATTTACAATTATTGTAATAAAATTCACTTTTCGCTGAGACGAAAATAAACTAAATAATTTGCTAATTTTTTTGGTAAGAGGATTTATCAATGGCACATAAGAAAGGTCAGGGCTCATCGAGAAACGGCAGAGACAGCAATCCCCAGTATCGCGGGATTAAGCTCTACGGAGGCCAGCAGGCAAAAGCAGGGTCTATACTTGTTCGCCAGTGCGGCACGAAATTTCACCCTGGATTTAATGTAGGTCTCGGAAAAGACTATACACTTTTCGCCTTGAAAGAGGGTAAGGTGAGATTTCAGGGCAAGAGAGTTCATATAGACTGCCCTGAAGCCTGAAAGGCTGTTCATAATAACAAATAACAAGAGGCGGCTTCAACAGAGCCGTCTCTTTTGGTTTTCGGAGGAAAAGTGCAGAAGACAATTAAAGAGGCCTTCGAAGCTTTTGATATAAGGGGTGAGTTTGACTGTGCGAAAAGGTGCGGGAATGGTAATATAAACAATACCTATCACATCACTGCACGGGAAGAAGGCGTTTTACACAATTATATATTTCAGCGGATAAACACCTCAGTTTTCACTGAGCCGGATAAGCTTATGCACAATCTGGTGCGTGTTGTAAACCACCACCGCGGAGCGTTGGCCAAGTGCGGGGTGGAAGATCTGCATAAGCGCGTGCTCACGGTTTTCACTACCCGCAGGGGAGATTATTTCTATACAGACAGCAGCGGGAACTGCTGGAGGTGTCATCTATTTATAGATGGAAAAACTCACGAAAGCCTTGATGACCCTGAGAAACTTTTCAACGTTGCCTATGCATACGGCAGCTTCATCTCCCATATGGAAGATTTCGAGGAAGATCTGCACGAAACCATCCCGAATTTCCACGACGGAAGATGGCGTCTCAGGCAGCTTGAGCAGGCGAGCAGAGAAGACAGGGCAGACAGGCTGGCTTCTGTGCAGGACTGGGTTGATTTTATATTCGAAAACAGCTCTGATTTGATTTCTCTGCAGGAGAAAATCGATTCAGGTATTATCCCCATTCGAATCACACATAACGATGCAAAAATTAATAATGTTATTCTCGACAGGGATACGGGGAGGCCGCTTTGCGTGATTGATCTTGATACCGTGATGAAGGGTTCGGTTCTGTTTGATTTCGGGGATATGATACGCTCAGCGGCGAATACTGTATCTGAGGAGAGCCCTGAACTGAGCTGTTCGGCTTCGCTGGATATCAAGAGATTCGAGTCTCTGCTTGAAGGTTTTATGCAGGCAGGTTCGGATGTTCTTGTAAGCTCGGAGATAGAGCATATAAATCAGGCCACTCGCCTTCTGTCTCTTATGATAGGCACGCGTTTTCTCACAGACTACCTCAACGGTGATGTCTATTTCAAGATCCGCTGGGAAGACCACAACCTCACAAGAGCCCTCAATAATCTCCATCTTTACAAGTCTATAAAGAATCAGAGCGATCAGATAGATAAGCTGATTAGAAAATACGCTCCTGCCTGCCGTTTAGCTTGAATACAGGCTAAAATCCAGTTCTCTTGAACTGCTTTTCAAGGTCTTTTATCGAAAAGCGGATTCGAGAAGGCCTTCCGTGCGGGCATCTTGAGCTTCTTTCTGTTTGTTCGGCCTCTTCCAAGAGGTGCTGAATTTCCTCATCACCGAGCTTCTGTCCGGCCTTTATCGCCGCCTTGCACGAGGCGGTGTCCAATACGCAGTGCACAAGCTCCTCCCTGCCGGGCTGAATCTGGGTGTCTGAGAGCCTTTCAACGAAATCAGACATAAACTCCGAGGGCGAGGCCTTTCGCAGGAGAGTAGGGAAAGACTGCACTGCCCAAGTTTCCGGTCCGAATGGCTCGATGTGTATCCCGAGCTTTTCCAGCAGCTCAATACTGGATTCCAGAATCTCCCTGTCCTTCTCTCTAACCTCAAATGTTTCGGGGATCAGAAGCTTCTGGGATTCAAGTGCCCCAGTGCTCTGGTCTTTGATCCTTGCATACATCTTTTCATAGATGATTCTCTCGTGGAGTGCATGCTGGTCTATTATCTCAAAACCGTCCTCTGTTTCGTTGAGTATGTAGCTGTTGTGAACTTGGAGCCATTTCTTTAGCGGAAGCTCTGTTTCGGGGCGATTTTCGATGGGCGGAAGGCTGAAATCCTCTGCTGCACGCTCAAATCGCCTTCCTGAAGGCTCGTCTGGGGCGAAAGGCCTTCTCGGGGATTGGATTCCTGCTCCGCCGGACGGCCTTTGATTCCAGAAACCGGGGAGGTCTTTCCTTGCCCCGCTGCCGCTGTTTTCGAAGAAATTCTGCATGGATTCTCTGATTCGCTCAGCATATTCACTGCTGTTTCTGTTCATCGCCTCATCGAGTCCCTCGCTTGTCTGGAAGGCTGCTCCGGCATTTGATTTTCCGCTTTCTCCGCCCGAAGGGAAGCGGTCAAATTCTGCTGAGCTGATGCTGCCCTGAACTTCCGTTTTAACGTTCAGGAGCTTCTCCCTGAGCGAGGCGAGCACTTGAGAATGAACAAGATTGGGATTATCGAATCTGATTTCTGTTTTGGTTGGGTGTACGTTTACATCGTAGCTCTCATAGGGCATTTCGAGGAAGATAAAAGTAACAGGGTGTTTGCCCGGCTCCAGAAGCCCCCGATACGCCTCTTTAATGGCGTGCGAGATGAACTTGTCCCTGATATACCTGCCGTTGAGGAAGGTGTACTGGAATTTGTTCGTGCCCCTTGAGATTGAAGGGGTGCAGATCTGAGCACGCACCATAATCCCTCTTTCCTGATTCTCAATGCTTATAAGATTATCCCTAATCTCCTTTGAGATGAGCTCTCCGATTCGCTGTTCTATGCTTTGGCCTTTGGGCAGATTATGCAAAACCCTTCTATTGTGCGAGAGCTTCATTTCGAGCTGAGGGTTGGCAAGGGCGAGCCTCGTAAACTGTTCGGAAATGTGCCCCATCTCTGTGTTGGCCGTCCTGAGGAATTTTCGCCTGGCGGGGAGTTTGTAGAAGATATTGCGAACCTCGATGGTTGTGCCGTAATCGGAGCTGTCCGGAACTACCTCGCCTTTTTCGCCGCAGTCTATATTGATGCTGTTGGCCTGTATCGAATCCTTGGTTCTGCTTGTCAGCTTAACGCTCGCAATAGAGCCTATGCTCGCAAGCGCTTCGCCCCTGAAACCCATCGAGCGGATTGAGGTGAGGTCTTCCACAGTGCGGATTTTGCTCGTTGCGTGGGGTTCGAAGGCGTCGGGGATATCTTCAGCGGATATCCCCGTGCCGTTATCTGTAATCTGGATGAGCTTTTTGCCGCCGTCCTCAATGTGCAGATGAACCCTGTCTGCCGAGGCATCTATGCTGTTTTCAAGAAGCTCCTTTACCACGCTCGCCGGCCTTTCGATAACCTCGCCGGCAGCGATCATATTTACCATATTCTTATCGAGAATATGTATCCGGCGGCTGGTGGTATTATCCGCCATTTTTCTGGATCAGGCTCCTTCCGGTCATTTCTTTCGGCTTTTCTATTCCCATCAGATCGAGCATTGTCGGTGCTGCGTCAGCGAGGCATCCTCCGCTTGCCAGTTTGGTATTTTTAAGCTCTTCGTCGAACACTATAAAAGGCACATCGCCTGTGGTATGAGAGGTAAACGGATTGTCTGCGTTTCCCTCAGCCATTTTCTCTGAGTTGCCGTGGTCTGCGAACACTATGGCTGCTCCGCCCATATCCTTCACTTTCGTAAGAATTCTGCCAACGCACTCGTCAACCGTCTGGCAGGCCTTAACAGCCGCCTCAATAACGCCGGTATGACCTACCATATCGGGGTTTGCGAAATTTACGATAATCGCATCAAACTCATTCTTTTCGAGCCTTTCCATTACCGCATCGCACACCTTATATGCGCTCATTTCCGGCTGTAAATCGTAGGTTTCCACTTTGGGCGAGGGGATAATCTGCCGGTCTTCCTTGTCGAAAGGCTCCTCGCGGTAGTCGTTGAAGAAGAACGTTACATGGGCATATTTCTCCGTTTCTGCGCACCTGAACTGTTTGAGCCCGAGCTCGCTGAAATACTGTCCGAGTATGTTTTTCATCTTTGGGGGTTTTGGGAATGCCACAGGTGCGTTTATGGTTTTGTCGTACTGGGTCATACAGACAAAGTAAAGATCGAGCTTTTTGTCCCGCTTAAAACCTGAGAACTCATCATCTACAAATGCCCTTGTAATCTCTCTCGGCCTGTCGCCGCGGAAATTAAAGAACACTACTGAATCGCCGTCTTCTATAAGGCTCAGAGGCTCACCGTTCTCATCTGTTATATTTAAGGGCTTGATGAATTCGTCTGTTTCTTCCCTTGCGTAGCATTCCTGCATAGCCTCTTCAAATGATGAGGCCTTTCCGCCTTCGCCCTTGGTCAGGCAGTTGTAGGCCTTGGAGACCCTCTCCCACCTGTTGTCTCTGTCCATCGCGTAGAACCTGCCGCTGATGCTGGCAATTTTGCCTACGCCGAGTTCGTTCATCTTTGCCTGAATATCCTTCAGAAAGCCAAGCCCGCTGGTGGGGGAGCTGTCGCGTCCGTCGGTTAGGGCGTGCAGATACACTTGCTCAACGCCGCTGCGCTTTGCCATCTCGAGCACGCCGTAGAGATGGCCGAGCAGTGAATGAACGCCGATATCACTGCAGAGCCCCATTATGTGCAGTTTGCTTGAATTCCGCTTAACTCTGTTCATCGCCTCAAGCAGAACTTCATTTTCATAGAAAGACTCATTCCTGATTTTCAGTGTGATTCGAACTGAATCCTGATAAACCACTCGTCCTGCTCCGATATTCTGATGGCCAACTTCGCTGTTGCCCATCGTCCCGTCCGGCAGTCCTACCATCTCCCCGCTGGTATGCATAAGCGTATTTGGATATTCGCTCATAAGCATATCGTCTGTTGGTGTGTTGGCGATTTTTATAGCGTTGAATTTATCATCTTCGCTGTTGGGGTTGTGTCCCCAGCCGTCGCGTATAATCATCACGCAAGGTCTTTTTCTTATCGTACTTTTAGAGCTCATCAATTTAACCTTTCATAATAAGCTAAAAATTCTCAAGGTTTGTTGAAAACTGGATTTTAAGTAAAAAGCCGGCAAGGTCAAACACTCACGCTGCTGTGAAGGGTTTAATTCAGGCTTAAAAGCGGGTCTGTTATGTTTGCTTGCTTGTCTGAAAATTCCCGCTTTGAGAAAAATATTCAGTTTTTCTTTTGTTTTGAGTAAAAAATGGCGGCTTGAGTACATATACATTTATAAGAGAAGTTTATTCAAACCAGAGCGAGAGCCGGCTTGAAACAGAAAAATATTTTGACCGTAAATATTTCGAAAAATGAAATATTCCAAGAAGATAAAACGTCTATATTAAAAAATATTCTAAGGCGCCCGCCCAAGGCGGAACAGAAAGGGTTAGCCAATGAGGCTTTTTGTTTTTATTGTTTTGTTTGTCTCATCAAGCTTTGCCGGCTTGTATGAATCTGGTTCTGCTTGTTTATCCGATTCCGATAATCCCATTGACAGGGCGGTTTTAAGCGGGCTCAAGGCAAATGGGCTCAAGCCGTCCGAAAAATGTTCAGATTCTGTATTCTTAAGACGGATATATTTAGACCTTACCGGCACAACTCCACATCTTTGGCAGGCGAGGGATTTCCTGAACGATAAGAGCGGGGATAAACGCCGGAAGCTTGTCAATAAGCTTCTGGGCAGCCCTGAATATGCAGATTACTGGAGTATGAAGCTCTGTGATACGCTCAGGGTTAAAGCTGAATTTCCGGTTAATTTATGGCCGAACGGCGTTCAAGCCTACTACAAGTGGGTTCACAGCAGCGTTGTGAACAACAAACCGTACGATAAGTTCGCAGAGGATATACTCTTATCCAGCGGGAGCAACTTCAGATCCCCGCCGGTAAATTTCTACAGGGCGATTCAGGGCAATGAGCCGCAAACAATAGCCTCAGCAGCAGCGCTTACATTTATGGGCATAAGGCTGGAAAACTGGCCGGAAAAAACCGCTGAGTGCATAACTCCCTTCTTCTCAAGGCTTTGCTATAAGGGCACGAAGGAATGGAAAGAGCAGATCATATACAACGACCCCGCCGCAGAGACAAATCTTACCGCCTCGCTGCCTTTCGGGGGCAGGGAGGTAACCATTGAAGCGGGAGAAGACCCCAGAAAGCCCTTTGTGAGTTGGCTCATTTCAGAGGATAATGATTATTTTGCAGAAAATATGATCAACCGCGTGTGGTACTGGCTTATGGGAAGCGGGATTTATACTGAACTCGACGACCGCAGGCCTCAAAGCACGCCTGTAAATCCGAGGCTTATGAGCTGCTTGAAGAAGGAATTCGTTTCATCCGGCTGGGATGTTGCCCATCTGATTAAGTTTATAGCATCCTCGCAGACCTACCAGCAGTCTTCGATCCCTGACAAGAAGCCCGCAGAAACCCTGAAGCATTTCGGCTGCTACAAAGTAAGGCGCGTTGAGGCGGAAGTGCTCTCTGATATCCTCGACAAGACATTCGGAGGCAGCAGCGGGAATTATATAAGCAGAATCCCCGAGCCCTTTACCTTTTTCCCCGCCTACAAAACTGCTGTTTCCATACAGGACGGCAGCATTACAAGCCCGTTCCTTGCCCTTTTCGGCAAGCCCTCACGGGATACAGGCTTCCTTGCTGAGCGGAATTCCGAGCCATCCGCAGCACAGAGCAGGTATTTGCTCAATTCCAACTATATCAACAACAAAATTTCGAGAAGCTGGAAGCTCAAGAAGCTGGTTCGAGATAACAGGAAAAACAGAAAGAGGATACTTTCCGGTATCTATCTTTCCATCCTCAGCAGAGCCCCGAGCGAAAGCGAGACAAAGAAGGCTCTGGGTTATTATCGCAGCAGCGGGCTTAATTTGCTTAACGCCTCTCAGGACATTGCATGGGCTCTCACGAACAGCAGGGAATTTTCCTATAAACATTAACTTTCATTGTGAAAGATTATCATTATGAGCAGATTTGAATTTACAAGAAGAGATTTGATAAAGGCTGGTGCAGCAGGTTTAGCCGCTCCGCATCTACTTAACTCGCAGGCCTTGGCCTCAAAGCCTAAGGCGAAGTCTGTGATACAGATATGGATGTGGGGAGGCCCCTCGCAGATAGACACCTTCGACCCAAAGCCTCAAGCAGGCCAGGACTACTGCGGGCCTCTGGACAAGGCGATAGATACAAACGTTGACGGAATCAGGATAAATGCAGCTCTTCCCAAGCTCGCCAAGCAGGCAGACAAATACTCCATCATCCGCAGTATGACCCACGGCACTAACGCCCACGAGACCGCATCCTATCTCGTCCAGACCGGCCGTCAGCCTACGCCCGGGATCGTGCATCCGTGCGCAGGGGCGGTAGTATCGCTGTTCAAGGGCAGGGGAAAGGGCTATGAGAAAAAGCTCCCGCCATACATCGTGCTCACCGAGCCTCAGGGCAGGTTCTCTGAGTGCGGATTTCTCGGGCTCGATTACAAGCCCTTTGCAACGGGGGGAGATCCCGCCAAAGACCCGTTCGAGGTTTCGGGGATCATCGCCAAAGGCATCAGCGAGAAACGCCAGCAGTCCCGCAGGCAGCTTCTCGGCAGGCTCGATACCTTCGGTAAGGCTGCTTCGAATCTGGATATCTTTAAGTTAGCCCAAAACGCCCGCCAAGAGGCATACGATATGATTCTCGGGGATACAAAGAACATCTTCGACCTTTCCACCGAGAAAAGAGAAATCCGCCAGATGTACGGGATGAACACCTTCGGGCAGTCGTGCCTTATGGCAAGGCGGCTCGCTGAATATGGAGTTCCGTATATCACGATAAACTACAAGGGATGGGACACGCACAAACGCCATTTTGAAACGATGAAGCAAAAGCTCCCCGAGCTCGATGCCGGCCTTTCCACTCTCTTTGCAGACCTCTCAGACCGCGGCCTTCTCGATTCGACAATCGTCTGGTGGGGCGGGGAATTCGGAAGGGGACCGAAGGTGCAGTGGCAGGCTCCATGGAACGGCGGCAGATCACACCACGGAAAATGTTTCTCGGTTGTAGTAGGCGGAGGCGGATTTCAGGGCGGAAAGGTTGTCGGCAAATCCGATAAAAAGGCCGTTGCCGTAGAAGAAAATCCCGTGCGCCCTCAGCAGCTTCTTGCGAGTATGTACACGCTGCTCGGGATAGATCCATCCGCAAAGATGCCAAACAACAGAGGGCTTGATGAAATTGTTATGCCTCTTGCAAAAGGCGAGGGCATCCTGAAAGAGATAATGTAGGAGCGGTTCAATGAATAAAACTTTGAGGCTCAGATTGTGTCTGCTTTTTTCCGTCTCGCTTATCTGCCTGAGCGGGTTTTCTGCAGACCCGCAGATTGGATATGTTTATCCTGCAGGTGCGTGCAGAGGCGATACGGTTACCGCAGTTTTCGGCGGGCAGGCCCTCTGGAGCGTGAACGAGGTGCTCTCGAGCTGTGAGGATATTGAGGCGGAGTTTGTTGACAAGGCAAACCACCGAAGCCCGAGGAGCAGAAGGGTTTATATGCCGCTTGTAAGGGCAAGGCATAAGGGCAAGAGCGATGAGCATATCCAAAAGCTACGCAAGGAAATGCTCAAGAAGGAAGGCCGCAAAGAGGGCGACTGGTATATAAACCGCATCGAAAAGATGAATAAAAAGCAATTCCAGCACTTCGTTGAGGCGGCTGTAAGGCTGAACAGACTCCAGCGCACAAACCAGATAGACCAGAAGGTGATAGCGAAGATCAAGGTTTCAGAGGATGCCGCCCCGGGCAGATACCAGCTTCGCCTGAGGGGCAGAAACGGGATAACAAATCCGGTGGTCTTTATGGTGGGCGTTAATAAGGAATTCAGGGAATACGAGCCCAATACCAGAGAGCCCCGCAAGGGGGATGTTCTCCAGCATCCGGCGGTGATTAACGGCCAGATTACTCCGGGCGATGTTGACAAGTTTTACTTTAATGCGAGCAAGGGTGAGAAGCTTGTTATAAAAACTCAGGCACGAACGCTCGTTCCTTATCTCGCTGATTCTGTTCCCGGGTGGTTTCAGGCGGTTGTCTCTGTGAGAGATCAGGCCGGCAGGGAGGCAGCATTCTGTGATGATTTCAGGAATCAGCCGGATCCGGTAATCCTCTTTGATGTCCCGAGCACAGGTAAATACACCCTCGAGATAAGGGATGCGATTTACCGCGGCAGAGAGGATTTTGTTTACAGGATCTCAATAGATAAGAGCCCTTTTGTGCAGTCTGTTTTCCCGCTCGGGGCCGAGAAGGGCGGGAAGGTTCGAGCAAAGCTGGAAGGCTGGAATCTGCCTGCAAAGAGCGCAGCTTTCAATAGCACCGACGAGTGCGGGGTTAAGGCTGATTACATCAGAAAGGCCGGCTTAATCTCGAATCAGTTCAAATACTGCGTTGGCCGGCTGCCCGAGATGGTCGAGAAAGAAACCCCGAAAAACAGCCCGCAGGCGGTTGAGCTTCCGATAACAGCAAACGGCAAGATTGCAGCCGGCGGGGATGTTGATTCGTTCTCTTTCAATGCCGAAAAGGGCAGGTCATACGTATTCGAGGTTTGGGCAGCGAGGCTCAATTCCCCGCTCGATTCGTTTTTGCGGATCAAAAACAAAGAGGGCAAAATCCTTGCCTTCAACGACGACAGCGAAAAGACCCGAACCGGAATGATTACACATTTCGCTGATTCGTATTTGGTCTATAAAGCCAAGCAGAGCGGCACACTTTTCGCCGAGATAACAGATGCCCGGGGCGAGGGCTCCAGCTCGCACTGCTACCGCCTGAGGATCTCCGAGCCGATGCCCGATTTCAAGGTGTTTACAGACCGCTCCTCGTCAAGACACAATCTCGGCGATTACCAGATGCTCAAATTCTCCGCACTTCGCAAGGATGGTTTCGATGGGGCGATTGAGATAAGCGTTTCAAACGAAAAATCAGGCTATTCGCTTGAAGGCGCCGTGATACCGCAAGGGAAAGACTGCGTTTTCGCAACTCTCCACGCTCCCGCCAAGCCTGCGGAAAGGCTCGCAGAGCTTGAGTTTATCGCTGAAGCCGCTGCCGGAGGCAGAAAAATTGTCCGCAGCGTAACCCCAGCAGACGACACCACGCAGGCGTTTGTGCTTCATCATCTCGTTCCCGCTGAGGCATTTCTTGCAGAGCTTCGCGGGAAGGGCAGAAGGGTGTTTCCTGTTTCTGTTGAATCGAAAGAGCCTGTGAAGATTGTTGAAGGCAGGGGAGGGACGGTGAGCATTAAAACCGCCGGCCACCTGCGGGGCAAATACGGCAGTATTATCCTGTCCAAGAAAGAAGGCCCTGAGGCGATCGATTATGCAAACATCATTCCGAAGAAAAACGGCTACGATATAAAGTTCAGGGCAAGAGAAGGGATTAAGGCCGGCGATAAGGGCAATATTATCCTTGAGGCAAAGGCCAGAATCAAGCCCCGCAAAAAAGATGGAAAAGTGAATACTTGGAATCTCGGCTGCCTGCCGGCGATAAGATACGAAGTTGTTTCGGGAGCTTAGAAACTGTTTAAGAGAGAAATATGGAATATATCACCTTTGATTTCAGCAGTAACATCAGAATATCTGTTTCAAAATTCAAAAACAAATCCGGCACTGAAGAATACCACCTCACCTTTCAGCCGCTCAATTATGCCTCTGCAGGCCGGCAGCTCTCCTGGATTCACGCTGCCTACAAAGACGCCCTGAGGGAGCTTGGGCTGGATAATCAAAGCGCTTTGTTCAGGCGTTTTTTATGCAGTGATCTTGTGAATCAGGCTGATCTGCTTGAAGGTTTCGATTTTTCCAGCAGTGATACAGCCCGGGCTGGGTGCGCGGTATCAAAGGTTTGCCAGCCTCCTTGCGGCGAGGCGAAGGTGTGCCTCTGGGCGTACCACGCAGTTAAGCACGGCTCGCCTGCGGCTAAGCAGCTCGGCAGTTCCTGCGTAAGCTTTACCCCCGATAAGCAGAAGCACCTTTTCTGCGCCTCACTCAGCAGCACCGAGGCCGAAAGCTCTTATTTGCAGACTTATGCAGTTTTCGATGATCTCGCCGGCAGGCTGGAGGCAAACTCTATGACGCTCAAAGACAATGTAGTGAGAACGTGGTTCTATGTTCAGAACGTGGACGGAAATTATAAAGGGCTCGTAGATGCAAGAAGGGAGATCTTCGAGAAGGAAGGCCTAACCAAAGACACCCACTTCATCGCAAGTACGGGAATTGAGGGGGCTTGGACTGATCCCGCCTGCAAGGTGCTTCTGGATTACTATGCTATAGACAAGCTCGCGGAGGGGCAGGTGCAGTATATCTCAGCCCCTGAACATTTAAGCCCAACGCATATCTACGGCGTTACATTCGAACGGGCAGCATCAATAAACTACGCAGACAGGATCCATACGCTTATCTCAGGAACGGCAAGCATTGATAAAGAAGGCGAGATTGTTCACCCGGGCGATTTTGAAGGACAGTTTGACAGAACCGCCGAGAATATCGATGCACTCCTGAAGGCAGCGGGCAGCTCAAGGCAGAACCTCGCAGCAATTACCGCATACCTGCGCGACCCCTCCGACAGCGTGCCCGCAGAAAGGCTCATTGAAAGCTGCTTCCCGGGAGTTCCGTCTCTGCTGGTGGTTGCTCCGGTATGCCGGCCAGGATGGCTTGTCGAGATTGAAGGAGTTGCCGTTACTCCTGCAGATCAGCCGGATATGCCCGATTTTTGATGCCATAGTTTGGATGACCCAGCCCGCTTCGCACAGCCGCTGAGATATTTCAGCCGCTAATCCCCGCTGAGATATATGAGCCACTAATCAGCACTAATTTTTCACTAATGATTTTGCTACTTGCTACTCTGCCACAGGCTACTCTGCCATCCGCCGCAGGCGGACTTGCAGCTCTGCCACTCGCCACGCATCAATAAATAGGTAACTGTCCCTATTTAAACTTGGAAGTTAATCGAACGGGCAGAGGCAAATCTAACACATATAAAACCGGTACAAAAATGAGACCGGTTCAAAAACCAGACTGGTCTAAAAACTGCACCAGTAGTGGTCTAAAAAATAGACCGGTTCAAAAATTAGACCGGTCTAAAAACTGTACCGGCAGTGGTCTAAAAATTAGACCGAAACCGGTTCAAAAATTAGACCATAAAAGAATAAGAAAAGAAAAGAGTAATGTGGACGAGCCTTCCGGATATACTTTTGTGCTGAAGGGAGGGAAAGATTACTCACTTCCAAAAGCCAAACTAATAAATGGGTAACTGTCCCTATTTAAACTAACCGCTAATCAACACTGATTTTTCACTAATGATTTTGCAACGAGCCATCCGCCGCAGGCGGACTTGCAGCTCAGCCACTCTGCCACGAGCTACGAGCTACGAATCTATCCCCTGACTTCGGCGGTAAATTTTCATAAGTGCCTGTCAATAAAGGACTCGATTTTTTGCGCAGGCACTACAACCCTGTTTTTTTGAGTTTTTTCAGGGTCTGTGTTACATCTTATAGGGTGTGGTATCTGCGCTCAGATTAACTGTTTTGTAGAGTTTCCTTGCGTCCTCGTTAATCTTTGATGGCAGCACATATTTGCATTCGCTTTTCTTATCCCAGAGGATGCTAAGCTGCACGTGGTTTAGCGCATTTACCATTCTTGCCACAGACATCGCCTCGAATCTTAGCCTAACCCTGTATGCCAGATTCCTCGCGCAGGTTAGAGCGATAAAGCATATCAGTATATGGGCTTTGATTCGTTTCGGTGTCCAGTGATATATCGGCCGTATCTTCAGCTCGTGCTTGCTGATCCTGAAGCACTCCTCAATTAGCCAGAGCTGCTTGTAATGCTCTACTACTGCCGAATCATCCATATCCTTAACATTCGTTATAACGCCGTGAAGGCCATCAAATTTCGCTGCCTGAGCATATTTCTCTTCATTTATCTCGCAGTTTACCTCGCCGGTAACTCGCATAAATTTCTTGTAGCCGTAGTTGCTTATAAGGGATTTGGGGTTACTGCTCTTTTCAAGCTTCTCACGAAGTTTTCTTATAGCTTCGTCCCTGTCGTGTTTATTCTTTTTGGCGAGCTTGTCGCTGTAGGTAACAATTAGCCTTCTGTTCTTGCCGTAATCAAAGCTTCTGAGAGGAGCAACGGATTCTGTAATCTTTGCTTTCCATTGATCAGTGAGGCTTTTTAGCCTCGCTGCTACGATATATTCCACTTTCTGCTCTTCAAGGTAATCCAGATTAGCCTTGCTCAGCATTGCGCTGTCTGCGGTAAATATAACACGCTTGAGGTTGTATTTCTCTTTGATCTTAGGAATAACAGTGTGCAGAGTATGCCCTTCATACTGATTGCCGGGGAACACCTCATAACCAACTGGAAGCCCCTCTGATGTTGAGAGAAGGCCAAGCACAACCTGCGGCTGATTGAACTTCATATCCTTGCTGTAGCCGTTCTTTTTGAGCTCATCTTCTGTAAATGATTCAAAATAGAGGGTGGTGCAGTCGTAAAACAGAAGGTTTATCTCTTCGCCTAAAAGCCCTTTAGCAGCCTTGTGAGCGTGGTTTTGAGCCTTGCTGATAATATCATCTGTGATGTTGTCCATCATCCTGTAAACGCTGTCAAGAGAGAGACTGATGCCGAAGTCTTTAGATAGATCCTGAACACTGCCTCGCTTACTGACCGGATTTGCAAGCCTTGCCATGGTAATGTGGCGAAGGTTTCTGCGAGCAGCCTCTTTGCGTTTATCAAAAAGATTGTTAAATCCGAGCTCGTCATAGATGCTTCCGAACACCTCATGGATGCCGGTGGTGATGCGTGCCTGCTCCTTAATATCCTTCAGATTTACGTTTATAGGCTCATCATCGATCTTTTTGCGGGCTTCTATAGCAGCCTCTGCAAGCTGCTCAGGCTTGAAAAGTGCCGGCGTTATCTCCGCCTCAAGTTTAGCCTTCTCGAATTCGGCGAGATCTTTGAGACGGGTAACATCCTCTTCTGTGAAGGCAGTGCCCATATGACGTACTATACGCTGGCGAGGCTGATTCTTCTCGTTGCGATAGCTCGCAACAATCTGAACAGATCTCTTTGGGCTGTTTTTTGATTTTTTTACTCGTATAAACATAAACACAGATTATACGAAATAAAAATATTATGTCAATATAAAAATAAAATTAGGCACTACAAGGAAGCCAGCCCAAAACACCACCCGTAACAGCCTCAAAACGCACTTTTCGATGAGTTTTCCGCAATACAACCGCCGAAGTCAGGAAAACTGCACCAGTAGTGGTCTAAAAAATAGACCGGTTCAAAAATTAGACCGGTCTAAAAACTGTACCGGCAGTGGTCTAAAAATTAGACCGAAACCGGTTCAAAAATTAGACCATAAAAGAATAAGAAAAGAAAAGAGTAATGTGGACGAGCCTTCCGGATATACTTTTGTGCTGAAGGGAGGGAAAGATTACTCACTTCCAAAAGCCAAACTAATAAATGGGTAACTGTCCCTATTTAAACTAACCGCTAATCAACACTGATTTTTCACTAATGATTTTGCAACGAGCCATCCGCCGCAGGCGGACTTGCAGCTCAGCCACTCTGCCACGAGCTACGAGCTACGAATCTATCCGCTTGCTCCGTCCGCCTCCGGCGGACTCCACGCACGGCTCTGATTGTCGTTAGTAATACGCAGCAACTTAACAAAACGAGATATTTAAACCGAGCCACGCATGAAGACCCGCCGCAGGCGGGGCGAAATAAGTGGACAGCAGACGTTCATCACAGACTGGCCGCAGCATTTACGGACTGAGTCAGAGGCACACATAGGTTATTAAATAAATATATCATTTTCTTCCTCCGATTGCTCCGATTCCTCTCCGCCTCCGGCGGACAGGCTCGGTTTAACTCTCTTTTACATCAGAGAAAACATTTTCATAAATGAGGGAAAGCTCTCTGCCGGAAGGACGCTTAAACGCAATACATAATCCTGCTCTGATGTTTAAATTGATTTTTACAGAGCCAGTCCGCCTGTGGCGGAGAGTTATCGGAGGAAACGGAGAGGAGGGATTTTTAGCCGCTAATCAGCACTAATTTTTCGCTGATGATTTTGCCACGGGCATTCCGCCGCAGGCGGACTATCCAGCAACTACATATAGTATGAGCCTTGCTCAGAGGGCACTAACTACAGCCTGCCTCTAAGAATATTAAAAAATTTTTCTTTGTAGAGACGTGTCATTAAAAGGTTTACAGGATTGCGAAATTTTTGCAGCAATTTCTTTCTTGAAATCAGGCCCTCAAACTTTAAATTAGTAAATAAGCCCGCTATATTGTGCTGACAGGAGAAACAAGCACTACATATAGTATTATAAAGAGTTAATATTTTCGAGAACTAATAAAGGAGTTATATCATGGCAGGCAAGGCTCAGCCGAAAAACATCAGCGTTAAGAGATACTTTTCCACGGAAGGAAAACACCCCTTTGACCAAATCGAATGGGAAAACAGAGAGGCAGTAATCACAGACGAAAAGGGCAATGTAATCTTCAAGCAGGAGGACATTGAAACCCCGAAGAGCTGGAGCCAGCTTGCAGCTAAAATCGTAGTAAGCAAATACTTCTACGGGGAGGCAGGCACAGAGCAGAGGGAGAAATCCATCAAGCAGCTTATCCACCGCGTGGCACGAACGGTAGCGGACCGCGGCTATAAAGACGGGTATTTCACAAGCGAAAAGCAGCGTGAGGTTTTCTACGACGAACTCGCCTATCTCTGCGTAAATCAGTACGGAGCGTTCAACTCGCCGGTATGGTTCAATTTAGGGCTCAAAGACCAGTACGGCGTTGCCGGCAGCGCGCACAACTTCCATTACGACCCCGAGAAGGGCGAATCAGTGCCCTGCGAGGACACATACACCTACCCGCAGTGTTCAGCGTGCTTTATCCAGAGCGTTGAGGACACAATGGAAGACATTATGCGTCTTGCCAACAGCGAGGCGATGCTGTTTAAGCACGGCTCTGGAACAGGCACCGACCTTTCTACGCTTAGAAGCTCTCGAGAGAAGCTATCTGGGGGCGGAGTGCCTTCTGGGCCGCTTAGCTTTATGAAGGTGTTCGATCAGATTGCAGGTGTTATCAAGTCCGGCGGAAAAACAAGGCGCGCTGCAAAGATGCAGTCTCTTATGGTTGACCATCCAGACATCAAGGATTTCATCAACGCCAAGCTCCGCGAGGAGAAGAAGGCCTGGGCACTCATAGAGCAGGGCTATTCCGGCGATTTCAACGGCGAGGCCTACGGCAGCGTTATGTTCCAGAATGCCAATCTCTCGGTACGCGTAAGCGATGAGTTTATGAAGGCCGCCGAATCCGACAGCACATGGACGACCAAAGCGGTTACTTCAGGCGAACAGCTCGACACTTACAGCGCACGTGAGCTTATGAACGAGATCTGCGAGGGCACGAGGGTGTGCGGCGACCCGGGACTTCAGTACCACAGCACAATCAACAAATGGCACACCTGCCCGAACGAGGCGCCGATAAACGCCTCCAACCCGTGCAGCGAGTATATGTTTGTAAACAATTCGGCCTGCAACCTCGCGTCGCTGAACCTGATGAAATTCCGCAATGAAGACGGCAGCTTTGATGTGGAGTCTTTCAAGAAGGCCGTGAAGATCTTCATAATCGCTCAGGAGATCCTCGTTGACAACGGCAGCTACCCGGAGAAAAAGATCTCAGACAACAGCCACAAATTCCGCCCGCTCGGGCTTGGATACGCAAATCTGGGCTGTTTGATGATGAGCCTCGCCCATCCGTACGACTCAGACCCCGCCCGTGAGCTCGCCGGCGCCATCACTGCGATAATGACAGGCACTGCATACGAGGTCAGCGCAGAGCTTGCCGTGCAGAAAGGCGCATTCGAAGGCTACGAGCCAAACAGGGAGCCTATGCTGAACGTTATCGGTATGCACAGAGACAAGGCATACCAGCTGAAGGAAACGCTCTGCCCGAGGTATCTGGTGGAAGAGGCAAAAAACGCCTGGGACAGGGCATACGATATGGGCACGAAATTCGGCTACCGGAACGCACAGACCACCGTTCTCGCCCCAACGGGCACGATCGGGTTTATGATGGACTGCGACACAACGGGAATCGAGCCGGATATTGCCCTTGTGAAATACAAGATGCTCGCAGGCGGGGGGATGATCAAATACGTTAATCAAACCGTGCCTATGGCGCTCAATGAGCTTGGATACAGCGAAGAGCAGATTGAGAAGATAAAAGAAGAAATCGACAGAGACGATACCATCGAAACCTCTGAAATACTGAAGAAAGAGCACCTGCCCGTTTTCGACTGCGCATTCAAAGCCCGAAAGGGGAAGAGGAGCATACCGTGGGAGGCGCATCTGAAGATGATGGCAGCCGCTCAGCCGTTCCTCTCTGGGGCAATCAGCAAAACCATCAATATGCCGAATGAAAGCTCCAACGAGGACATTATGCAGGCATACACCGAAGGCTGGAAGATGGGGCTCAAGGCGGTTGCCGTGTACAGGGACGGGTCTAAACGCACTCAGCCGCTCAACACTGGACTGCAGGAAGAGAAGCAGGAAGAAACGAAGGTCAAGGAAGTGCTTGTGAAAAAGCCCTACCGCAGAAGGCTCCCCGAAACTCGGTGCAGCATAACGCACAAATTCAGCGTGGCAGGGCACGAGGGCTATCTCACCGTTGGACTCTACGACGACGGCCAGCCCGGCGAGCTGTTTATAACGATGGCCAAGGAAGGCAGCACCGTAGGCGGGCTGATGGATGTGATAGGAACGTGCACATCGATGGCTCTGCAGTATGGGGTGCCGCTGGTTACGCTGGTGGATAAATTCCGCCACGCAAGATTTGAGCCGGCCGGTATGACGTCAAACAAGGATATGCCGTTCGCAAAGAGCCTTATAGACTACATTTTCTGCTGGCTGGGATGCCAGTTCCTCCCGGGATACGCCGAAAAGAATACGCCGCACAAGAAAAGCAGCAGTACGATCGACCTGTCAAAGCCGTTTACTGAGCAGCCGGAGGAGAATCAGGAAAAAAAGCCCAGCGCCGGCAGCACTCAGGCCGGCAGAGAGAATCCGAAAACATCTGAGAAAACCGCTCGGCAGCCCGCATTTTCTGTTACAGAAACCAGCTCTACTGACGGGGCGGCAGAGAAGCTGAGCATTATAGGGCAGTTCAACAAACAGTTCGACCACTTCCAGGACGACGCACCAGCCTGCGATATATGCGGGTCTATCACGGTGAGAAACGGAACCTGCTACAGATGCCACAACTGCGGAAACTCTATGGGATGTTCATAAAGACTGAATAGAGAAGACAATCTCTCTGGGGCGTTCGGGGCACGGACGCCCCTTCTTTTTTGCGGCAAGCGGCGGATTGCAAGAAGTATAATCATCAGCGAAAAATCAACGCAGATTAGCGGCTGCCTCTCATATTCAAAAATCCTGTAGATCCTTGCCCCGCAGTCAAAGCGGTTCGGGGCTGTAAATCCTGTCAAAGAAAACCTCTGTGCAATCTGTGTAATCTGTGTAATCTGTGGATTATATATTTCCTCTGCGACTGTCCTTCTATGGCGTTGCTCCGCAGCAGAGCGGGAATTTTATTTAAATTGCACTTGAACTCGGCCGGATTTTTTGTAGAATTCTCAATTCTTTTCCTGAGGCGATGTAGCTCAGATGGTTAGAGCGTAGGATTCATAAACCTAAGGTCGGTGGTTCAATTCCACCCATCGCTATTATGCCCCCTTCGTCTAGTGGCCCAGGACGTCGGGTTCTCATCCCGGAAACAGGAGTTCGATTCTCCTAGGGGGTAATAAGCCCTTCTTTATCTGGTTATGCAAGGAAGGGCTTTTCTTTTGCAAACTCTTGCAATCACAAGGGTTTACATCACTGCTTGCCCTGCCTTCCTGCATTTCCTTACAACTGCTTACAGCGGATTTGTGCAGACTTTTTTGCACCGCCTTTTCAGCCGGCTTCAAGACTGATAATTTGGCTGACTCTCTGAGGTCTGCTTCCGTGAGCTGGGCATAATGTCTAATTCCTTCTCTTCCTGCGGTTTTTACCCTGAAGAATTTCCTTTAATTCCCCTAATTCGGAAACTTTAGGGAATTGTTTTCAAGTCTTCCTTGGGGTTTACTTTAAAAGTTTCCCACACTCTTCGGGTATTCGCGGGAAGTGTGGGAGAAAGTTAAAGCTTCGGATTGACTGCGTAGGTTTCCGGTATGCCTGAAATCTTTTTTGATATACCCCTGCTCTGACAAGAATCCATTCCGCCTTGAACTGCTTCCCAGCTTTCGGCTGCAGCGGTCTGGCAAAGAAACCTTTTATATAATTTGCTTAGAATAAAATCTGAAGCGCAACATTTTTATCCGCTCCAGAGTACCTCATTGGGCGTCCGATAGTTTAAGCATTTCCTTGGTCTATTATTGATTAAGGAGACTGCTTTGTCAATTTCTGCTTTGCTTACTTTCTTAAAATCAGTACCTTTTGGAAAAAACTGACGCAGCAGTCCGTTGGTATTTTCGTTCGTACCACGCTGATATGAGCTGTACGGATCAGCAAAGCAGCAGCATAGACCGACCATTCTTTCCATCTCCTTAAATCCGCCAAATTCCTTGCCGTTATCAACCGTTAGCGTCTTTCGTTTGAACTTAGGAATTTTCCTGAATATTCTCTTGGTAGTAACGTTCATACTGGCTGCACTCTTGTCATCCATTTTACCGACCAGCAGGTAGCGGGTTTTCCGCTCTACATGGGTGGCAACAAACGAACCGTGCCCCTTGCCACTTACGGTATCACCTTCCCAGTCGCCAATGCGGCTGCGTTTATCAACAACAGCCGGACGTTCACTGATCGGAGCTCTCTCCGGTATCCGGCCACGTTTGTCGCTGCTGCCGTGTTTCTTTCTCCTTTTACGATGCCCTTGCCTCAAATACTTATAATAATCGCCGCCAGCAGCTTTATCTCTCTTTATCCAACTATATATAGTTAAATGACTTACGCGCATTTCCTGCTCGTAGGGATAATCAATTTTAAGGCGAGCGGCTATCTGCTCGGGCGAGTGATATTGCTCAAGTTTATTGATTACAAGCCGGCACAATCGGCCGTTCTGCTCCAAGCGATAAGGCTGTTTGGATGCGGTTCTGCGTTTGTTATAATATCGAGAGGCAAGGTGTGGTTTGTAATCCCCGGTTGAAGAGACATTGCGACTCAATTCTCGACTTATCGTGCCCTTGTTTCTGCCGAGATATTCGGCAATCTGAGATAAATTTTTTCCTTTTGCCTGCATTTTTAGTATGCATTCTCTTTCGTTGATGTTAAGATGTTTGTAGCCCATTGCGGTTCCTTAAATAGAGTATTTTTCGTAAAAAACATTCTATCGGAAACACCCGTAATGGGCACTCTTTTTTTTACTTTTCTATGCTTGCTCTGCTGTTATAATTAAATCGCTGATGCAGGGGATAGGGCTCTGCTGGAGAGCAACCCGAGCGCTGCAACTGTCAAACTTGGGAAAAGGCGGCCTAAAAACCGCCTTGCCTATTTAATTCCCAGGTTTGCCTAAAGCGATAAACTCCTGCCCGCCTCAGGCGGGCTGATTAAATTAGCAAAGCGTTGCGCTTCAAATTAAAATTCAAGTTTGTTTGTTTTTTTTAAGAATTTTTGTAAAAATCTTAAATTTGAGGCATTTATACAATAGAGGCAGGTTTGTTCTGTCTTAATTTAAGTAAAAATTTTCGTTTTTAAGTATAAGGCTGTCAATCAATGCGGCCTGAAGAAAGGTTTTATTAATTAGGAAAAAGTTATGAAAAAGAAGGCTTTTACACTTATCGAATTGCTCGTCGTGATTTCTATAATTGCTCTGTTGATGGCGGTTCTTATGCCGGCTCTCGGCAAAGCAAGAAAACAGGCCAAGTCCACGGTCTGCCAGACTCGTCTTAAGCAGTGGGGCGTTATCTGGAATGTCTATACAGGCAAATACGGCGGCGATTTCCCAAGCGCATATGATATGCGGCAGAGATACAATATCAATTGGCCTCGAGGCGCATGGATCATTCCGCTTCGCCATGAATGGGAAACAAATACTGATATCCTCAGATGTCCTGAAGCCGAGACTCCAAATGAAGACGGCGCTTATGGAGATTTAGACGAGGCATACTGGATGGGCAACACCAATGTGGATGAGGAAGAGGATCTCGAAGTGCAGGAATATGCCAGCTACGGTATGAACTGCTGGGCGTTTGACGAACCGCCTGGAGCACCTCCAGAGGTATATCAAGGCAGAGAGCAAAAGTATTACTGGCGTAATATAACAAGAGTATCACGTGCCAATATGGTGCCGCTTTTTGCAGATGCTGTATGGCGTGGCGGCGGGCCTCACTATGAAGCGGGCGAAACCGCAATCCAGCCAACGCCTTACAACGGCAGTCAGGCTCCGCAAGAGGTGTATAACTTTAATGTTGGCTATGAAATGGCTCACTTTACAGTAAGAAGGCATCCGAAGGGAACGAATCTCTTGTTTATGGATGGGTCTGTAAACAAGTTAAGCATTAAAGATCTCTACCACCAGAAATGGCACAGAAGATTCGATCTGCACGGCCGCTACTCAGAAGAGGACAATGAAATTGACTGGCCAGAATGGATTGAAGACACTACAAACTAAAATATTAACTTTTTCAGTTGACAATAAGCCGTCTGAGTTTTAGCGATTCAGGCGGCTGTTTTTATGCTTTGGAATAAAACGGAGGCAGGTGGATAACAACAATCTTTTTAAAAGAGCAGTGAATACGTTTAAGATTTACCTGAACCTCATAAAATAAGATCCAAGTATCATAAAGCTCTCGTAATTTTTTTGCATCCAGTGTTTGTCTTCACGAATTACCGCCCGATACGCTAGGTCTTAAATCCTGCCGCAAACTGCTGTCCAGTTTCCGGGGGCAAGTTCAACCGTTCAGTTTTTCCCTGCCCTTTGCAGCAAGTCTGTCGCAGAGTTCGTTGTACTCAACTCCGCAGTGGCCGCGGACCCATGTCCAGTGTACATCATGCGTCTGTGTAAGTTCAAGCAGCTTTACCCAGAGGTCTTTATTCTTCACGGGCTTCTTGCCGGCGGTTTTCCAGCCCTTTTTCTGCCATTTCTCGAGCCAGCCGTTTACGAACGCCTTCTGCAGATACTGCGAATCTGTGTGGAAATGCACTTTGCACGGGCGTTTGAGGGCTTCCAGAGCCTTGATAGCGGCTGTGAGCTCCATACGGTTGTTTGTGGTGTCTTTTTCTCCGCCGCAGAGTTCTTTGGTTTTGTCCGGTTTTTTTGAAGAAATAAGAACCGCCCCCCAGCCTCCCGGGCCGGGATTAGGACTGCATCCCCCATCACTATAGATAATCACTTCATCCATATTTAAGCGCTTTCCCTTACGATTTCCGCACCCACTTTGTTAAGCTTTTCCTCTATTTTCTCATACCCTCTGTCGATATGATAAACGCGGTTTATGGTAGTTTCGCCTTCAGCAGCGAGTCCAGCCAAAACAAGAGCAGCGCTTGCCCTGAGATCAGATGCCATAATCGGAGCGGATGTTAGCCCGGGCACACCATTAACTATCGTGCATTGCCCCTCTTTTCGGAGCAGGGCTCCCATTCTTGTCATCTCCGGTACGTGCATAAATCTGTCCGGGAAGATTTTTTCTGTAACCACGCTGTTGCCCTGAGCTATTGAAAGCATCGCCATAAACTGTGCCTGAAGGTCTGTTGGGAAGCCCGGGTAAGGCTGGGTTGTAATATCAACCGGCCTTATCACTTTCCCTGAGCTAATTCTGCAGCCTTCAGTTGTTTTTTCGATTACCATCCCCATCTTCTCAAGTGCGTCGCTCACTGCTCCGAGATGGTCGAGCCGGCAGTTGTCTATCTCGAGCTCTCCTCCTGTAATCCCCGCTGCTACCATATACGTACCCGCCTCTATCCTGTCCGGTATAACGCGGTAGTTCGTAGGCCGAAGCTCAGGCACTCCTTCAATTCGCATCTCCGGCGAGCCTGCGTTGTAGATCCTTGCCCCCATCGTTTTCAGAAAGTTCGCAAGATCCACCACTTCCGGTTCGCAAGCTGCGGATTCGATTATCGTTTCCCCTTCTGCAAGTGTTGCAGCCATCATAACATTTGCTGTTGCCAGCACGCTTGAGCCGAATGGTCCTCCGAGGAATATCTTTTTGCCCTTAAGCCCTTTGGATGCTTTTGCGATGATGTATCCTTTGGATATGCGTATGTCAGCTCCAAGCTCTCTGAGCCCTCTGATATGCAGGTCAACCGGCCTTGTGCCGATAGAGCAGCCTCCGGGCATTGAAACCTCAGCACGTCCGCAGCGGGCGAGAAGCGGCCCGAGGACGCAAATGCTCGCCCTCATCTTTCGCACTATCTCGTAGTCGCCGTAGGGCTTGTATATGCGGGCGGCATCAATGCTGAGAGTATGCGGCTCGTTTCTGCTGCATTCTGCTCCAATCTCGCCGAGGAGCTTCTGCATAAACAAAACATCCGAAAGCACAGGAACATCTTTGATTGTTGTAGTCCCCGAAGCCAGAAGCGAGGCTGACATTAGTGGAAGAGCTGAGTTTTTAGACCCGCTTACACGAATCTTTCCTGAAAGAGAGGTTCCGCCGTGAACCTTAAAAACATCCATTATACAAATCCTTTCGTATAAAGATTAAATCCTTTAAAAGTATTTTACAAAATTTAAGCCGGCTGTTCAAATCTATTTTTGCGTTTTAATAAAAGTTTTCTGAAAATATATCTCATTTTTTTATTGGCTTCAGATTTGTTCAATAAAAAAGGGCGCCGCTTTTCAGCTGCGCCCTCAACAAGTTTTTTTTCGGCTCGAGGCTTAATCGAGTCTGTAGTTGTAGGTTTGTTCGAATTGAGCCCCTTCTACCGGTGATATCCGGTAGCTGAAGCTCCTTGGTTTGTTGTAGAGTTTATAGGGCTCTGCCGGCATCGCTCCCCAGCTGTTCATACCGCCAACACCGAGCTGTTTGCTGTCAACATTTACAATAATATTCTCAGCCTCTTGCATCTGGAAGGTGTATTCATTGCTCTGCATCTCTTCGTCGGTGAAGTGTTTTGCGTTTACACTCAGCAGATCTTCGCCTGCAGCGAACATTATCCCTGAGCCCTCTTCGTTAGTAAGAGCTGCCCAGCGTACGGCTGTCTTATTGCCGTTTTCCTGAGGTCGGGCGTATTCCACCCATTCCTCACTTACTTTGGAGTAGAAAAGACCGATAGGCTGAGCGGTTTTGCCCGGGTAGCTCGGCTCTGGGCCGCGTCCGAACCAAGAAAATCTCTCGAGCCCTTTGGCTGCTTCCATTCTCGTTCCAAATCTGAACATAAGCTTGCCTTTTTCGTTTTGCGGGGTGTATTTTATATCAACGGCTATATCTCCGCTGCCGTAGATCTGGTAGCGGATGTTGCAGTCTGCTTCCACCTTCTCAATTTTTCCGTTTACGACAATCTGCATAACGTTGCTGCTTAAATTTTCCCGAACTTCTTCAGCCTTGAAGCTCTTGCCGGCGTCTTTCCATTTTTTCAGTTTGTTCTGCAGGCCTGCGCCTCTGTCGTTGTTTGTAGGCGCACGCCAGAAGTATGGCCTCGGCCCTTGTTCAAGGAGCTTGAGACTTCCGTAAGTGTAATCTTCAATAAGCCCTGTTTTCTGGCTGATTTTAAGGAAGAAATCTTCGTTGCCCACAAGTATTGTATCACCCTTGGTTTGATATTTGAGCTCGGGGAATTCTCCTGAATCTATTGTTTCAGGTTTGAGGTATTCATCCAGCCTGAACTGCTCGAGAGCCATTTCTGTGCCTGCGGGAGCGTAGGGTTTATCTTCCTTGAGCACAAAACCCACATTTACAAAATATTCCTTGCCGTAGTCCGGTTCAATATTAGGTACTTTCAGGCTTATTTCCTTTGTCTGCTGGGCAGGGATGTCAATATCAAACTCTCCTGCAGCAAGCTCCTCGCCGTTGATTGTAAGAGACCACTGGCCCTGATATATCTCATTGAGGTTTGTAAAGTAGAAGCGGTTTTTCACGCTGAACTCGCCTTCCGCTGTATTCACCGGTTCAACTTTAACATTCTGCTGCCAGTATTTCAGGTGATGAAGCCCGGGCTTAGGTTCGCAGCCTGAATCTACAAGTCCGTTCATGCAGAAATCGCGGTTCGTATGTACGTCCCGCTCATCTTCCCACCAGCCGCCGTATGCGTAGAATTCTTCAAGTCCGGAGCTGTTGCGGTATTCCTCGGGTACGGGCTGAGTGAGTCCCTGGTCCATCCAGTCCCAAACGAACCCGCCCTGAACTCGGTTGTTTTTGTAGAACTTAGCCCAGTATTCTTTCAGAGTTCCGTTGCTGTTGCCCATAGCGTGCGAATATTCGCAAAGAAGGAAAGGCTTTTCCGGCGTGCTTTGAGCAATACGTTCAAGATCCCAAGGCCTTGCATACATCCTGCTGTTTATATCCGCCGCCTGTCCTGTACCGTGAGCTGAAGAGCTTTCGCAGTGAATTGGCCGGGTAGGGTCGTATTTGCGTGCCCAGTTGGCGGCTTTGATGATTCCGGGTCCTTCGCCGAATTCATTTCCCATAGACCAAGAGAATATGCTTGCGTGGTTTTTATCCCGTTTTACCATTCTCTCAACGCGGTCGAAATGGGCTTGATCGAAATCCGGATTCTTTGCTATCTTGCTGTCCATACCAACGCCGAAGCCGTGGCTTTCTATGTTTGCCTCATCCATAACATAAAGCCCATATTTATCGCAAAGCTTATACCATTCCGGCATATTCGGGTAATGCGATGTTCTTACGGCATTCACGTTGAAACGCTTCATTGTGAATATATCCTTTAGCATATCATCGGTTGTGATGGTATGGCCTCGTTCGGCGTTGTGTTCATGACGATTTACGCCCTTGAAGATTACCGGCTTGCCGTTAACAAGAATTCGGCTGTCCCTGATTTCTATTTCTCTAAAGCCGATATGCCAAGGAATCGCCTCAACTGTTCTGCCTTTTTCGTCCAGAAGAGAGATTACGAGCTTGTAAAGGTATGGATTCTCGGCAGACCATTTCTCAGGGCTGTTTACGCTGATATCAAAGCTCACCGTTTCACTTTTCTTTACTTCCGCGTCTCTTGAAGTTGGGTAGGTAACCGATTTGCCATCGGCATCGAATAAATCAACGCTGACTCGAAGCTCTCTTTCCTTGCTCCCGCTATTTGTAACCTCTGCTGCAAGCTCGAGCTTTGCATCCTCGTAGTTTTTGTCCAGATCGGTGCGGACAGTGAAATCACGAATGTGAACAGACTCTGTGCTGTAGAGATAAACATCGCGATAAATACCGCTCAGACGCCAGAAATCCTGATCTTCCAGATAAGACCCGTCCGACCAGCGGTAAACCTGCACGGCTATCGAATTTTTGCCATCTTTGGCGAAAGAGGATATATCGAATTCTGCCGGCGTTCTGCTGCCTTGGCTGTATCCAACCTGTTTCCCGTTTACGTAAAGATAAAACGCAGATTCAACGCCTTCAAAATGAATATAAACTTTTCTTTCATCCCAGCCTTCCGGGAGAGTGAATTCCCTGCGGTATGTGCCAACTGGGTTGAAATCTCTGGGAGCGCGGAATTTATCCTTCTTGAAGGGGTATTTTGCATTCGAGTAGATAGGGAAATCGAAGCCCTCCATCTGCCAGCACGAGGGAACGCTTATATCATCCCAGCCTGAATCATCATAATCAGCGCCGAAGCAGTCTTTCGGGGCTTCGGAGGGTTTGTCTGTGATGTGAAATTTCCACTTGCCGCTGAGGCTTTTGCGGAGGCTGGATTCCCCGCCTTCTTTAGCGGCCTTGAACGAGTCGTAAACTCTCATCGAGCAGTGCGGCTCAACCGTGTTTACCTGAATAATTTCCGGATTGTCCCATTCCGGACGGTCCTGACCAAAACACAAAGCGATTGCTCCTAATAGAAAAAGTGTTGCTGTTTTTTGTTTAAGCACTTTAAGCTCCCTTGATAAAGTTACGGTTTCTTTTATGCAGTTAAAAATTCTAAGTATATATCCCCGCCGGTCAATTTTTTTACGATTTAAATAAATTTTTAAGCGGAGCTTAAATTTAAGTGTTTTTTGAGAACTGAATTTAAACCAAAAAAAAGCCTCAATCGGCAAGATTAAGGCTTTTGTGAGCTGTTTACTAATCTGTCAATTAATTAGCTTTTGCGTTTTCTTAAAACGAATCCGAAGGCTCCTAATAATGCCATAGTGGCCGGTTCAGGTACACAGTATGAACTGGTAGTGTCATAGTTTTCAGGTTCTGAACCTTCCTCTACAGTTGCTCCTGCGAGGCAGAAATCGCCGGTAAAAAATCCTTTTGCTATCTTGTATTCGATAGTATAAGAACCGTCCCATGTTATGTTGCTGCCAGCAAACAGCCCGTTCGGCTTGGTTAGAGTATGATAGTGATTAACGGTGTTGCTGAGGCTTACAGTTCCGCCGAAGTGAGCATCTGCTACTAATTCAAACCCGTCAAGGCTGCTGTGGAAATAGTCGTAGGCGTTGCCGTCAAAGCCAGTTCCCGCGTTTTGGTCCAGGTCAAAGTATAGCCCGTTGTATCCAGCAAAATTATTGCCGGTAAGACTCATAGCACCAACCATTTCCATTTTGAAATAATAATTAAACGCATCTTCTCCCATGGATATTTTATCGATATCCTGGCCTGGCTGTAGGCCTGCGTCTACACCATCGTTAATAACTTCAGTGTAGGAAACCGCAAAAGCACTCGCTAAACCGGCAATGGCCAACACAGCCATTAACATAATACATTTTCTCATAAGTTTCCCTTTCTATATAATAACTCATAAGCAATTTCGTGATATATTTCTAACTAAATGCATCCTAATAAAAACAAACACCAAAAACAAACAGATTTTATGATAGTGGGTGTGTTAAAAACAGAAGGTCAGTGTAAATTCTTATTTATTAGTAGTTTATGGCTAAGACTGTTTGTAAGTTATATAAATTTTTTTTATACTAACACATATTTCAAGTAAAATTGCTGTTTTTGCGATAGCAGCTGTGTTTTCTGCCATTCAGTACCGCAGCTTTTAATAATGCCGTTTGATTAGTAATAATTTCCCCCGCTTTAAAACTTGTATTTTCAAATGCTTTAAATTTCCATTCAATTAACGATAATGAATTAAGATTTCTGTAAATCAATCAATAATATTTATGGTGAATAATGAGTGCGCCAAGCAAAGCTAATATGTGCAAGCCGGACAATCCGGCACGGGTAAAGGCTAACCACCAGCCCGGGACTGAACCGGACGTATTGCGAGGTAACGAGTAATGCGAAGCTTCGGTAAGGGCAGTTTGTCAGCCGTAACGCAAGTGAAGGTATCGAGCCCCGAAATAATCCTTATTTCACTGGGTCAAGGGTTTCATTTCTTGGAAACCAGTATCGATGCGCACGTTAAAGGTGAGTGCGTAATCGACGTGGCGGGGTCTAAGTCCGCAGCGGGCAAACAAACTGTACATATTGGAACTTGGGAGAACCGAAGCGTTCCGAAAGGAAGCCGCCAAATAGCCGAAAAAGTGATGAGGCGGTATGGCGTTTCGGTAGTCGGACTAACCCATAGTAGAGGTGTAGCAGGGGTAATGCCCTGTGGGGCTATAAGCTTACTCGAAGGGGTTAGCGGTTTAACGCAGAGAGGTGAATTTTAACAATGCAATACCCTGAGATTGGAAAAACTTTGGAGAAGTTGCTTCTCATATCCGCTCGCGCCCGAAGGGAACGAGGATTCAAGTTTACGAGCCTTGCTCATCTACTTGATGAAGAATACCTTCGGGATTGCTACCAGAACCTTAACCGGAATAAGGCGGTAGGAATTGACAATGTAAGCTGGCAGGAATATGGTATAAATCTGGATGAAAATCTCCGGCGGCTTGTCGATAGGCTCAAACGTAAAAAGTATAAGCCTAAACCGGCAAGGCGGGTATATATACCCAAGGACGATAAAGAAACCCGTCCACTGGGTATATCTGCGATAGAAAGCAAGATAGTAGAAAGCGGGATTGCCCGCATACTAAACTGCATATATGAGCAGGATTTTCTGGATTGTTCTTACGGTTTTCGCCCGAACAGGAACTGTCATCAGGCGTTAAAGACACTTAACGACCTGATAACATACCAGCCGGTAAACCATATTGTCGAAGCCGATATTAAAGGCTTCTTCGATAATGTTGACCACGATAAGCTGCTGGAGTTTATTCGAATAAGGATAAATGACACGGCATTATTAGGGCTGATTGGTAAGTTTCTCAAAGCCGGTTATGTTGACGATGGTCAACTAATAGTATCGCAAAAGGGTACTCCGCAAGGAAGTATTCTAAGCCCGATACTGGCGAATATATTCCTGCACTATGTACTGGACGAGTGGTTTGAGGCTACGGTTAAAAGCCATACGACCGGTTACTGTGAGCTTGTGAGATATGCGGATGATTTTGTATGCGTAGTTCGCTACGCAGACGATGCCGAACGCATTGAGCAGGCGTTGAAGAATAGGTTCAATAAATACGGATTGGAAATACATCCTACAAAGAGCCGCCGGATAACATTTGGTCGCTTTGAGAAGGAAAACGCCGTAAAAGAGAGCCGAAAGCCTAACACGTTTGACTTTTTAGGATTTACGCATTACTGCGACATCTCACGCCGAGGCAAATTTAAGCTCGGGCGTAAGACAAGCGGAAAGAAATTCTCTGCCAAGTGCAGGGAGATGAATGACTGGCTCAAGGCGATACGAAACCACGTCAAGACTAAAGACTGGTGGAAAGTTCTTGTTGCCAAACTGCGAGGCCATTATCAGTATTACGGCGTAAGTGAGAACTACGCCGGTATCAGGAGTTTTTACAAACTCACGATAAGGATGGTACGGAAATGGCTGAACAGGCGTAGCCAAAAGCGAAAGATGAGTTGGGAACGGTTTAGTAATTACCTTGAACACTATCCTTTGCCAAAACCCGAAATAGTGCATAGCTTTTACAATCGGCAAGTGTAAAGTGAGTTAAACCGAAGAGCCGGATGTGGGAAATCCACAAGTCCGGTTCTGTGAGGGGCATTGACGTTTCCTCACATTTAATAAATGAAAAAATTAAGTTTATGGATGAAAGGAACTATATTATGTCTACTCGACAAAATCTGAAAAGTATAGATAAATTTATGGCCATCCCGCTGAGGGATATAGTTTTTATTATCATTATTCTTATACCGTTTATTCTCGGTAAATACTGCGAATTCAATATCCCCGGGCCATTTGACAGCGGTTCAAACGTGTATTCAGCGAAGCACATCCTTGAAGGGGCTCAGATCGGCGTTGAAGAAGACCCAAGCGCTCAGGTGGGTACGCTGCTTATGAATATGCTGGGGGTAAAGCTTTTCGGCTTCAATGATTTAGGCCCTAAGATAGTGCAGGGTTTCTTTCAGCTTATCGGCCTCGGGTTAATGTATTACAGCATCAGGCGAGTTTTCGGCGTTTTGCCGGCATTCTTTTCCGCCTTCGCTGCCGCCTTTTTCCTCTCAGCCCCGCTTATAGCAAAATACGGCAACGTAAAAGAGCAGTTTATGACGGCCTTTATGCTCGCTGGAATTGCCCTGTTTGTCCTTCATCTGAAAACAGATAAACGAATTTTTGCAGTATTGGCAGGGGGCTTTCTTGCATGGGCTCCTCTTTTCAAGATTACAGGCTTCTCGGCGATTGGGGCATTAGCAGTGTTTTTCGCGTGCAGTCTGATTTTCAAATGGAAAACATTCAAGGAGCTTTTGATAAAGGCGGGGCTTCTGCTGGCGGGGTTTCTGATATTTGCAGGCCCGGTATGGATATGGATAAATGCCTCCGGCGCACAAATCAGCACGCCGTATAAATCAGCATTAGTTCGAGTTATGCCGGATTTCAGCTCTAAAGACAGCCCTGTGCCGGAGAATCAGAAGCATTCAGGAGAGACGCAGAAGAAGGCTGATTCTGAGAAAAAAGAGGAATCTGCCGGCAGCTATGTAGAGCGAACCAGAAAGGCCCGGAGCTACAGTGAACATGCCCCCGTTGTGCTGCGATACTACCGCCTGCTTATCCTGCCTGTCGGCTTGGCGATAGCGGCGCTGATTTTGGCAAAAATCCGGTTTCTCAGGACGTGGCTTGCAAAAAAGAGCAAAATCCGTCTCACACTCCCCGATAGGGTTACCGTTCTGCTTGTTTTCTGGTGGGTTCTGGATATGGCTCTTGTTTGGGTGAGCACGCGCCCCTATGAGCAGTATTACATACCGCTGACTGCCTCCGGAGCTTTCGCTGGGGCATATGTGCTTTATCGCCTCTTCGGCTGGTGCAGAAGCAAAGGAATGCGGTTTACTCTCGGCGGCTTTGCTTTCTCGGCAGTTCTCTTCTGGATATTCTGCTCGCCGATATTTGCAGGGATAAGCAAAAGCCCATACAGCGGCAAATCCTACGGCGAAGGCGTTAAACGAAAAGGATATGTACAGCGAATCGAGCAGGCAAGTATGCACCGCCAAGGCAGGATTGCACCTTGGGAGATTGTCGGGCTGTTTATAAAAAACAACACCTCCCCAGACCAGCGCACCTACGTTTGGGGCTGGTATCCCGGGATTTATGTCAAGGCCCAGAGGCTTTCAGTATGCAAAAAGGCCTTCCAGAGCGATATGCACACACTGCCCCCCTCAACTCTTGAAAAGATGGCTGAGAATTTCATCCGCCAGTTTGAAAAGCACAAGCCCAAATATATAGTGGATTCCCGCAAGAGGCACTTCCCGCACGACCGCCCGCCGCTGGAATTCTGGCCTTCCACCCCTAACGGCTTCCTCCCTGCAAACGAAAGGGCGGTTCAAGGCTACGAAAAAGCTTATTCAAACATCCTGGCAGAGAGAATAGAGCCCGAAGAGGCTGAGCGGTTTAAGGCGTTCGCTGAGCTGAGAGAATATATAAGAGAAAACTATCAAATCGTAGATAAAGACGGCTATCAATTCACAAAAGCAGGCCCACGAAGCAAACGTTTCGGGCAGATGGTTGTTTTCAGGAGAGAGTAAATTTTGCGGTAATTTGCTTTTTACCTCTTAAAAGGGCATAAGTAATTATTCGGCTTTGGGGATTTTATGAAAAACGTTAAAATCGACTGGGAAAAGTTGGCTGTTAAAGAGGCTTATTACTCAGTTACAACAAACTACAAGTACAGGAATGAGAACCTCAGCGATGAGGTTAAAGATGATTTTTTCATTGAGGCAAAGCAGTACACTGAAAGACTGCTTGCTGTAATCAGAGACCATTTAGTGAAAGATTTTGCGCCGAAGCGGATTCTGGATTTCGGCTGCGGAGTGGGCAGAACTTCAATACCGTTTTCAGAGATTGCCGAAGAAGTTGTGGCGGCGGATATTTCCGAGAATATGCTCAAGGAGGCTGAGAATAATAAGGCCCTTCGCGGGGCGGATAATCTAAAGCTTATGCAGACCGGCAGCGATATTTCGAATATTCCTGGCAGATTCGATTTTGTACATTCGCTTTACGTATTCCAGCATATCCCCGCAAGTGAGGGGCGAAAGATAATAGGCCAATTGCTCGATAAGCTCGAGGACGGCGGAGTTATAGCCCTGCAGGTTCTATATGCCAATGAACTCTCCTGCGTGAAACGTGTCTCTTACTGGCTGCGGGTAAATATCCCGGGGGTTAAAAAAATCTTGAATCTTCTTAGAAGAAAGCCCTGGAACGCCCCGATGATGCAGCTTAATAATTATCCGTTAAACTCAGTAGCAGCAGACTTAAGAGAAGCCGGCTGCCGGCATTTCTATTCGCGATACACAAACCACGCCGGCTATAAGGGGCTCTTTATATTCGCACAGAAAACCCGCCTCGGTGAAGAAAACGTTACTGATTTAGGTGAGATTCCTTAATCCTATCTAAGCTGTTTCCACATTAGAAGCTGTCCACAGGCGGCGGATATTTGCCCGCTGCAAAGGCCTCTGTGCTTGCTATCACTGAGCCCACAGTTCCGCTGAGCCTCTCACCTTTCAGCTCGCTGATTCGTTTTTTCAGCTTTCTAACTTCCGGCAGAAGCTCTTTGACAGTCTCTCTGTCAAGCAGGCGAATATTTCTCATTGCGCTCAAAACGAGGATGCAGTGTTCTTCCTTGAGCCCTGATATCAGGATATCCTTCGCTTTCTTCGAATCTTTTTTCTTAAGCGTAAGCTTTGCTGCTTCATATCTTATGTATGGAGCGGAGTCTTCAAGCAGGGGTTCAATGTGCTGGAAGATATCATCTTTTTTCCAGTTTTGCGATTCTAACCCGATAAGCCCCCAGTACCTAACTGCCGGCTCCTCATCTTCGAGAGCTTTTATCTGTTTGCTCAATACCTTCCTGCCCTTGCCTACCAGCTCTGCAACGCTCATTATCTTTTCAAGGGGATAAACGCGGCTGTAGTCTTTAAATTCGAAAGGCGTGAACTTCCCGCCTCTGGTTTCAATTTCCCACGGATGAAGGAAGTGCAGATCGCGAATTTCAAGGATTTTATTTTGGTTTATAGACCGCATTTTCTCAAGGATTGATTCATACCCTGTTTTTTCAGCGAGGTTATGCACATTCCATGGGTCGAATTTATAGTCGTAAAGAGCTTCTGCCGGCCTTCCTGGAGACATATACTCCTCAGCTGCTTCTTCAAGCTCTCCTGCTTTGTAGTAATCTCGCAGCAGGTGCATTATTTCTGCCCCGTCGCAGTATCTCTGAGGCTGGGCATACCCGAGATGCGGCATATAATTCCGCACATAGGTGTATCTTCCGTCAGATACCGTTCTGCTGTGCTGCTCGGCAGTGCCTACAATATTCGTGCTTCCGAAAATGAACTCTTTATCTATCTTCCCAGGCCCGAGCACTGGCGCGCCGGACATATTATCGCCAATCTTGGAGCCGGTTATATTGAGCACTGTCGGCCCGAGATCCACAAAGCTTATAAGCTTGTCGGTTTTGGTTCCGGGCTTGAGCTTCACAAGATCCCTGTATTTCTTCGGAACCCGCACAACCAGAGGCACTCTCAGGCCGAGCCCAAGCGGATTTGTCTTGAATCTCGGCATACCTTCGCCGTGGTCTGCGAAGAAAAATATTATTGTTTCTTCGTAAAGTCCGTCTTCTTTCAGCTTATCAAGCAGCTCGCCTATCTGCCGGTCAACGAGGGTTATGCAGTCGTACATTCTCGCATAGGCTTTTCGCACTTCAGGCGTATCGTGATAGAATGGCGGAACCTTAACTTCTTCAGGTTTTGTTATTTCTTCAGGCGAAAGCTGAGATTGAATATTTTTCTTGAATCTTTCATAAGAATTTACCGAAACTCGGGACTGATGGCTGTCCAGAAAGTTTTGTACGTGGAAAAACGGCTGTCCGGGCTTTCTGTTTCGCCAAGTCGCTTTTCCGCTTGTTTCATCCCAAGTGCGTTTTGCCCAGTGCCATGCGTCTTTGAAGTTGTAGTCTTTTTTCTTGTTGTTGGTGCAGTAGTAGCCGTTTTTACGCAGGTATGTGGGAAAACCTTTCACTGAATCAGGGATAGCAGCTGCGCTTCTGTGATTCCCTCCGCCGAGCTGGCCTACATGCATACCGGTGATAAGAGCGGTTCTCGCCGGCGAGCATACAGGCGAGTTGGCAAAGGCGTTTGTGAAAAGCGTGCCTTCCTCTGCAAGCTTGTCAACGTTTGGGGTTTTGGCAACTTCATCGCCGTAACATCCGAAAAACAGGGAAGTGTCTTCAATAGTTATCCATAGAACGTTTGGTTTTTGCTTTGAATGATTGTCTGCGAAAGACGAAACGGGATTTACGGCAGCTAATGATAAAGCAAGGCTGCCGGTGGATTTCAAAAATAAACGCCTGTTCATTGTAAATGCTCCTATATGTTAATCTAATTAGCCTCAAACAGATTAAATTTAAAATGCTGCGGGTTGTCAAGATTATTATTTACGTTTTTTTTAATTTCCTGTTTGTCTGCGATTTTTTGTTCGCCTTTTAGGGGCAGAATCTTTAAGGATAGAGGAATAATTCTTTACTTGAACACCAAAAACAGCCTAAGCGAAAAATAAGCCTTGTTAAAAGCTTGCAAGATATATTTGTAAAGTTATAATCGATTTATATAATTGCTATTTTGTGTTTGGCCAGTAATTCGAACTACGTAGTTAAGATAAGGATTTGCAATGTCCGAAAATTATTATACTCTTGAACAAGCCGCTGAAAAACTCGGAAAAACCCAGGAGCAGCTTAAAGAGTTAGCTAAGGTTAACGACATCAGCGAAATGAGGGACGGCTCCAAGATTTTCTATAAAAAAGAAGATATTGATTCACTTGCCAAGCAGCAGGTTGATGATGATAATCTCAATGTTGAAGATTCCGTAATTGGTCTTGATGAAGAAAGCTCGCTTGGCGGGATTGATTCGCTTGATGATGAGAAATCTGACGAAGATCAAGGTGAGGAAGTTAATATTGATGAAGATATGGAGCAGATGATCGAGCTTTCTGATGCCGATACAGCAGTGGGTATGGACTCTCCTGATTCGGATTCTGATGAATCTGAGGGTAAGGAAAAGGAAGATGATGCAAGCTTCTCCGACGACAGCCTGCTCTCTCTGGCTGATACGATCTCCAGCGAGGAGGAAAGCAAGGGCTCTGCGCAGCAGGATGAAGAAAGCTCTAAGCAGCAGGGTTCTGAGGAAGAAGGGCAGGAACAGCAGCAGAGTTCGCAAGACCAGCAGGGCGAGCAGCAGATAGATGCAGATGCGGATATGGGCTCAGATGAGGAGGGTTCAGGAATTTTAGACTTGTCCCTTCAGGCGGATGATTCCCAGCTTGGTGCTGTTCTTGATGATATTCTCCCGGGAGCCGAAGGCGGCGGAGGAGACGACGATTTCGACGATTTCGATGTAGGCTCTCTTGAGGAAGCAGAACAGCAGGATCAGCAGCAGACCGAACAAGAACAGCCCCCTCAGCCGGAAGAGGCAGAGACAGAGCAGACCCCCGCACAGGATGATTTGAGCTATCCGGAAGTAGAGCCGGAGCCGGAACCGGCCGCTGCAAGTGCTCCAGCCGCCGCTGCGGCAGCCTCATCAGCAGAAGAAGGCACCAGCTTCGGTTTTGCAATGCTTCTGCCTTTCATCGCAGTGGTTATGACGCTTGTGATACTTGCAGGTGTAGCTGTTAATGGCTCAGAGCCGCTCTTTGTCCCCTTCGTTCAGCAGTACTTTGTATATATTGCAGGCGGCCTTGCCTTGGTTACTTTTATAATAGGTATTTCTGGTGCTTTCTCCGGAGGCTCGTCAAGCGGTAAAAAATCCAGCGGCAAGAAGTCTTCTAAGAAAGAAAAGAAAGCCAAGAGCAAGAAGAAGAAAAAGAAATAATTAGCGAAAGTTTGCTTCGGAATTGATTGCGAAGCTTTCGTCTTCTGAATTTGTAGATAAGAGAGGTTGCTCAATGAAGTATGGTATAATAACGGTTTTAGCTGCGTTTGCTTTTATGCTTAGCGGATGCGTATCACAAGGGGCGTACGACAGCCTTAAAATGAAGAATGAGACCCAGAGCCAGAGGATCTCAGAGCTTGAATCCAAATATAATTCTGCCAAGCTCGAGCTCAAGCAGCTCAGGGAGAAGCTCGAAACTGCAAGAGAGCTTGAAAACGCAGGTGAGCAGGCCGCTCAGGAAGAAATAAAACTTCTTGAAGAAGCCCTCAAAGAGAAAAATGAGCTTGTTAAAAAGCTTCAGAAACAGCTTCTCGAAGGCGGGGTTAAGCTCCCGGCAGAGCTGAATGTGATGCTTGAGGAGTTTGCTTCGGCCAATCCTGATCTCGTTACTTTCGACTCCGAGCGAGGCGTTGTTAAATTCAAGAGCGATCTTACCTTCTCTCCCGGCAGTGATAACATAAATTCTGAGGCTAAAAATGCTATCGCTAAATTCTGCGGGATTGTTAAGTCCGATCAGGCTGAGAAGTTTGATATAGTTATCGCCGGCCATACCGACGATATGAAGATTTCAAAGCCTTCTACCAAGCGTGAGCATCCTACAAACTGGCATCTTTCGGCTCACAGGGCAATCTCTGTTCTTCAGAGTATGCTTAATGAGAGCGTAAGCCCGGAGAGGCTCAGTGTGCGAGGTTATGGCGAATACAGGCCTGTCGCACCTAATAAGCCCAATAATGGCGGAAATGTTAAGAACAGGCGTGTGGAAATCTATATAGTGCCCCAAGGCTGATAAGCGAAAAGCTCAGCTGAGACGAATATTCGATTGTCCAACCCTTCCTTCAGATAAACGGGAAGGGTTTTTTAATGGGGTATTCCAAAGGTTCGAGTCTTTATGGAGGGTTCAGATAAAGGCCCTTTAACCTGCACCTCGGCTATTAGCTTCCCGATGGTGTTGAGCAGCTTTCCCCGAAGCGTTTCATCTTCAAACATAAACACCTGAAGACTCAAATCAAGCTTCTGGTTTTCAAGATTCATTTCACCCGCCCCTTGGAGCTTGAGACTTTCAAGCTGAATCACAGCATCAGATATAACCAGCCTGTCTTTGATTATATAGCCGCTGATTAGCCCGGTTTTGATTCTCTTCTCTGCCGGCTGTCTTGAAAACACCGCAGAAACAATCCTTGAGATAAGATTCTTTGATGTGATCTGGCTGTTCTTGAGAACTATATCGAGCCGTCCTTTTCTGAATTCTTGCCTGCCTGCTACACCTTCCACGCTGAGCTGCGATGAGAGCATACCGGAAAGTGCGAGCCGTCCGTTTTTCTCCTCAACGGTGTCATTGAGAAGCTCACTGATATTAACATTGTTCAGATCGAGGGAGAAATCATATGCAGGCGGGGCATCTCCGGAAGGCATAAGGCGGTAATTAAAGCTTGCTGCCCCGCCGTAAAGGCTTGCCGAACCCTTCTCCGGAGAGGAAATTGCCCCGAGGGAGTAGTTAAAGCTTTGAGATACTTCTTTGAAGGCAGCTCCTTTGTAGAGCAGGCGGCTGCAGTAAAGATCTGCTTGAGCCTTTTGGAGCTCAAGGTTTTTGCTTAGATTGCAGCTTCCCGTTAGATTTCCTTCAGCAGAATGGGCTTCTTTGATCCAGCCGGTTGATAAATCCTTAAATTCTAAGCGGAAGTTTTCGATGTCTATGTCTTCCTTCTCGCTGCTGAATTCAAGCCCTTCAAGCCTAAAATCAGCTTTCCCGCTGAATCCTGATAAATCTTTAAATTCGGCATTGCTCAGATTAACTGATTCTGCTGTAATATTATTTAAGGAATCAAGTTTCCCCTCTTCATATTTCACTCTGCCGTCTGCTTTGATTGATGCTTCAGGCAAATCCACGCTTTTCCCGCTTACCGAGTAGTTGAAAGCAGCGGGTTTATTCGTACCTGCCTTTATATCAACCGTTCCTGAAACATCTTCAAGCTTCAGCCCGTCTATTTCGGCCGTGTTATTCTGCAGCTCTGCCAGAGCTGTGATCTGGAGCGGCTTATCCTGCCCGGAGGAAAAATCTGCATCAATCCCGAGCTTGCCTTTAAGAAAGCTTTTATAATCTTCGCCAAGCAGCTCCAGACACCTCCCTGCCTCCAAATTCTCGCACGAAAGCTCTCCCTCAAAGCCGCCGAGGCTTTTGTTCACTATTTCCCCGCCTGCTTTGGCAGTGAAGCTTCCGCCTGCAATCTCGGCTTTGATCATCTCTGCTCTCCAGCTTCCTTTCCCGGCTCTTATCTTCATTTGCGGGTCAGTGATTGTGAGCATACTTGGTTTGTAAACGATCTCATTTCCTGATATATCAGCATCAAGATTCCAATCATTTTCTCTGTTTTCCTTGCTGAGCTCAAGCGTAAGTGTGCTTTGAGCATCTATGTAGAAATCATCCAGCATTCGGGCTGGGTCTTTGGGCAGAGAGCTGATTAGTACGCTGTCCAAGGTGAGCCCCTTGGCGAAAACTTCAAGGTCGTAATCAGGTTCGTTCAAAAGAGCATTTTCAATTGTGCCGCTGATGTTGAAGTTGGAATCGCCGGCAGTCCCTCTTATATCGGTTAGCGTTATTTCTTCGGGATTTACATTTATATCCCCTGTGATAGAACTTGCAGGCAGCGGGAACTTGCTCAGCTCAGCCTGAGCATTTTTTAGGTTTATATCGATAAGGTATCTCTTGCCTTTTTCGTTCCGCAGATACTGATATGTAAAGGCCATTTCTCCTGAAGGATTTATCATATTCCAGATTTTCTTGAGCCTGGCGTCAAGGCTTTTGTAAACATCGTGGTTTATATAAGCCTCATTGGAATGAATTATTATATCGCAGTTTGGATAATCCGGCAGACTTGTGCATTTAATATCGTGCCAGCCAGTGATTTTTGCTTCCTGATCTTTATGCGTGCATTTCAAGTCGAATCGGTATTTTTCTGAGCTTAAGTCTATCTTACCGCTCACCTTAACCTCATAAGGGAAAAAAACGTAGCTTGCAGTCATTTTCTGCGGTCTTATTTCGCCTCTCATTTTCGGTTTTTGTGAAAGGCTTCCCCAAAGCTTAACCTCCGAATCCATTCTACCTTCCGGATTGAATTCTTTCAGGAAAGTTGTTGTACCCTTGCCTATAAAGCTGTAGAGTTTTTCATTCTCGTAAACCGCATTCACTTTTGTGATGGAGGAAAGCAGAATATTTTCAGTCTTCAAAGATAATCTGTAAGGAGCGTTCTTCTTTGAAAGATCAGCAGAACCTTCTGCTTCGATCTCAGTTTTGCTGGTTGAGGCATTAAATTTGAATCTAACAGGTCTGCTGGGCTTCCAGCTGGCATCAAGGCTTAGATCTTTGGTCATCCATTCGCTGCCGAACAGGCTGGCGTTCAAGTTCCCAGCCACGCGAATAAATCCTCTTTTTCCCGCTTTAATTTCTGCGTTTAGAAATGATGCCCCGAAAGCGGCGCCGGCAGGTGTATTGAGCATAATCTTATATGTATTATCACTGCCTTTTGAAGAAAGCTTAAGGCTGCTCAGGATAATATCCCCTTTATCAGGACTTTTGATTGCCACCCTCCCAGTCTCCAAATCAGGAAAACTGCCAGACTTGAATATGCTGTAAAAAGGGTGCGAGCTTATATTTTCAATGAAGTTTACAAATCTTGGATAAGCGTTCTGCGGGTCAGTTTCTGCTGAACCCGGTTTATAAATCATCACCTTTTCTGCTGTTATTTTCTCAATTGAAGGAGAAAGGAACCCATTTTCAAAAAGGGAGTAATCAACGACTGCCTTCCCCGCCGAGAAATTGAACTGTGAAGCCGATCCTTCCAGCCCGCTTACAATCAGGCTGTTTTCCCGCTTCTCAACTGCCTCATACTCAAGTTCTGCCCCGAAGGCGTTTTCAAGTCCTTGGGTGATCCTTGCCTCTAATATGTCGATTAAGCTGCCTCTGAAGCTGTACAGTGCAGCCGCCAAGCCGGCTGCTGCAAGAAGGATTATAGCTGTTTTAGTTAATTTTTTCATCGCTGAGAATAATAATTACCCGCTTTTTAATATCAAGATGAATTCCTCAGTTCACAATGGAATACTTAATGGATTCTTTGCTGTGTAAGGCATTATGCTCATCCATTACATCAGGCAGGCAGCTATCAGGTTATGCGCTGCGTGGGTTGAGGCCACAATCCCGAAACCCCTTATTCCGAATATTATTGAAAGGTATATCCCTGCAAGAAACCTGAATGTAAACGTGGATATTCGGAAAGGCTCGCCCGCAACAAATCTCCAGTCCATTATATAGAAGTAGTGATGGAGGCTGAAAAGAAGGCTCGAAACAATTACCGCTGTTATAGTGGAGCGAATACGGGGCATACCGAAAAGCTTTTCGAAGATCAGTGTGGCAAAGGAAATCAGAAGAAGCCGGAAAACAAGTTCCTCGAAAATCCCTGCGCCAATCCCCGATACTATATTCACAGCGAACATACCTCCCGGGGTTTGCCAGTCTAAGGCGGCAGACATATCCGGCACCGCAGGTACAGGCGAGTATCCCGGGCCGTGCTGGCCGGCAATGTAGGTTATGCAGGAACTGCATACAAGCAGGGGGATTGTGAGTATAGTAGCCTCTGCAAAGATTATGGGAAGATCGCTCCATTCTACCTCAATCTTCTCCCGTGATTTTATCTGCACTATCCCAAGAGCAGCTATTACCACAAGCGGAGTGCCAACCCACGCCTGCATCTCAGAAAAATTCAGCCAGAGCAGAAATTTACGCACCCATTCAAAGGAAACCACAATTCCAGGGATGTGTTCAGTTTTTGTTGCGAAGAAATCGGGGCTGAGCGACGAAAGTCCTGCTTCGTAAACAACGATAAGGATAGACACGAGTATCAGCGAATATATAGGACGGGATGTCCTGTGCAGATACAAGTCCAGTTCGTGTGTCTTCCCTTTGCTACCAAAATTCATACAGGAATTCAGCTTTCCTAAGTTTCAGCTTTTAGCTGCCGCATCAAATACTGCTTTCGCCACCTTTTTATGTACGTTTCTGTCTATCATATCCGGCAGGAGCATATTCCCCTCGGACTGCGAGGCAAGCGACTGGGCAGCAGCGAGCTTCATCCCAGCGTTTATGCTTTTTATGCCCGAATCAAGTGCTCCTCTGAAAATCCCCGGAAATGCGAGGGCATTGTTTATCGTCCTCCCGTCTGCGCAAACAGCAGCGCCCGCCTCCAATGCCTTCTCAACGGAAATTTCACCCTTCGGGTTGCTCAGCGGGAATACTATTGGCTTATCAGCCATTGATGAGACCATATCTTCACTTACTATATCCGGCCTTGCAACGCCAATGAAGATGTCTCTGCCTTTGAAACCTTCTTCAAGCCCGCCTGATATGTTGTTCGGGTTGGTAAGCTCAGCAATTTCCTGAGTGTATGGGTTCATCTGCTCTTCTCTTCCCCTGTATATCGCTCCGCCTGCATCGTAAACCACGATATTATTAATGCCGTATTCCAGCAGGATCTTGGTGATTGCGTAGCCCGCGGCGCCTGCGCCGATAATGATTGCTGAGCAGTCTGCCGGTTTTTTCTCTGTGATCTTAACTGCATTGATAAGTGCCGCGAGAACAACGGTTGCTGTTGCGTGCTGGTCGTCGTGAAATACTGGTATATCCAGCATACCGTCGAGTTCCTGCTCTATTTCAAAACAGGCCGGTGCTGCAATATCCTCGAGCTGTATTGCTCCGAAGCTTGGGCTGATATGTTTTACAGTTTCAATAATCTCATCAGGTTTCTTTGTATCTAAAACAATCGGCACTCCGCTTATACCCACAAATTCCGAGAATATGGCAGCCTTGCCCTCCATCACTGGCATTGAGGCCTGTGCCCCAATATCGCCCAGCCCGAGAACTGCCGTTCCGTCTGATACTATTGCCACGCGCGAGCATATTCCCGTTACCCGCGAAACCGCCTCAGGGCTCTCAACGATTGCCTTGCAGGCCGCCGCAACCCCGGGAGTGTAAACCATACGCAGATCGGTAAGGCTTTCTATCTTCTTCTTGCTTTTAACTTCAATTATTCCGCCAAGGCGAGATTCTTCTACGAGGTCAGTAAATTCCTGTATCTCAGCCCCGCCTGATTTGAGCGTTTCTAAGGCAGCCAGAGCGGCCTGTCTTGAGTTGGCAAATAGATTCAGTTCAAGAGTTGCTGATTCCCCGTCGCCTTCAAGCGTATTGAGAGATGAGATGCTGGTTTGCTCTGTATTGATTGCGGAGAGGATCTCGGCAGAGTTTTTCCTGAGCGAAGAAAATTTGACTCGGTATATGTGGTTTGCGCCGAAATGCTCCTGTAAACTTTTTTTATGATTACTCATAGAATCCCTGCAATGAATTAAAGAGCCTTTTGCTCAGTTCCGTTGATTAGTTTTGTTATGTTTTTCTTATGCCTGTATATTACCAGAATCGCCAAAACCCCGGCCGCTGCGATTAGAGGCCAAAGATCAGAAAAGCTCCAGCTCTCCACGATGGCAATCTCTAAAGAGAGTATTACCGGAAACATAGCTGCGCCTATAATCGATCCCAGCGAAACATATTTCCAAGTGTACAGGCAGATAATCCAGATGATAAAGCAGATAATTCCGCAGATGGTGTAGTATGGCCATAAACCAAGAACTACTCCAAGCCCCGTTGCAACCCCTTTGCCGCCTTTGAATTTGAGGTAAATCGGGAAAATATGCCCGGCAATCGCAGCCGCGCCGCATAAAAGCCAAAGCCAAAGCTCGGATTGTTCGGGTTCCCCTGAAACCACCAAACCCGCTGCAATCATCGGTAATGCCCCCTTGAGCAAATCGAGAAGGAAGCATATCTTCGCCCATTTGCCACCCAGCGCACGGCCGAGGTTGGTTGCTCCTATATTCCCCGAGCCCACTGTCCGAAGATCAATGCCTCTCGATTTTGCTATTAAAAAACCGAAAGGAACTGAGCCGAGCAGGTAAGAAAAAATTGGTAAAGTTAGTAAAATTGCAGTAGCCAAATAATTAACCCTTCTGCTGTATCCCGCATTATATATTGATTTATCAGACCAATAGATTATATCCTTTCGGCGGTTTCAATCAACGCATTCATTAAACCCGCCGCCCATTGCCCGATATAAATGCAGATGCAGCCGGCCGGTTCGACTATAAAGCAGGATAAATCTAATGAGCACAGAGCTTATAGAGAAATTGCCTTCTCTTCAATCTTGCTCGAAACTGATAAATAATTATTTTTTTTTTCAGCTTATAATGCAAAAAATATGTTTTTCGGGATATAACCATATTAATACAAGTATGATTTATGAAAATAAGCAATAAAGGGAAACTATGGATTTAAAGTTCAAAAAGGTTTTATCATCAGCAGTATTGTTAATGTTCTCAGCCGGGGCCTTTAGTTATGTGGAAGTTCGGCCGGGAAGCAGAAATCTTATTACCCAAACGGACAACCCCGTTCAGATCTCAATTGATATTTCAAAAAAACATCAGAAAATCAGCTCTTTCGGTGCCTCAGACTGCTGGACAGCCCAGATGGTGGGGCAGTGGCCTGAAGAAAAGACAGATGCAATAGCCGATTTGCTCTTTTCCTCTGAGCTCAAAGACAGCGGCGATCCTGTCGGGATAGGCCTTTCTTCTTGGAGGTTCAACATTGGTGCGGGAACCGCTGCTAATGATAAAATAAGAGACCCTTGGCGGCAGTCTTCCTGGCTTTTCGACGAAAGCGGAAATGAGATCTATTTGCCGGAATTCGAAAAGGAAACCCGCTCTCGAATTAAAGGGCAGAGAACGTTTCTCAGGTCAGCCCGTGATAGGGGGGTGGAAGAATTTACTGCCTTTACAATAAGCCCGCCAATAAATATGACCAAAAACGGGAGGGGATTTTGCAGTAAAGATGTTGGTGCAACAAATTTGAAAGACGGCAAAACCGGCGAATTCTGCGATTATATAGTTGAATCGGTTAAAGCGCTGCAAAAAGCAGATGGTGTTGAATTTGATTACATAAGCCCAATAAATGAACCTGAATGGGATTGGAACGGCCCGAAACAGGAGGGCTGCCGGTACAACAATTCCCAGATGGCTGAGATCGCCAAAACGCTTTACAGCAAGATAGAAAATGAAGATTCTGTAAATGCCAGGGTGCTTATGCCCGAATCAGGGCATCTCAAGTCTTTCTACGACTGGCAGAAGAGCTCAAAGAAATCCAAAGGCAAATATGTAGAGCAGTTTTTTGATGAATCAAGCGATAATTATGCCGGCAAGGCCCTTTCCGGCCTGCTTTGCGGACACAGCTATTTTCTCGATGACCCCTCTGAAGGGCTTGTTGATGCCCGAGTGAAATTCAGAAAGGCTCTGGATGAATATCCCGAGCTTGAGTACCGCCATACTGAATACTGCATTCTTGGCGGCACTGAACACGGTTTCGGGGGCGGCGGAAGAGATCTCGGCATAACCGCAGCACTGTTTATAGCCAGAGTTATACATTACGACCTCACCATTGTTGAAGCCTCAGGCTGGGACTGGTGGCTCGGAATCTCACCCTACGACTACAAAGACGGTCTCGTTTACAGCACCAAAACCATCAAAGACGGAAGATACAATGATTCTAAGATGCTATGGGCTATGGGCAATTTCAGCCGCTTCATAAGGCCCGGGATGTATCGTGCAGAGCTCAAAAGAGACGACGGCGTTGAAAACGGCAAGGCTTTCCATGGCCTGATGGCTTCTGCTTACACCAGCAGTAAAGATAAAACATCAGCGGCAGTATTCGTTAATTATTCCGGAAATACCGAATCAGTTCGTTTCGAAAAGAAAGGTTTGCCGGAAGATGCGAGGGTAGTACCGTATATAACCGATGCAGCAAGCGATCTTGCCCCTTGCAAAGCCGGCTCTCTGGAAGACACCTTCAAAATTCCTGCAAAAAGCGTTGTAACATTTGTTATTCAGGCTGAATAGACAAGCAGCTTACCAATCGAAGCTTTAAAGAATTTTCAATTACGGTACAATAATTCTTTGTATCGCAATAATTCTTAATTTAAGGAGCTTTTATGGGTGCTAATAGGAATGTTCTGAAATTATTTTCGCTTCTTTTGATTTTTACAGTTTCTCTGGTGAATGCCGAAGAGAAAGTTGAGAAAAAAGTTGATGCTCTGCTTTCTAAAATGACTCTCGACGAGAAGGCTGGTCAGATGACCCAGTTAACTCTTAAGGCATTCACAAACGGCAAATCAGGCGATAAATTGAAGCTTGATGAAAATAAGCTCGAAAAATACATTGTCCAAGAGAAGATCGGCTCAGTTCTAAATTGCGGCGGCAGGGCTCTCTCGCCGGAGAAGTGGCTTGAAATAACCAGTCTGGTGCAGAAGTTTGCAAAGAAGACCCGTCTTCAAATCCCTGTTATCTACGGGCTTGATTCAATACACGGGGCGGGCTATGTTGCCGGCTCTACGCTTTTCCCGCACAACATAGCTATGGCAGCAGCGGGCAGCCGGCAGTTGGTTCAGCAAATGGCAGAAGTAACCGCACTTGAAACCAGAGCAGCAGGGATAAGATGGAATTTTGCTCCGGTTCTCGGTGTGGCAAGGCATCCCTTCTGGCCCCGCCATTACGAAACATTCGGCGAAGACCCATTCATCGCTTCTGAATTCGCAGAGGCATACATCACGGGTCTTCAGGGCGATAAGCTGCCATTGGCCGAGGATAAAGTGCTCGCTTGTATGAAGCATTTCCTTGGATACAGCTATCCGCGTTCCGGACGAGACCGAACCCCCGCTTGGATCCCCGAGATCCAGCTCAGAGAGCTGTTCGTTCCTCCATTCAGGGCAGCAGTGCAGGCTGGTGCTGTTACAGCAATGATAAATTCCTCAGAGATTAACGGCCGGCCGGTGCATGCAAGCCCGTTTTACCTAAAAAAGCTTCTGCGGAAAGATATAGGCTTCAGCGGATTTGTCGTTAGCGACTGGGCAGATATCGACAATCTCTACACCCGTGAGATGGTGGCTGAGAATCAAAGAGAGGCTGTGAAGATTGGAGTTAATGCGGGCATAGATATGAGTATGACGCCCTTTAAGATTGATTTCAAGAAGCATTTGGTTTCTCTCGTTGAGGCAGGCGAAGTGCCTGTTCAAAGGGTGGATGAGGCAGTTAAGAACATAATCAAAGTCAAGTTCCAAGCCGGGTTGTTTAATGATCCGTTTGAGGATGATAAGCTTTCTGAGAAGATAGCCTCAAAAGAAGCTAAAAAGCTCAATGAACGCTGCGCAGAAGAATGTATTACCCTTCTGAAAAATGAATCAGAGATCCTGCCGCTCAAGAAAGAAGAAAAAATCCTCGTTACCGGCCCATGCTCAAACCTCAAAAGCGTATTAAACGGCGGCTGGTCCCGCACTTGGCAGGGCAGGGAGGAGCACCTATACCCTGATTCGCAGAATACAATCCTCGAAGCAGTTAAGGCTGAGTTCGGCAGGGGGAATGTGAGTTTTGAAAAGGGGGCAGATTTCGATAAGCTCCTCGATGCAGATAAGGCCGCTGAGAAGGCCGAAAATTGCGATGTAATACTGCTCTGCGCAGGCGAGAACACATATACAGAACATTCAGGCAATATCAGGGACTACAATATATCCCTTTCTCAGCGAAAGCTTGCCGCACGGCTGAGTGAAACAGGTAAGCCGATAATAACCATACTTACCCAGGGCAGGCCGAGAGTGGTTCGGGAGATCGAAAAGGTTTCCGATGCCGTAGTTATGGCTTATCTGCCGGGCGTTAAGGGAGCGGATGCAATAGCTGATGTGGTCTCAGGCGATGTTAATCCCAGCGGCAGGCTGCCGTTCTCGTATCCGAAATATGCCGGCGGATTTGAATGGTACGATTACAAAAAATCTGCAAATTGGAGCAGCTGCAAAGTAGAGTTCCAGTGGCCGTTTGGCGCTGGCCTTTCATACACTGATTTTGAGTGCAGCGGCTTGAAGCTCTCCAAAAATTCTGCTTCTAAAAAAGGTTTCGATGGGCTTAAGGTCTCGTTTGATGTGAAAAACAAGGGCAAAATGAAGGGCGGCTATATCGCTCAGGTTTACGTTTCAGATAAAGTGGCGAGCGTTACGCCTGCAAATAAACGCCTAAAAGAATTCAAAAAGATATACCTCAATCCGGGCGAAAATCAGACGGTTAATTTCGATTTGCCCGCAGAGGCCTTCTCTTTTATAAATGCAGAATGCAGAAGGGTTATTGAGCCGGGTAAGTTTATTATAAGAGCGGGCGGTCTAAAGAAAGAATTTACGCTGGAATAAAAGATCGTCAGGCTGAACGCTCAGCTAACAGCGATTCCAACGGTAACCGCTGCTGCCATACAGACGTAATGGGAGATATTCAGGGCGTTTGGAAGATTGACGCCCTTTTCGCTCAATCTCTTCTGGCTTGCTGAAATTATGCACGCAGCCCCGAGCGGAGATACGAACAGATAAAATACTGCACCGTTTTCAAAACTTTCGGCGATAAGAAGGCTTAGCAGCGCGGTAATATAGGACAAGATAACCAAAGCTCTGTAAAGCATCACAGCTTTCTTAATTCCGAAGACAGCGGGAAATGTTTTTTTGCCTGCCGCCATGTCTGCTTCAGTGTCTGGTATTGAATTGAGAAGGGCGGTGCCTGCTATAAGCAGTCCCGTGATTACAGCAGGCGGGGCGATCTCCCAAGCAAGTCTGCCTGTTTGAAGGTAGTATGCCCCGGCAGTGGGCAGTATCCCGAAAACAGTGAATATATAACCTTCTCCCGGGCAGCGGTAGCAGAAGCTGAAAGGAGGCAGAGTCCAGAGTATGCCTGCAAGCACGCCGATAATTCCCAGGATAAGGATAAATGGGCTTGCTGAAATAATCACAATTAAAAGCCCGATTGCAGCTCCCGCTCCAAGAGCCAGCATTCCTGCTGTCCTCATTTGTTCTGGGCTGATGATTCCGTCTTGTATATAACCGCTTCCTCCGCCGAAAACCGTCCTGTTGGTATTGAGCCAGTCGTTTCCGGAGAGGTGGTCGAAGTAGTCGTTGAGCATATTCGAGCCGGCATTTATACAGATAATGCTCAAAACAGCGAGGCAGGAAAGCAGAAGATTGAGTTCACCCGCAGCTTTTACCCCAAGGGCGGTTCCGATTGCCACAGGCGGGATGCCCGGAAGCAGGAACGCCGGTTCGGGAGTGCATAAAATTTTCAGAACCCTCTTGTTCAAATTTCACCTCAGGCTTTCTCTGCTGATTTAAATTTAAAAAGCCTGCACTTGGCAGGCTTTAGAGTTACTGTTTCGTTATGCAGAACTATTCGAGTTTTTCAGCATCTTCGTGCAAATGTTTCTGCACATGTATATTCAGCTCATCGAGCTGCTGCTGGTCAACCTCGCCCGGGGCCTCAGACATAAGGCACTGGCCTCTCTGAGTTTTCGGGAACGCTATTACGTCCCTTATGTTATCAGTTCCTGTGAGGATCATTGTGAGCCTGTCGAGCCCGAATGCGATTCCGCCGTGCGGAGGCGTCCCGTATTTTAAGGCATTCAGGAAGAATCCGAAACGTTCCTCTGCCATCTGGGCTGTAATGTTCAGAAGCGAGAAGATCTTGCGCTGAATTTCGGGATCATGAATACGTATGCTTCCACCGCCTATTTCCGAGCCGTTGCACACAAGGTCGTATGCCTTTGAGCGGACGCTGCCTGGATCACTTTCAAGCTTGTCTAAATCCTCATCGACCGGCGAGGTGAATGGGTGGTGCAGTGAGTCCCATCTTTTAGCGTCCTCATCCCATTCCATAAGCGGGAAGTCTGTGATCCAGACGAATTTATATTCGCCATGCTTATAGAGCTTGAGGTCTTTGCCGAGCTTGATTCTGAGTGCGGCAAGAGCCCTGTTTACGGTATTCTTCTTATCTGCCACAAACAGCAGAAGATCGCCTTCTTCTGCCCCGAAAGTGTCCAATATATTTTGTCTTTGCTCATCGGTGAAGAATTTCGCTATGTTGCTTTTGATGTCCAGTTTGCCTGTCTCTTCGTTTTTCGCTGCCTTAAACCAAGCGAGCCCTTTTGCTCCATAATCACCCACAAAGCCTGTGAGTGTTTTCTCTATATCGCTTCTGGAGTATGTCCCTGCACCTTTTGCGCAGAGCCCTTTAACGATCCCGCCTTTTTGAACTGTAGAGGTGAATACCTTAAAGCTCGATTCGCCTGCGATCTCCGTTATATCCTTGAGCTGCATGTCAAAGCGAAGGTCAGGGCGGTCTGTACCGTAATGTTCAATAGCATCAGCGTAAGTCATTTGCTTTACGGGAAGCTCGATATCCTCCCCTAATATTTTTTTCCAGATTCTGGCAATCATATTTTCATTGATGCTTATCACATCATCGCTGTCAACGAAGCTCATTTCGAGGTCGATCTGAGTGAATTCTGCCTGCCTGTCTGCCCTTGGGTCTTCATCCCTGAAACAGCGGACAATCTGGAAATACCTGTCCATCCCGCTCACCATAAGGATCTGCTTAAAGAGCTGCGGAGACTGCGGAAGTGCATAGAAAGAGCCCTGATAGAGCCTGCTCGGCACGAGAAAATCTCTCGCTCCTTCCGGCGTGCTCTTCCCGAGCATAGGCGTTTCGATTTCATAGAAGCTGTTTTCTGAAAGATAATTCCTCACCTCATAAGCAATATTATGCCTTGTGATAAGCTTATCCTTCATCTCGTTTCTTCTCAGATCAATGAAGCGGTTTATGAGTCTCGTGTCCTCGCCAACTGAATTCGCTGAATCCAGCTCGAAGGGCGGGGTGTCCGCTTTGCTGAAGACCTCAAGTTCATTGATGATTATTTCTATGTGGCCTGTGGGCAGTTTAGGATTTTCAAGGCCTTCGCCTCGTTTACTCACAGTTCCCTTTGCCCCAATCACCCATTCGCATCTGAGCTCTCTACCGAGTTTATGCACTTCAGGGTTAATGTCCGGGTTAAAAACAATCTGCACGAGCCCAGAAACATCTCTGAGATCTACAAAAACAAGATTCCCATGGTCGCGGTAGGAATTTACCCACCCGCACACCGTAATCTCTTCTCCTACGTTATCAAGGCGTACATCACCGCACTTCAGAGTTCTTTTAAGCATATGCTCCACCAAGTAAATTGATTTATCGATTAAACTACATTGTTGATTATCTCAGACTAAAGGCCTCGAGACATACTCATGAGGAATTCTGCGTTGCTGTTGGTTTTTGCAAGGCGCGTCTTCAGCAGTTCTACCGCCTCTACGGGCGTCATCTCGCTGAGAACCTTGCGCAGACGGTAAACAAGCTCAAGCTCGTCGCTGCCTATAAGCAGTTCTTCCCGCCTTGTTCCGCTTCGTCCAATGTCGATAGCGGGGAATATCCTCTTCTCAATAAGCCTGCGGTTTAGATGGATTTCCATATTGCCTGTAGCCTTGAATTCCTCAAAGATTACTTCATCCATCTTCGAGCCTGTATCCACAAGCGCAGTGGCAAATATCGATAGAGACCCGCCTTCCTCAACGTTCCTCGCTGCTCCGAAGAATCGCTTCGGCATCTGCATGGCGTTGGCATCAACGCCGCCTGTGAGGATCTTGCCGCTGTGAGGCATTTCCGTATTGTAAGCCCTTGCCAGCCTTGTGATTGAGTCGAGAAGGATTACTACATCCTCACCGAACTCAACACGCCTCTTGGCCTTCTCTATTACCATCTCAGCTACCTGACAATGCCTTGAAGGCGGCTCGTCAAACGTTGAGCTGATAACTTCCACATCATCCTTAACTTTGCGTTTGAAGTCTGTTACCTCTTCAGGCCGCTCGTCAATCAGAAGCACTATTATCCGTACATTAGGGTAGTTCGTACTCACTGCATTACACATCTTCTGCATAAGCACGGTTTTACCAGTACGAGGCGGAGCCACAAGCAAGCCTCTCTGCCCCTTGCCTATAGGCGTAACAAGGTCAATTATACGAGTGCTGAGCTCTTGAGGGTCTGTTTCGAGAATGAAACGCTCTTCAGGGTGAAGAGGCGTAAGATCCCTGAAAACCACCCTGTCTTTGAGCTGGTCTGGGTCGTAGAAGTTAATTGCCTCAACCTTGAGCAGGGCAAAGTATTTTTCATTGTCTTTCGGCGGCCTTATCTGCCCCTGCACAATGTTCCCGCTGCGAAGCCCGAAACGCCTTATCTGAGATGGAGATACGTAGATGTCATCCGGGCTGGAAAGGTAGTTGTATTTAGGATTTCTCAAAAAGCCGAAGTTGTCCGGGAGGATTTCAAGAACGCCTTCGCCGTAGTAGAGCCCGCTTTCAGAAATACGCTGACGCAGAATCTTGAAAACCAGATTCTGCTTTGGAAGGCCAATATAATCCTCAAGCCCCTCTTCGCGGGCAAGTTCCTGAAGCTCTTTTACTGTAAGGTTCTGCAGTTCGGTTAAGAAGAGCTTACCCTTCTTGATCCGTTCATATTTGTCGTGGGCGGATTCTTTGCGCTTGCCGTTGCGTGAGCCGTTAGACCGCCCGTTCCGGCTCTTCGGTGTGTATCCCCGGCTGTAACCACGCTGCGCCTTGCCGTCCTCTGAGCTCCTGCTGCTTCTGGCAATGCGGGTGCGTTCTGTCTTCTGCTGCTCATCTGAGCTCTCTTCGCTGCCCTTTTCTTCTGTCTTTTCGCTTTCCGGCTTTGCGGGTGTAAGCGTTTCTTCAAGGTCAACCTGATCAGAGGAGAAGGTTTCCGGCGCGGAGTAATCCTCAGCCTGCTCATTATTCTCCGGGCTCACATCTTTTTCCTCAGGCTGTTTTTCAGCAGTTTTCTTTTTCGCAGCCTTTTTCTTTGATGCGGCTTTAGTGGCTTTTTTCGTAGCCTTTTTAGTAGTTTTCTTGGTTGTACGTTTCTTGGTGGTTTTTTTGGTTGTCCCTTCTGTTTGTTCAGAGGGAGTTTCCGGGTTGTTCTGTTCCATTTGCGAATCGTTAAAATTTTCGTCTGTCATACTTGCTCCTTAGGCGATAGACATAACCTTTGAATATGAATGGTATGTTATTTTTTGTTCCTAAAACTTAAAATTGACTTATAAGCTAAATTTCAGTCGGCGATTAAAAGCTCATTACTTTTTCCCGCTCATTATTTCTGTGAGGATTTGTTCAATTTGAGGGACCAACTTCTCTTCCCCTAATGAATTGTTCACAATCTTATAATTAGCAATATTTTTCTTTTTGTCCAGTAAAATTTGATTTTTTTCTCTCATTTCGAGTTCTTTTTCGCTGAGCCCGCTGCGATGTTTTACCCTTTTCCGCCTCACAGCCTTATTAGCCTCTATATAAATGAGGTAATCACAGTCCTTTTCAAGCCCCTTCTCCAGAAGAAGCGGGATATCATAAATTATCGCTCTGCATGAGGCAGAATCCTTCAGTTTTTCTTTCTGAGTTTCAATCTCTTCCAAAACTGCCTTATGTGTTATTGAATTAAGTTTTTCCAGCTTTTCGTCATCTGCAAAAACCTGCTCAGCGAGATATTTTCTGTTAATCGTGCCACCGGCCGCTGCTTCACTGCCGAAGTTTTTCTCTATTTCCAGTTTCAGTCTTTCTGAATCTCTGTACAGCTTAGCAACTATCTCATCAGCATTTATCACCACGCAGCCAAGCCTGCTGAAGATTTGGGCAGCAAAGCTCTTGCCTGCCCCTATTCCTCCAAGAAGCCCGATTACTGGTGTTTGTGATTTTTTAGAAGAGCTCACAGTCTTTCCTTTTCACCCAGGCAATGCTGTCGTCCGGGAAGCCGGCTTTAATCCAGTCTTCCCTAACCTCAAGCACATCAAATTCTGTCCCGCTGTGAAGAGGGGTCTCAAACGCCTTTTTGTAAACCTCTCCATTACCCTTTCGTGCTACAGTCTTATCTGCTGTGATCACGCCTTCGCTGTTATCCTGCTGTGATATGCCTAATCCTGCTGATACCCCAAAGCAGACCAGCAGAAAAATCAATACACATAATGAAGGCCAAAATCCTGGAAATGCAGGACAGCTCAGCCTGATCGAAATTAGAATGATAAGCACAGAAACAAGTAAGAGAGCCGCATAAAAACGTGTCTTTAATGAGAAGTCTTTATGCCAGAAAAATATATTGGAAGCGATAATATTTTCTGGATTTGGGTCTATCTTGTCAAGCCTGAGATTTCTAGCAGCTGAAAGATTTTTCTGCACCGCCCGGCTGCGGGGATTAAGCCTTTCTGCCTTGCGGTAGTTTAGGATCGCTCTTCCGATGTCTCCTGCAAGGAAGTAGCAGTTGCCAATGTTCAAATACAGCTTGTGATTTTTCGCTCCCGCTTCTGCCGCTTTTTCGTATAGTTTAGCTGCTTTCAAATAAAGCTTTTGAGAATTCTCCGCTGAATTGGCCTGTTCGAATGCGGTTTCCGCTTTTTCTGCAAGCTTTTCCGTCGAAGCTGAAATCTCATTGCCAAAAGCAGGGACTAAAAGAGAAAGAAAAATCGCTGCAATTAAAAATTTCAACGCTTTCACTTTTCTAACCTCCTCAGTATTCTCAGAGCATCTCTGCACCAGTTTTTGTCAAAAGCCCCGCCTGAAGGGCTGTAAAGGCAGGCCTGAGCATTGTTGAGGATTTCGCTGAGCCTCTGACTGTCTTCCTCGCCTGCGGAAATTTCAGCCTTTTCTTTGCAGTCTTCAGGCGTTATAGAGCCTGCCGGCACATCAAATTTGAGAGAAAAATATTCGCATATTCCGCTTGAAAGCTCCTGCCTTGCCTCTTCATCCGGCAAAGACTGAGCCTTTTTAATTCGTCTTGAGGCAATCTTCAGGGCATTTCGTTTGAGCCTTTGTTTTTTCTTTTCCTCGCTCTGACCGAAGAAAATACGGAAAGCTGCTGAACCTGTGAGAAGCACAGCTGGAAATCCCCATATGACCAAAGATGCTGGGCTGAGAAGTTCTCTTGTGAGATTGAATTTTTCGTTATATACAATTTCATCAGCGGGAAAGTTTTCGCTGATTCCCCCCTTTACGCTCTTAACTTCACTGCCCACCGGCTCATCTTCCATACCTTCAATATCCTTCAGGGTTATGTTTTTAGTCGGCTTAACGTCTATAGGGATTGGCTTGCTTTTTGTAGTTTTATACTCGCCTGTTTCTGTATTGAAAAAACTAATCTCAACCGGCGGAATCTCGCTTACCTTATCTGTTTTGGTTCTGATTGTCTGGGTGAAGGTTTTGGAATCAGCAGAAATTTTCGGGCTGGATTTTTCTGAAGGGATAATGAAATTATCGCTGAATTCGGGAATCTTTGAAAGTTCAGGCCATTCAACGGGTTTCAGATATTTGCCCTGCACCTTTATTTTCAGGGTAATGGGGTCGCCTTCTTTCATCTCCACTGGACTGGCCTGTGTTGTGATCTTGTATTCTCCTACCAGACCGCTGAAATTAGCAGGTCTGCCCTTTTCTGGGAGCGGCTTTACATTAATGGAAATATTCTCTGCCTCAGCCGCAAATACGCCATAGTTGTATCTGCGTCCGAAGAATGAACCTCCGTTCCTGTTCACCGATACCGCTATTTTGCAGGTGATTCCAGGCTTGCCCAGATTGATTTTCCCTGCAGAATTTGGGATTAGGATTTTCGAAAAAGTAACCTTAACGCTTGAAAGACCGTTATGCTCTGCTGAAGTTTGGAGTATGCCGGTAGTAAGGCCGTTTATTTCCATTTCTTCCTTTGCGTTCTTGTCTATGTTGCTCTGCTCTACAGTAACGAGAGGATGGTCGAATGCCGGCACGGAGAAATTCAGGTCTCTCACTAAATTTCTCTGCAGGAGCTGCTTCTTTATATACCAGCTGCAAGTAAGCTCCACAGGCTCCCCTACAAAGCATTCCTCTTTGGAAACAACCGCCTCAATATCCATCCTTTCGTCTTTTTGGGGCTCCTTGGCGGTGAAGCTAAGGCTTTGGGTTTCGTATTTCTTCCCTTCAACCTCAATTTTTACCGGCGAAACAGTATGTCTGCCTGCCTTCTGGGCAGTAAGCCGATAGGAGATGGTGAATTTTTTGCTCACCCTCTCACGTCTCTTCCCGTTTATAATCGTAATAGACCTTCTCGATTCATCAGACATTGAAGGCCCCTCCGGCGAGAATTCCTGCAGACTGGAGCTGTCTATAACTTCTCCGCCTGCTGCTCCCTCTACAGTTATCTGATAGATAAAATCCTGACCGGTGTACACGCTTTCACTGCTTATCTCTGCGTTTACCTCCACCTCACCGGCGACAGGGGAACAAAATGCCCCAAGGCAAACAAAAAAAGTGCATATAAGAATTTTTAAAGACCAAATTTCTGGACGGCCAAACATTTGCTACCAATCCTTTTCAACTTGTATTCGTTCTCTTCGGGCTTTAATTCTCTCTTTTTTCAATTTCTTCTCTCTTTGAAGAATCTCTCTGGCGATTTTCTCCGCCTTTTCTTTTGCCAGTTTCTTTTTTTGCTTATTCATTTTCTCAGCCTGCTTTTGCTCATCACTGTTCTGCTGGTTTTCTTTATTCTTCTGCTCAGCTGAGTTCTGCTGCTTTTGCTGCTCGGATTTCTGCTTATCTTGAGAATCCTGCTTCTTGGTTTGCTGCTGATCTTGCGAATCATTATTTTCAGATTGTTTGTTCTGTTTTTCGCTCTGTTTGTCCTGCTGCTGTTCTTTGTTTTTTTCGGATTCTTTTTCCTTATCTTCGTTCTTGTCGGAATTTTGTTTCTTCTTCTGCTGCTTTTTTTGCTGTTGTTTCTTGATATCTTCCAATATCTTCTGGTATCTTTTAGCTATCTCAAGGCCCTTGTTTTTCTGCTTCCCGCTTAATTTTTTCAGTCTGCTTTTGCTCCTTTTCAGCATCTCAAGCTTTTCTTCAACCTGCTGCTGATTGAGATTTGAATCGGGGCTAACCCCCTTAACCCCCTCTTTGAGCTGCTGAAAGCCAAGCTGGGTGTTTGCCTTTTCTATCAGTTCTCTGTTTTTTGATTCGCTGAGAATTTCCCTTAGCAGATTAAACCCCTCTTCAGTGCTGCCGCTCTTGAGTTTTGCGGCTGCAAGATTATATTTGGCGTATTCAGATTCGGGGTTATTCTCCAGAACCTGAGAATAAATTTTCTCTGCCTCGCTGATTTTTCCGCTTTTATAAAGCTCATTTGCCTTGCTGATTTCCCCTCTTTCACCGCCGGCCGAGATGGAGGCAGTCAGTAATAAAGCAGAGATTATTGTTTTTATATAAACGGTCATAGCTTCTTCCTGCGTTTATCCGATATTACAGCTTCAATGCCCAGAAACGCAAATGCGCCAAGCAGGAATATCTGAAACTTTTCCTCGTATTCAATACGTTCGCTTTCCTCAAGATTTCTTTTCCTGCTTGAGGCGATTATTCCCTCATAAATTTCGCCCAAATTGAATGTTCCAGTTTCAACGGGTATATATTTACCTTTTGAGCTTGCCATCGCCGTTTTCCTGAGCGTTTCGTCGTGAAGTTTAGACCAAACCTGATTTCCATTGTATTCTAAAAATTTCTTTTCGCCAGTATCCTCATCATAAATAGGTATCCTCGCACCCTGCTGCTTGTCTCCAAGGCCTGCTGCGATAATCCTTATTCCCTGTTCTCCGGCAGCAGCAGCTGCCTTAACAGGCATACTTGATTCCAAGTCTCCTCCGTCGGTTATTAGTATTATGTCCTTGAAATCCTTTCCGCTCTGGTCGAACACTTCCTCCGAGGCCATTCTTATCGCATCCCCTAAATTTGTGCCTCCCCTTTTTGAGGTTTTCGTGGTAATCTCATCGAGAACGAGCCTGAGAAATCCGTAATCCTGAGTTAACGGGCATTTAACTTCCGCATCCCCTGCAAATGCCACAAGCCCGATTCTGTCTCCTTTAATCTTTTCGATTAGGTCTTTTACCGCCAGTTTTGCACGTTCCAGTCTGTTTGGCTTGAGGTCTTCAGCAAGCATTGATCTGGATATATCCAGCAGAACAACTACATCCCTCCCGCGATTTTGAACCGGTTTAACGCTCGCATTCCAGCGCGGCCGGGCAAGTGCGGTTATTATCAGCGCAAGGGCAAATATCACCAGCAGCCATTTCGTAAACCGTTTTGACGGTGCTGCATCTTTATTGAGGTATTTAGTAAGATTTTTGTCTGCTGCGCGTCTGAGCAGGGCTGCTTTTCGTGATGCACTGAAAATAATCAGCGGTATCACAAGCAGCGGTATAATAAATAAAAGAAGAAGATAGTCCTCATTAACCATCGCAAGACCTAAACAATTATTAGATTCTCTATTCAGCTACAGCAATTTATCGCTGCAGCCGCAGAAAGTATATAATTTTAGATGTTTCTGACAACCCGCAGGCAATTAAAAATATTTTTTGAAATAAACCCCTTGATAGGTTCGTCTGTTATGCCAGTTCTACAATTTAATATTTTTGAAAGGAGATTTACCATGAAAGCAAAACTTTTAACAATCTTTATTTTGCTGTTTTCAGCGGCTTTATTTGCCAATCCGCAACAGGATTGGGGCAAGAAGAAGCACTGGGAGCCCGAGAGAGGCCAAGCCGGGCCATATATCCAGCAGAGGATGCAGCAGCAAAGAAAAATGCACCGTTTTCAGCCTCAAGCCCAGCAGAACTGGCGCAGGCAGGCGCCTCAGTACCGTCGTTATCAGCAGCAGAGAATGCCGTCTCCAAGGGCTTATCAATATCGCCAGCCCAGACAATATTTCCAAGGCCCACAGCCTGCTGAACGATTCAATAAGCAGCGTTTCTTTGAAGCTGTAAAGAGAAGGGCAGTTCAGAACCCGGAATTCCGCAAAAAACTTCGTAAAAAACTGATGAGCAAGGCTTGGCACGCGGACAGCTCTGATGAGAAGTGCTTAAAGGAAGAAGGCAAATGCCCTCAGGATGAAAGATGGGGAAAGAGAAGCAAAAAGCAGCAGGGAAGATTTGAAGGAAAGCAGGGTTTCCGGCCCCGCAGATATGAGCCAATGCAGGGGCAGCAATTCCGCGGCGAAAGAGGCTTCAGGAAACAAAAGAATTTCGCTCCAAGGCAGGGCGGCGATGAAAGACGTATGCAAACCCCGATGCCTTATGCCGGAAAAGACCGTGCCCGTGCTATGATGAAGGGCAGAATGATGGATAGGCCTGTAAAATTCAAATGTCCCCACTGCGGAAGGATGATCACAAAAGAGATGATTATGGAAAATCGCAGAGAGGCTCATAATCAAGGCTGGAAGCAAAAGAAAAATTACGGCAGCGACCACCAAGCACGCAAAGCCCGCAAGGGCGAGATGAAAAAAGATTGCGATAAAGCTGATGACCACAAGATGAAGGCCAAGCGTTATCGTGATAAAGATGATTGCGACGACAAAAAATGGGATGATTCTGATGAAAAGAAGAAAAGACAGAGGGGTAAACATCACAAGAGAAACTAAAAATTTCAAATAAAGCCTTTTTTCATAGCTGTATATCCAGCAATAGCCGCCGGCAAAAAGCCGACGGCTTTTTTTATTACCCTAAATCCTTAAAAGATGACTTTCTTACCAGCTCACCGATTGCTTAGGTTTTTTATGCCTGTCCATACAATGAGTTAAGGTATTTTTTATAGGCAATTGTTTGTTCGATTTTTTTTTATTTTTTTTTCGTAAAAATTAAGCACCTTCGGATAGAAGCTATTAAGAGGCCGGCGGAAACAGGCTTCCAAAAAAATTAAGTTTGTTAATAGGTTAAGCCGAGTTGGCTGAGCAGTTAACGGGAAAAATATTTTGATTAGTTCTCAAAATTGGTTGATAAAAAGTTGCCGCAAATCTTTCGGTTCGCAGCCGCAGACCTGCGGCAGTCTTTGTTTCGTTGAAGGCGTCGTCGTTCGACGCTTAGAAGTAATGTTTTAATCTTATTTCGGAGGCAATGAAAATGCTGAAAAAAATGAAATCGTTAATCTTTTTGTGTTCAGTTCTCGCTGCGGCGGGCGTCTGGGCTGGGGATATTGTCCCGGGCTTTGATGATGCCGACGCTCTTTGCGACTACACTGCTGCCAGAGATGGTCAGACAAGCGACCCCGTAAATATCGACCCGGGCAGTCAGATTACCTTTGCAGCACGCTTCACACCAGCAGCTATTGATGTTAGCGACCCTGCTAACCCAGTAGTTGTTCTTGAAGTAGGCGGTACAACGTTCGGAAGCGGGTTCTACATCTGCAACGGAACCCTCGTTTACGCACTAAAGACAGGCGCAGGAGGCACTCCCCAGACAGGGCTTGAAGACCTTGATTTGGGAGACAGTGCCGCATCTGTTATTCTCGGCGAGCTTCAAGCCGAGGAGCAGGTGGAGGTGTTCCTCTCTCTCGACCTTTCAACAGGGAAAGTTGCATACAGCATCAACGGTGATTATGCAGTTAAGAAATTCATCAACCACCCCGGCCAGACCAATCTGACAGGCAACAATTCCGTTGCATTCCTCGGTGCTGGCGGCTTAAATTCCGGACATATGGGCGGATTAACAGGAGGAGACAACGGCCAAATGGATCTTCTCAATGCCGACCATATCTTCAGTATGCAGGGTGTTGAAGGGGCTGATATCCGCGGGCAGATATTTAATGATGTATTCGATGATTCCTACATCCCGCACGACCCGAATCCTGCCTCAGGTGCGGTAAATGTTGACCCAAGCTCAACAACAAGCCTTTCTTTCTACACAGCAGAAGACCTCGCAAACCCGGGCGCTCAGAATCCTGATGTAACTGCACATTTTGTTACCTTCTATGAAGGCGCAGACGGCGAGCCGAATATGGATCAGATTATCTCTGAAGACACAATCGCAGCCGGCGCAGATCCCATCAGCTTCCCGTATTCATTCCAGAGAGGCGATGAGGTGTTCTGGCAGATTGAAGAGCAGATTAACGGGGCGGCCAAGGGCAGCGAAGAAAACATCAAAGGCCCAGTTTGGTCTTTCAAGGCTCTTAAAACGATTCCCTCGTTTTTAGACCAGCCCGAAGATCAGCTCGTGTTTGAAGATGAGGATGCAGAGTTTGTATGCGGGATCAATTCCGGCGAGCCGATTTCAACCCTGAACTGGTATAAGGTTGGCGAACCTGACGTTGTAGTTGATGATTCCGATCCGGACATCACAATCACAACCGTTCAGGACGGTGAAGACTATACTTCAACGCTCACAATCACAAACCTCGAAATGGCAGACGAAGGCCAGTATTATTGTCAGGCAGAAAACATAAACGGTACAAATACATCAGACAGCGCTTCGCTCAAGCTCAAAAGGCTCGTAGCCCATTATCAGTTTGATGGCGATTATACAGATTCTGCCAGCGGTTATGATATAACCCCTTACGATACTGAGCTCACCGGCCAGTGGACAGAAGGTGTTATAGGGCAGGCCCTTAACCTGAAAGATTTTGCTGATGAAAACGCGACCCCTACAAGCTCAGGCGGAAACACAGCAGATTTGCTGTATCCGGGCGAAGGAACAGGTATGATGACATTATCAGCCTGGATCCAGTGGAGCGGGCCTAACCCCGCAGGCGGATTCTGGTCTCACTGGTTTGGAAATGATGGAGCCGGCGGCTTTAATTTTGCTATTCAGGCAAACAGGGGAGGCGGAAGGTTGCATATAAACAGCCCTAACGGAGTTATGGATCCATTGTTTGACAACTTCCTCCCCGGTTCAATTGAAAATCTTATTCAGGATGAATGGGTTCTGGTAACTGCAACTGCAAATACTGTAAGCGGAAAGCTGTATATGAACGGGCAGCTTGTGCTTGAAGATTCTGGCTTTTCAATAGCAACTAACGAAACGAACATTTATGTTGGTTGCGAGGGAAGCAGTACTAACAAGCCGGCTTATGGCTACATCGACGATGCAAGGGTGTACAACTACATACTCAGTGATGATGAGGTAGCTCAGCTTTACTATGATGTTACAGGCGAATCTGTATGCTCAGATTTCAATGCAGAAAATCTCCAGTACGATTTCGACGGAGACTGTCAGGTTAGCCTGAGCGATCTTCAGACTGCTGCTGGCGGCTGGCTGAATTCCAAGCTTTATCCGTCGGACGGTTCGTTGTAATTGTTGAGAGATTTTTAAGACCTATTAGGAGATAATAAAATGAATGCAAAAATAAAACTACTTACAGTTCTTTTCACCTGCTTTATTGCAGGATTTGCGGCGGCGGGAGATATTGTCCCGGGCCTTGATGATTCGACTGCTGAATTCGACTATACTACACCTACCGACAACGCAAACGCTATTGTCGTGAATACAACCTACAAAACAACATTCGCTGTTGTCTGCACGCCCAGTGCTGATGATATCTCAAATTCCTACAGCGGCTCTGTTGTAGTGCTTGAGAACGGCGGGACAGGTAACGGTTCCGGGATTTACATCACCAACGGGATGTATGTCTTCTATGCCAAAGATGACAGCAGCGCTGGTGCATATCCATCAGGTATGTACGATACAGACCTAAGCGATAACAGCATTAGCCTTCCTATCGGAGCTGCCGTTGCTGATACCGAGCAGACCGTGTATTTTTCTTACGACGCCCCCGCAGGCCAAGGCTATGGCGCAGTGGACGGTCAGGCCGTGAGCTATTCAGTAACAGGTTTCGATGGCGAGATAGATCTCAGCGGCAGCCAGACTGTTACCTTCCTCGGTACCCACGAGGGCGGTATTGCTGGAGGCCCTGGCAATCTCGGCGCAATGACAGGCAATACCGAAGCCCCGAATATCTACCACGTTGATTCTATCCGTACATTTACCGATCCTGAGATAGGCAATATTAGGGCGCAGATATTTTACGATGTAAACTTTGATGTGCTTCCTAACGACCCGAGCCCTGCAAACGGCGAGATAGATGTGGATCCTGATGCTGTTACTCAGCTCCAGTTTGATGCCGCAGAAGACCCTGCAAATCCGGGTTCTGTGAATCCGAATATTACAGGCCATTTCGTTACTGTTTACAGCAGCTATTCGCCGGATCCAAATCAGGCAAGTACTGTTGATTATGAAACTTTCGTGCCCGCAGGCAGCGATCCGGTTACAGTGCCTTACACCTTCCAGCTCGGTGATGTTATTTACTGGCAGGTGGAAGAGCAGATCAGCGGAGCATCTAAAGGCGATTCTGCCAATATTCCCGGCCCTGTCTGGAGTTTCGAGGCGCTGCCCGCAATTCCGGTTATCGATTCAGCCCCTGCTGATGCTGCCGGCTTTGCCGGAGAAACTCTCAGTATGACCTGCGAGTTTACAAGCAAAAGCCCTGCTAATGTATTCTGGGTTAAGGCGGGCGATCCGGAAATCATCCTTGACGAATCCGACCCTGATATCACCTTTTCCGGCTCCCAGCATGGCGACAGTTATGTTTCAACGCTTGAAGTGGCCAATATTGAAATAGCTGATCAGGGCGAGTATGTATGCAGAGTTACAAATGCGGATGGCAGCGTGGATACTGCTTCTGCCAAGCTCGGCGTTAAACGCACGATTGGCTACTGGCCGCTGGACGGCGATTATACAGACGCCTCAGGCGAAGGCCATGATGCAGACCCGAACGTAGTTCCTCAGCCCGAGCAGTGGGTTGACGGTGTTGACCCTGCCAAGACAGGCCAAGCGCTTGATACCGTACCAGAGCCGTACGCTGCAGCAGCAACTGAGGCTTTCGCACCAGCTGCTTACACCAACGAAATGACTATTTCTCTGTGGGTGAAATGGAGCGGCGATGAGTCTCCGGGCGGATTCTGGTCAGGCCTTGTTTCAAGTAATGGCGATAACGGCAATAACTGGTTCTTCGAGCTTTCTGCCAACGGGCAGCTTCACGCAAACGCACCGGGCTACAACCCTTGGGGTAATATTGAAGCAGACAACCTCACTCCAGGCGAATGGGCACACGTTGCTCTTGTTAATGAAGCAGGAGAAGTCGGCAAGATGTACATAAACGGGGCGCTTGTTGCCGTTGACGAGACTTATCAGGTTTCAAAGGCTGAGAACCCTGTATATCTGATGTGCGAGGGAATGCTCGCAGATGGTACGCTCGACAGGCCAACTGTAGGTGTATTCGATGAGATTAAGATGTACAACTATGCCCTTACCGGCGAAGAAATTGCTGCCGAATACTACGATATCACAGGTGAAACTGTCTGTGCAGACCCGTATTCACCTGATTTGCAGTTCGATATCAACGGCGATTGCGAAGTAACCCTTGCTGATTTTGCTATGTTCGCCGCTGACTGGGGAGAATGTAACCTGCTCCCTTCATCAGCTTGCGATTTCTAAAAACATAGAGTAAAATCAATCTATAAACAAATGAGACCCGTTGGCGTAAAATCAGCGGGTCTTTTCCTGTATCGGCACATAACACTAACTAACCTCTGTTTTAAGGGCAAAATATGGCAATTATATTTCTATTTATTATTCTTTTCTGCTCATTTGCAGCGGGGCAGGGCGAGGTTGTTTTTGATGCATCTCAGGCTCATTATCCGCCTGCTGTAAACAAATTCAGCGACGGCGTTTTCTTCGATAACACTGAACGCCGCGACCATAACGAGATGATAGCCCGAATGGATGAGATGAAATGCCTGATGATTGATTCGAATATCAGGGAATCACGCAGGAATTATAAAGACGGCTCTGATACAATGATCGGCAATGACCCTCTCAATTCCAGCAATCCCAACGGGCTTTTCTATATCGACCAGCAGGGCGAGGTGCAGGCGAACTGCGATTTGAACTGGATTGAGAGGCGTTCGGAATGCCTCTCCGCAGGCCTGCTGAACTACATCCGCTGGGACGGCGTTCCATATCTTGCAAACGACAACCCCGCAGACGATTATTTCACCCTTGATCCATTCCGAGGAATTCCCGCAGGCGATCCAAAACCCGGCGACTACAACCCGCCTTGCGCACAGGCCGACCGCCCGCTTTTTGCTCAAAAAATGGGCGAGCTTATTGAAAAAATGCACGATAATGAACCCGATTTTGTGCCCACTATCTGGTCTTTCTGGCAGGAGGTGGAGCATTGCCTCGGCGACCCTACCCCTTGGGATAACAATCTTACCGCTGAAGATAAGATGAACAACCTCGAGATGTTTATCAATGATTTTTACGGCAATTTAGTGCCTCTTATCAAGGATGTTGACCCCGATTACAAGATTGCCGGCATTCAGCAGAATTCTGCGATGTCTGAGTGGAGCAGTTTCAATCTTATTTCAGACTACGGCACGATCGGCGGCTCCGGCCTCGGCAATGCCGCCCACTTCTGGGCTGAGATGGAAGAGCAGAACGCACGGGAGTATCCCTTTGATTATCTCACAATTCAATCCTACCGCGGAACTAATATCCCCTCTCACCATATACCAAACAGCCGCTTTGCGCTCAAAAATCTTATGGCAGAGCTGCATCCGGAAAAGATCGACCGCTTCAACAGAACATCCGTTTTCATCAATGAGGCAAAGTATTACAAAACAACGCCGCCGGAGAGCTCCATTGCTGAGATTAAGTGGCTCTTAGACCTCGCCGATATCCCCGAGCTTGCTTACGCCTCATTAAACGTTATGCTTCGTGATTACAATCAGGAGCCGCGTGTGCGTTTCCTTGAGGTGTACAGCGCGATGCCTGAAGGCAGATTGGCCGCTCAGAATTCATCCCAGCTTGGCTGCATAGGCTCCTACCAGCCCGGAGACGGCTTCTACGGCTTCTTCTATAATGAAACCGACTCAAGCGGGAATGCAGAGGTAAGCGTTGAGGGTGCTGGGCTTTCGCTAAATGATGAGGCCGCTTTCTGGACGCTCGATTACAACAGCTCTGATATGTATGCCCCTTCATTCTGGGTTCAGAAAAATGATGTTGTAAGAGTTGATGAAAATACATGGCAAGCGTCTTATCAAGCCGGCGAGATTATGTTTATGGCGGTAAACGGCAATCCTGAGATTAATCCAGGGCAGAACTACTATCAGCTCAGCCCCGAGAGCAAATTATCGCTCAGGCACAGCAGGATTCAGCGCGGGGTTTACTCCTGCCATGATATGTATGTTCCTCGTATAAACGATATGACTCCCAGCCAATGGGGATACCTCACCCCGCCCGAACCGGAGGGCATGGGATACTTCGACCAGCAGCAGGGCAGGATGATTCTCGGCGTGAAGAACGAAAGCGGCGTGGGCTGCGCGAGCGTGAATCTGAGAGAAGTGCCCGAGCACAATTATTTCGTAAAAGCAGATTTCTCAGGCGTCGGTCTGCCTTCGCCCCTCCCGCAGGGCAGCTCGCTTATGCTCCGCCTCGATTATCTAAACGGCGAAGAGGTAATGGAATCGCATATTGTTGGAGATTCCTCTGCCGCTAACCCCCTCAGCTTTGACGACATCGGCTGGTTCGCCCCGAGCAATGCTGTTTATTCCAGCACCTCGGAAATTTGGAATCAGAGAGAATTTATCCTGCCTGTAAGCTCTTGGCAGCCTGCCGGCTGGGCAGAGGCAGATGGAGGCGTTCGCAGAATCCGCATCTCTTTGCTCCTTGCAGGGCTCAATGAGCCTGCGGCTCTTATGTGCGATTTTGACGATACGATTACAGTAAGCCCGCCGGAGATTACATCTCAGCCCGAGAGCGAAACTGTGCCCGCAGGCCAGAGCATTCAGCTTACAATAAACGGCTCAGATATATCCGAATATCGGTGGCATAAAGACGGCGTCCCCATTCCTGACGACCCAACCAACACCGAGCATTTCGGTGAAGACGGCCCGAGCCTCGTGGTATTGAACGTTCAGCCGGAAGATGAGGGAGAATATTCCTGCGTTGTGAATAATCAGGACGGGGCTGTTGCAGAATCCGAGCCTGCCCAAGTGATAACCGAAAGGCTTGCGGGCTGGTGGAAATTTGACAGCGACCTATCCGATTCGGTTAATCAGGCTCATCCCTCTGCCGGCTCTCACAACGGCGCAGCGGATTCGCCGGCGTTTTCCTCTGCCGGCATAGATGGGGCGTGCCTGAATTTGGATGGCACAATCAGCTCCGCCGCCGTTATTCAGGGAAGCGAGGATTTCTTCAATTTCTATACGCGCGGATATACTGTCAGTCTGTGGGTGAAAAGCGAGAGCGGCGCATCAGAGGCCGCCGGCCTTGCAGGGAAGATCTCGCAATCAGGCTCAAAGGGTTTCTCAGTTGGGGCAAACTATTTGGGCAATGCTGTGAGCATCCTTCACGGAGGCTGGTATTATATGAACTCAGGGGAAAATGTATGCGATGAGAGCTGGCATCTTCTAACGGCGGCTTACGACCCTGTAAGCAGCGAAGGACGTATCTATATCGACGGCGAGCTTGCCAAAACTATCAATTCCCTTGGCGCTCCGCAAGGCTCTCCTGCTGAATTCGTGATAGGTGCATCAGGGCTTTTCTCAAATGATGCCTTTAACGGCCGGATTGATGATGTTCGGGTTTGGACATATCCCTTAGCCCCGATTGATGCAGCAAATCTCTATCTCGATTTTGTTCCAGAGGCGGAAATTTGCCTTTCATACCCGCAATACGATATCGCAGGCCCCGACGGGGCAGGCGAGCAGTACCGAGACTGCATTGTAGATTTCTACGACCTGTCTGCCGTTGCTCAAAGCTGGCTTACCGGTGAAAATCAGCCCGGCTGCACAACATATCCGCAATATGATTTTGCCGGCGAAGGCGGAATAGGCGAGGAGCATAGAGACTGCTTTGTAAATATGTATGATTTTATCCCGATATCCTCGCACTGGCTTGAGAGCAATATAATTGCTTCGCCGCAGTAAGCTGCCAATTAGAATTTGAGTTTTTTTCGTTGCAAATAAGCCCAAACGGCACATTATTTTAGCAGAAAGCGGATTTTTTGTTTTCTCAGAGGAAATTATTGTAAATTTAAAGCTCAGCAAACATTTATAACTGAAAGCTCAAGTTTAGAGTATTAGATTCTGCTGGGCAGAACTTTTATTGAATACTAATAATGTTTTTTGTGCGAGGTTTTTTATGACTCATCGGATCTTACGGGGATTATCATTGTCTCTGGCAATTTTTATTGCAATTTCAGCAAGCTTGAAGGCAGGTGAGGTAGAATTGGTGGAAAAGCCGGATGATTCAGTGAACAATTCAAATTACGTTTCAAACAGAGAGCCTCTGAAGGAATCTGCCCTTATCAAGCTCCCAATCGGTTCAATCGAGCCGGAAGGCTGGCTCAAAAGAAAGCTCGAGCTTCAGGCCGAAGGCTTTCACGGCCATCTTATGGAGATAAGCAGATTCCTCAAAAAAGAGCAAAATTCTTGGCTCAGCCCCGAAGGAAAGGGCAAACGCGGCTGGGAAGAGGTGCCGTATTGGCTCAAGGGCTATCTCAACTGCGCTTACGTGCTGGACGACAAGGAGATGATAGATGAGGCGATGGTGTGGATTGAAGGGGCATTGAACAGCCAGAAGGAAGACGGCTGGTTCGGGCCGGACAAGAAACGCTCCGGCGTTGCCACAAGGCTCAGCGGCAGAGACGACCTCTGGCCGAATGCAATAATGCTCTTCTGCCTGCAGGACTATTACGATGTTTCTGGCGATGAGCGGGTGATTGAGCTGATGAGAAATTACTTCAAATACCTCGCAAAGGTGCCTGATGATAGGTATCTCCTTGGATACTGGCCTAAGATGCGAGGCGGAGACATGCTCTACAGCATCTACTGGCTCTACAACCGCACCGGCGAGAAGTGGCTGCTTGACCTTGCAGAGAAAAACCACAGGCGAACAGCCCGCTGGGATGAAGATGTTGTAAACTGGCATAACGTGAATATAGCTCAGGCCTTCGGGGAAGGGGCTACATACTGGCTTCAGTCTCACGATAAATCCGACCTGTTGAGCGCATACAACAACTGGCAGAAGGTTCGTGATATTTACGGACAGATGCCCGGCGGTATGTTTGCTTCCGATGAGAACTGCCGCGAAGGACATGACGACCCGAGGCAGTGCGTTGAGACATGCGGGATGGTCGAAGAGATGCTTTCGGATGAAACGCTTATGGCAATAACAGGCGATACCGTATGGGCAGACCGCTGCGAGGATGTGGCGTTTAATTCTCTCCCTGCCGCTCTAACTGCTGAGATGGACGGAATCCGCTATCTCACAGCGGTAAATCACGTGATAAGCGATGATGAGGAGCATAACCCGGGCATACAAAACGGCGGGCCTATGTTCCATATGAATCCGCACAGGCACCGCTGCTGCCAGCATAATTTCGGCCACGGCTGGCCTTATTTCGCCCAGCACCTCTGGTATGCCTCTCCGGATAACGGCATTGCCGCTGTTTTCTATACTGACAGCAAAGTAACTGCAAAAGTTGGAAAGACCGGCGAGGAGTTTGTAATCAAGCAGACCACGAAATACCCATTTGATGAAAAGGTGTACTTCAAGATTGCCTCCGGCAAACCAACTGAATTCCCCGTTTATCTCAGGATCCCCGGTTGGTGCAGCAATCCGGAGGTTATGGTAAACGGCGAGGAATATGCATTCTCAGGCCAAGATGACGGCGGATTCGTTAAAATCAGCAGAAAATGGCAAAAGGGAGACAGCTTCCAGATAAATCTGCCGATGAAGATAACCGTTAGGAAATGGACGAAGAACCACGGCAGCGTTTCTGTTAATCGAGGCCCGATAACATTCTCGCTGAAGATAAAAGAGAATAAATTCCGTTCCGGCGGCACAGATAAATGGCCTGCGTACGAAATCCACCCAGCTTCAGACTGGAACTATGCCCTTGAGCTGGCAGACAGCCCTGAGGAGACCTTCGAGCTGGTTGAGAGGGTTTGGCCTTCGGATCAAATGCCCTGGACGCACGAAGGCGCTCCGATTATGCTCAAGGCCAAAGGCAGAAAGATTCCGCAGTGGCAGGTGGATAGATTCAAGCTATGCCAAGAGCTGCAGGACAGCCCTGTGAAAACTGATGAGCCGGTTGAGGATATAACGCTCATCCCGATGGGCGCAGCCCGCCTCCGCATTTCGGCTTTCCCCACAGCAGGGCAGGGCGAAAATGCAGCCCAGTGGCAGGCACCGAAAATCCCAGAGCTCCTGCCTTACTCCGCAAGCGCTTCGTTTGAAAATGACACCTTGGAGGCAATGTACGATCAGGTGCACCCTGAACACTCCGGCGACCATTCAATCCAGCGCTTTACGTGGTGGGACCATAGAGGCACGCAGGAATGGGTGCAGTACGATTTTGATGAGCCGAAAACTGTATCCAAGACAAGCGTCTATTGGTTTGATGATACAGGCAGGGGGCGATGCCGCGTGCCGAAGTCCTGGAAACTGCTCTACAAGGATGGCGGCCAATGGAAGCCTGTAAAAACAGGCCGGAAATTCGGAACTAAGCTCGATAAGTGGAATACAGTTTCCTTTGAACAGGTTAAAACCAAATCTCTGCGTTTAGTTGTGCAGCTTAAGCAGGGTTTCTCCGGCGGAATACTTGAATGGAAAGTTGAATAACGTGCTCAGAATTCTGAGCTGCGGATGAATATCTAATTTCAGTAAATCATCTTTAAAGGCCTGAACGTAAGATTGCGTTCAGGCTTTTTTCTTGCAAAATAACGTTATATAGATATAAATAACTTCTATGTATTATACTCTTGTAATTTGATTTATTGGAAGATCTTTAAATGAAGTATTTATATGTCCTCGCTGCTGTTTGCATATCTGCATTATGCTTGGCTGAAATCCCTGAAGACTGGAAAAAATCAATAGAGAACGGAAACATCTCATACACTATGAAGCGTAATCCGCCTGCTGAACTGGCACCTAAAGAGTACAATGACGTTCAGCGATGGGGGCTTATGGCCGGAGCGGTCCTTGCCTATCATAATCACTTCTTCCTTGATTCCTTCGAAACCTCCTGCGTTGATAATAAATGGAGTATGGCTGAAGATAAGGCTCTTTTGGAGTCGTCTTGGGGGATAACCTGCAGGGAGGATTATTTGAGTACTATGCGAAGCTTGTTCAGCGCCGGACATAGAGCCGGCTTCAAAAGGGTGAGTAATTATGCAGGCAAGATCAATGAAAAATATTTCGACGACATATTCGCCGGCTCTGTTGATAAGCCGGGCGAGGCATATCCGTTGTACATTGCCAAAGAGTTTGGGCCTCAGCTGAAGGACAAGAGCATTACAGGCTGGGATTTTACAAGAGTTATATATTTATCGCGAAACTGCAGCAAGCTTGGTTATATCTCTGAACAGCTGGCTTGGGAATATATCTATGAAGCTTCTGTCATACTTCAGAGAACTTTTGATTCTTGGGATGAGCTTTTTGATAACTATATTATAGGAAGAAATTTCTGGTCTTTCAGCAGCTCTCTGGAGAGAAATGCCCGCTTTAATAATGAAATAAGAAGGCTTAAGAAGGTCAAAGACAGTTCTGCATTTAATCTTGACTGGAACTTGAAGCTCTCGAAGGAAAAGATGTTTGCTCCCGGGCAGCAAGCTGATATTGAAACAGAACCTGTTGAAATGAATTTCGAGCTTTCAAAAAGCATTCAGCTTTCAGATATTAAAGAACAGTTCGAGAATGTAATCTCAGTACCCTCAGACTGCAAAACGATAGAGAAAGCTATGGAAAGGGCGCAGGCAGGGGATTGCATATACGCAGAAAAGGGCACTTATTATTTTCAGGAGCCTCTTGTTTTTAAAACGGGAGTCAGTCTTATTGGGCAGTCTCGGGATGAGGTTGTTTTGTCGGTAATTAAAACAAATTCTCAAGTAATAAAGCTCAAAGATGCGATGGATGTTAAGCTTTGCAACTTTACTGTAAAGCAGACTGCATTCAATTTTGATAAGGAAAATACTTCCTCCCTTCTTGGCTTAGGCAAGAGCAGTTGTGCAGTCGAAAACCTCAAAGTTGAAGGTAAAAGTTTGTATGGGATATATTCAAGGGGGGATAAAGTTAAGATTATAAATTGCGAGGTGGATACAAAACAATTATGCATTTATCTTCGGTGTAAAAAGGCTGAAATCAAAGGCTGCCTGCTGTCAGGAAGTTCAAAAATCGGCATCAAAAATAAAAGCAGCGAGCTTACAGTATCAGATACATATATAGCGGGCAAAGGGGCAGGTATAGCAAATTTTTCAGCAGATTTGTACGTTGCTGATTGTTTTATTGAAAATAACAGATATGGGATAAGTTCCCAAAAAAGCAGCAAAATGAATATTAGCGACACCTTTATTGTATCAAATGATACAGGCTGCATAGTTCAAGGCTGCAATAACTTTGTGGTTTCTGATGTGCAGTTTGTTGGAAACTCTTTTGGGTTTAGAATTAATTTTGCGGAAAATTCAAAAACTGAAAGAAACTTGTTTTATTTGAATCATATGCAAGGCTGCAGGATACGAGGAGATGTAGAAAGTCTTAATTTAAAAAGCAATATATTCAGAAAAAATGGATTTGCGGGATTAGACATTGAATCAAGATTTTCAAAGCAGCTTATCGTGGATAATAATTTGTTTGACGAGAACGTAAAGTTTGCGATGCATGCTTCTTCGGTCGGGGTTAGTTTGAAAGGCAATATCTTTACCCGTACAAACGGTCCAGCATTATATCTGACAAGCTGCCCTCAATATGACCCTATAGATGGGAATGAATTTATAGATAATTATGGCATACCCGTTTTGGTTTCTAAAAGCGTGGATGAGTTTTGTGAAAAAACAACCAGCATCACACGCAATAATAAGTTTAAAAATAACAGCTCCTTATTAAATATCAGCCATGAACCGGAGATTGAACACGGCTGGCCTCTGGATAAATATTTAAAATATATGAAAAAGCTTGAAGAGACCAAAGAAAAGCTTCAAGAGACCAGAGAAAAGGCTGAAGAGATTGAAGAATCTGAAGGCTGAAAGCTCCCTGTATTTCAGTTTTAAGCCGAAGGTTTTTGAATGAAAATACCAAAAACACAAAGCTGAAATTTCGCGTTGGGCGTTATTTTTCGAAAAAAATTGAAAATTTTTACTGACCTGACAAGGCCTGTCCATTATTGTCGGTTAGCTTGTTTATTAGGCTGTTAGGCTGTTTTTTAAGCTTGTTTTTTGTGTTTTTATTGATGACTTCGAAAAAAAATAAAATATTTTTTATAAACCTTACTTGACATTTCCGCCGTTTTCCCCTAAGGGTATAGGGGAGTTGAGAGAAAGTGCAGATTCAATTGCAGTGCCGATTCGCAGTATCTTGCTGGATTGGTGCAGTCTGCAGATGTATAATTTCACGTTGCCGTTTGATGGCAGCGTTGCGACCGGGAAAAATTTTCCCGAGAATGATTAGCCCCGCTGAAAGCGGTTTGATCTTGATTTGGTCTTTAAGACTAAAGTGGACGTTTCGGTATATCCGAACGTTTCCCCGTGCCATGGGCGTGTTCACGCCCGATAAGCGGACGAACGAAGAACGGCAGAAATGCGCCGGTTGAAATATGCGCATAAAGTGAGCGCGGTTTTGCCCGGCTTAAGTTAAAGAAAAAATGATATTATTTTAGGAGAAACTATGAGTAAGATTCTTGACGAACACGTGTTTACTTCAGAATCGGTTAGTCCTGGACATCCGGACAAAGTTTGCGATCAGATTTCTGATGCAGTACTGGATTCCTGTCTGGCGAAAGACCCAAAAAGTCGTGTGGCTTGCGAAACCCTTGTAGGGCACAATCTTGTTGTTAATGCTGGTGAAATCACATGCAGCGGCATTGATTCAATCAATACCGAAAAAATAGCCAGAGATGTTGTTAAAGAAATCGGCTACGACAGGAAAGAACTCAAATTCTGGCACGATTCGTTTGAGTACATCTCACGCATACACGGACAGAGCCCTGATATCTCTCAGGGGGTTACCGAAGGCGAAGGCCTCTTCGATGAGCAGGGTGCTGGCGATCAGGGTATGATGTTTGGCTATGCCTGCAATGAAACACCTGAGCTTATACCAACCCCAATTGCTTTGAGCCATCGTTTGCTGATGGAGCTTGATAAGATACGCAAGTCTGGGAAGATCGACTATCTCAGGCCTGATTCAAAGTCTCAGGTTTCAGTGAAGTATGTTGGAGGTAAGCCTCAGTATATTACAACTGTGCTTATCAGCCACCAGACTAATGATGTGCCGCTGGATAAGATTCGTGAAGATCTTGTAAAAATTGCCAAGGATGTCCTTGAGCCTACAGGTCTTCTGCGGGATGATACTGAATACTACATAAACCCGACTGGAAAATTCGTTCTCGGCGGGCCTTACGCAGATGCCGGTCTTACAGGGCGTAAGATTATCGTGGATACATACGGTGGTGTAGGAAGCCATGGCGGAGGTGCTTTCTCTGGTAAAGACCCGTCAAAGGTTGACCGTTCAGCTGCTTACTATTCTCGCTATGCTGCGAAGAATATTGTTGCAGCAGGGCTTGCTGAGAAGTGTGAGATTCAGGTATCTTATGCTATCGGTATGGCTAGGCCTTTGAGCATTAACGTGGAGACATACGAAACCGGCAAGGTTGATAACGTTAAGATTCAGAAGATTCTTGAGTCCGGCCAGATCTTTGATTTCCGTCCGGCAGCAATACTTGAAGATCTAAATCTTCTCAAACCGTCCGGATGGAGCTATATAGATTCTGCAAAATACGGACACTTCGGCCGTGATATGTTCCCATGGGAAAAGACTGATAAAGTAGAACAGCTTAAAAAGGCGCTTTAATATGGCTCGTTTAGAAGAGAAAAAAATTATTGGTGTCGGCTCGCCTGTAATGGATCTGCTTGCCCAGGTGGATGATGAGTTTGTCTCAACACACGCAGGGTCTAAGGGCGGAATGGAGCTCGTTGAGGATATGCAGATTCAAACAATCGTGCAAAACCTCAAATCAGAGCCTGCCATTGCTGCCGGCGGGTCTGCGGCTAATACAATTTTTGCTCTTGCAAAGCTTGAAGTTGCAGCTGCTTTCCTCGGAAAGGTTGGCAGAGATGAGACCGCCAAGGAATATCTCGACCAGTTCGAGAAGCTCAAGGGCGATCTTTCGAAGTTTAAATACTGTGATGAATCCGCTACAGCCAAATGCCTCAGCCTTGTTACTGATGACGGCGAAAGAACAATGCGGACATGTCTTGGAGCAGCGGCTAATATGGCCGAGGGTGATATAGACGTGGAAGATTTCAGAGGCTTCGATCATGCCCACTTTGAGGGCTATCTCCTCTTCAACAAGGAGATGGCAGTTGCGGCATTAAAGGCTGCTAAAAAAGCAGGCTGCTCGGTGAGTTTGGATCTTGGTTCTTTCGAGGTGGTAAAGGCTGCCGGCGATGGGCTCCGCGATTTATTGCGGGAATATGTGGATATTGTCTTTGCAAATGAAGATGAGGCAGAGGCTTTCACCGGAGATTCCAATCTCGAAACTGCTCTTAGCGACCTCTCTGAGCTTTGCGATGTTGCAGTCGTTAAGCTTGGGGCAAAAGGTGCAATGCTTCGTGATGAAACGGGCAAGGCTGTAGTAGAAGCCGGCAAGGCAGAAACAGTGATTGATACTACAGGAGCCGGAGATTACTGGGCAGCCGGATTCCTATACGGATATCTAAACGGTTTGCCCATTAAAGAATGCGGAGAGCTCGGTTCTCTGATAGGTGCAGAAGTAGTTCAGCATCTTGGAGCAGATCTGCCTTCTGAGCGTTGGCAGAATGTGCTTGAGCAGTTCAAGAGCCGTGTTTTAGTAGAATAATCTATTTTTGAATAACAGGAGAATTATATATGACTCAAACAAAGTCTATTAACAAAAAAATCAGTGATTACGCAATTGCGGATATCGAGCTTGCAGAGTTCGGACGCAGAGAAATTGAAATTGCAGAAAAAGAGATGCCAGGGCTGATTGCCATGCGTGAGAAGTATGGCCCAGATCAGCCTCTCAAGGGAGCAAAGGTTATGGGAAGTCTGCATATGACTATCCAGACCGCTGTTCTAATCGAAACACTTATTGCTCTGGGTGCGGATGTTCGCTGGGCATCGTGCAATATTTTCTCTACCCAGGACCACGCTGCCGCAGCTATCGTTGACAGCGGCGTTCCGGTATTTGCCTACAAAGGCGAGACTCTCGAAGAGTACTGGCAGTACACTAAGAGAGCTCTTACATGGCCGGACGGCAGCGGCCCGGATATCATCGTTGATGACGGCGGCGACGCTACACTTATGATTCACCGCGGCTACTTTGGCGAAGATAATCCTTCAATGCTTGATGAGCCTACAGACAACAAAGAAGTGAAGATTCAGAACGAGCTTCTCAAGGAAATCCAGAAGGAAGATAATAAGTTCTGGCATAAGCTGGCAAAGAACTGCCGCGGCGTTGCAGAAGAAACAACAACAGGCGTTCACCGTCTCTATCAGATGAGAGACAAAGGCGAGCTTCTGTTCCCAGCAATTAACGTAAATGATTCTGTAACAAAGTCTAAGTTTGACAATATCTATGGTTGCCGTGAATCCTGCGTTGATGCTATCAAGCGTGCTACGGATGTTATGGTTGCCGGTAAAACCGCTATGGTATGCGGTTTCGGAGATGTGGGCAAAGGTTCTGCTCAGGCGCTTTCAGCTCACAGGGCGAAAGTTCTTATCAGCGAGATAGATCCAATCTGTGCTCTTCAGGCCTGTATGGCCGGCTACACTGTGCGTACCGTGGAAGAAGCTCTGCCAGAGGCAGATATCTACGTTACAGCCTCAGGCAACTGTGATGTTATCACAGCGGAGCATATGAGCAAGATGAAGGATCAGGCTATCGTTTGCAACATCGGCCACTTTGACAATGAGATTCAGGTTGACCAGCTCAACAACTGGCCGGGCGTAACGAAAACAGAAATTAAGCCCGGTACTCATCAGTACACATTCGAAGACGGCCGCTCAATCTACCTTCTCGCTGAAGGCAGGCTCGTTAATCTCGGCTGCGCAACAGGCCACCCGAGCTTTGTTATGTCTAACAGCTTCTCGAACCAGACCCTCGCTGCTATAGACAACTGGCAGAAGGATAAGAAGGTTGATGTTTATCACCTCGACAAAGAGCTTGATGAAGAGGTTGCAAGGCTGCACCTCGGTAAGCTTGATGCACACCTTACCAAGATGACAAAGCATCAGTCTGATTATCTCGGTGTACCGGTCGAAGGACCTTACAAGCCGGAACACTATCGTTACTAAGTAACTGTACCGGAGGGTTTGTGCCCTCCGGTTTTAACTTTCGTTTTTATAACTCTCCGAAGGCAGGGTGCGCAAGTACTGCGCCTTAATATCCTTCAGAGTTTCTTAAAGTGAGTTTACGGAGAACTACTAATGGCATTTAAAAAAGAACAATCATTTGGAACAAAACCAACAGAAGTAAGAGACAGCGATCATTTCACCAGCGAATATGCTGATTCACTGGCTGAAAAATGGGACGATATCATAGACTGGGACAGCAGAGTAAAAGGTGAGGGCAGTTTCTTCATCGATAAGCTGCGTGAATACGGGGCAAAATACGTTCTCGATGTGGCTGCAGGTACTGGCTTTCACAGTGTAAGGCTCATTGAATCGGGCTTCAGCGTTACAAGTGCAGACGGCGCACCATCTATGCTCGCTAAGGCATTTGAAAATGCAAAGGCAAGAGGTCATGTCCTGCGTACAGTTTGCGCAGACTGGAGATGGCTCAATAGAGATGTGCATGGTGAATACGATGCAGTAATCTGCCTCGGCAATTCATTTACTCATCTTTTCAATGAGCACGACCGCCGCAAGGCTCTCGCTGAATATTATGCTGCCCTAAAGCACGACGGCGTTCTTATCATCGACCAGAGAAACTACGACTCTATCCTCGATGACGGCTATTCCAGCAAGCATAAATTCTACTACTGCGGCGATAAGGTGAGCGTTCAGCCGGTGCACGTTGATGAAGGGCTTACACGTTTTGAATATAAATTCCCCGGCAAAGACAGCTTCCATCTCAATATGTTCCCTATAAGGAAAGATTATATGAGAAATCTGCTCGGCGAAGTTGGTTTCCAAACAGTTACTACATACGGCGATTTCCAGACGAGTTTCGAAGAGTCTGAGCCGGATTTCTATGTTCACGTTGCTGAGAAGAAATATAATCCAGAGTTAAAGGAGAAGTAAAATGAGTACAACTTATTCCAAACCAATCCAGGTTGCACGGGATTACTACAACAGCGAAGACGCAGACAATTTTTATTTTCACGTTTGGGGCGGTGAGGATATTCACATCGGCCTTTATGACGGGAAAAATTCTATTCGTGAGGCAAGCAGAGAAACTGTGAAGGCGATGGCCGCCAAACTTTCAAAGCTCGATTCGGATGTGAAGATTTTAGACATTGGAGCCGGCTACGGCGGAGCAGCCCGTTTCCTCGCAGCCGAATACGGATGTCAGGTTACGTGCCTGAACCTCTCTGAAGTTGAGAACGAAAGAGACAGAGCTATGAATAAAGAGCAGGGGCTTGATCATCTTATTGATGTTGTTGACGGCGCTTTTGAAGACCTGCCTTTCAAGGACAGCGAATTTGATATAATCTGGTCTCAGGATGCTATCCTGCACAGCAGCGACCGTGAAAAGGTGCTGAAGGAAGCTTGCAGAGTGCTCAAGAAGGGCGGCGAATTCGTATTCACCGATCCTATGCAGGACGACAACTGTCCGCCGGATGTGCTTCAGCCTATCTACGACAGAATTCACCTCAGCTCGCTTGGAAGCCCAGGTTTCTATAAAGAAGCAGGCGAGAAGGTTGGATTCAAGTTTGTGGATTTCGAAGACCATACATCACAGCTGCCTACACATTACGGCAATGTCCTCAAGGAATTTGAGAAAAGAGAAGATGAGCTCAAAGGTATCGTAAGTGAGCAGTACGCTGCTAATATGAAAAAAGGCCTTCGTCATTGGGTGGAAGGCGGAAACAGCGGCCATCTTGCATGGGGCATATTCCTTTTCAAAAAAGTTTAATTCTCTGATATAAGAGATTCCTTTTCAATTGAGAACGCTGCTTTAATAGGCAGCGTTCTTTTTGGTATGACCTGAATTTTCAATAACTTGTAGGCGTGAAAGCACAAGGCTATTCGGATAATCAATAGCATCCTGCCTGATTAGTATCTTGCTTCCATCTCTCCTGCGCAGCAAAGGGCAATTGCCGAAGCATCCGCCACATCCGCAGGTTTGGGCGGCTCTGCAAGCCCCAGCACAGACTGCAGAGCCTTCTGCATCTGGTCTTTTGTGGCTCTGCCGTTGCCGGTAAGCGATTTTTTGATCCTCGTTGCTGCATACTCAAGCACGCGGATATCTCTCTTCCCAGCCTCCAGAAGGATTACTCCTCTTGCATGCCCCATAAGGATTGAGGTTCTTGGATGCTTGTAATGGGCGTAAAGCTTTTCCACAGCTAAAACATCCGGCACAATTGATTCTATGAGGTTTGAGATGTCTTCAGATATCTGGGCAAGGCGTTTTTCAAGGGGCTGGTCGGTTTTTATCCTTATTGCGCCTGCCTCTATCAGGTTAGTGTTAAGAATCCCGCCCTGCACGGCGGCATAACCGCAGATGCGCAGCCCGGGGTCTATTCCAAGCACCTTCAAACAATCACCCCGTCCTGAATCGTTACTACCCTGTCAGCCATCGAAGCAATCCTTTCATCGTGGGTAACGAGCAAGATGGTTTGTCCGGTTTTGTGGAAGTCTTTGAGAATATCGAGTATTTCCGTTCCCGTATGCCAGTCGAGATTTCCTGTGGGCTCATCGGCAAGAAGGACGCTGGGATTGTTTATAAGAGCTCTGCCGATAGCGGCTCTCTGCCTTTCACCTCCGGATAGCTGGGAAGGCCGGTGTTTGAGCCTTTCGCTCAGCCCGAGCCTTTCGGAAAGCTCCCTGCCTCTTTTCTTTGCAGATGAGCTCTTTGCCGCCCAAGCAAGTGCAGAACAGCCTGCCATCGCGGGAACCAGAATATTCTCCATTACATTCAGCTCTTCAATGAGGTGGTAGAACTGAAAAACAAAACCGATATTCTGATTTCTGTATGAATCGAGCTTCCTGCCCGAGAATCGGCTTATCTGATCCTGAGAAAAATAAACCTTGCCTGAATCGGGCTTATCCAAAGCCCCGAGGATATGAAGCAGGGTGCTCTTGCCCGAGCCGCTCGCCCCCACAATTACTACAAACTCGCCCTCCTTAACGCTTATCTGTGCCCCTTTTAGCACATCAATCTGAGACTGCCCTAGAGAGTAGCTTTTGCAGATATTTTTGCAGGAAATAATCTCTTTCATTTGCCGCCTTTCGGGCTGATTCAGTCTTTAATGCCGAGGTCTTCTTTAGTTATAATGCTCGCAAATTCAAAGCCGGCATCCTTTATGTTCTCCTCAGCTCCCTGTTTGCGATCTATCACTGCCACAATCTTCTTCACCTTCGCTCCGGCCTCTCTTATCACCTTCGCAGCTTCGATCACCTGCCCGCCAGTAGTAGCAATGTCCTCCACGAGCAGCACCACGTCGTTCTTGGTTATCTCTCCGCCTTCTACGACATTTCCTGTTCCATAGCCCTTTTTGCTGTTGCGGATTATTACCCACTTCTTCCCGCTGGCGATAGATGCAGATGCCGCCAGCGCAACGCCGCCGAGTTCGGGGCCCGCAATCATAGTAACATCTTCATCTGCATATTTGGCAAACTCCTCCCCGAGAGCCTTCAAAATGTCAGGACAGGCCTCGAAGAGATATTTATCGAGATAATAATGGCTTTTCTTTCCGCTTCTGAGGGTAAAATCGCCCTCAAGATATGCCTCTTGTTTGATCCTTGCTGTGAGGTCTTGTTTATTCATATTTTGCTTCCTGTTTTTTATTCCTTAGTTTCGTTTATACTTTCAGCTCTGCCGAACCCTTTAAGCTGTCTTTATTGGCTTTTCTAACAGGCTCTACTGCCTTTTCAATTAATTCATCAACCTGCTCCGGGCACCTGCCGATATAAAGAGAAGGCTCGAGAACTTCATTTAGATTTATATCTTTGAAATCTTCGTCTGCTTTGAGCCTTTCGAGTAAATCGTTGTTTCCGCCTTCATTTTTCACCCTTTCAGCTGCCTGCTGGGAATACACCCTTATCTTTTCATGCAGCTGCTGTCGGTTTCCGCCCGCCTTCACTCCCGCCATAAGGATATTTTCTGAGGCCATAAATGGAAGCTCCGAATTGAGCCTTGCCTCTATCACCTTAGGATACACAACAAGGCCGCCGGCAATATTGATAAGTATCTCAAGGATCCCGTCAACAGCGAGGAACGCTTCCGGAAGTACCAGTCGCCGGTTTGCAGAATCGTCAAGCGTGCGTTCAAACCACTGCTCGCCCGCAGTCATCGCAGGGCTGGATGAAAGGCTCAGAACAAATCTGCTAAGCGATGTAGCCCTCTCGCTTCGCATCGGATTCCTCTTGTATGCCATTGCAGAGGAGCCGATCTGATTCTTGCCGAAAGGCTCTTCCATCTCCTTGAGATTTGCAAGAAGACGTATATCGCTGCACATCTTATGGGCAGATTGAGCGATAAGAGCGAGAGTATTAACTGCCATCGTATCGAGCTTTCGCTGGTACGTCTGACCGGTAACTATGCAGCTTTTATCGAATCCGAAGGCTCTGGTAACTTTTTCGTTTAAGGCTTTAACCTTTTCGTGGTCGCCTTCAAAAAGAGATAGAAATGAGGCCTGAGTTCCCGTTGTGCCCTTAACTCCTCTGAAGGGCAGCTTGTAAATACGGTGCTCAAGTTCCTGATAATCCATCACAAATTCATAACACCAAAGAGCAGCTCTCTTGCCTACAGTTGTAATCTGTGCGGGCTGGTAATGAGTGAAGCCGAGGGTGGGCATAGATCTATATTGCTTTGCGAACTTCCCGAGCAGGTCTATCACGGAGGCGAGCTTGGCCTTTACAAGCTCCATCGCCTCGCGGAGGATTATTAAATCGGCATTATCTCCCACATAGCAGCTCGTTGCTCCAAGATGGATGATTCCAGCTGCTGAAGGTGCTGCGTCTGCAAAGGTATGCACGTGTGCCATAACGTCGTGCCGGAATCTCTTTTCATACTCCTTCGCCTTGTCATAGTCTATATTATCCAGATTCGACTTCATCTCAGAGATTTGTTCATCGGTAATATCGAGACCAAGCTCTTTCTCTGCCTTTGCCAGTTCAAGCCAAAGCCTTCGCCAAGTTCCGAATTTTTTATCCGCCCCAAACAGCCTCGACATCTCTTCGGAGGCATTTCGCTCTACAAGCGGGGAAGTATATTTTTCCATCATCAAGCTTTCACTAAATTTAAGATTAAAACCTGCCTGCCCCATTCAATGCAGGCTTTCGCAGTAGAAACATTTTACTAAAATAGCTGTGAAGGTAAATAAGCAGTCTATTTTGTTGTAATTCGGGCTGTTTTTTTTAATATAGGAGCGGAAACTTAAAAACGGGATTTGATTTATGTTCTGGAACAAGGATAAAAACGAAAAAAGGCTTTCAAAGGCTCAGGAGCTTATGGAATGCGATGAGTACGGGAAGGCCGTGGAGACTCTAAGCGAGGTGATAGATTCTCAAGACGCCTCAGCGGAAATAAAAGGGCGGGCCCTTCTTATGAGAGCACACTGCAGAAAATGGCTCGCCACTCACTGCGGAGATGAAATCGATCCGGATTTCGATCCAAATGAGCTGTCCCCCGAAGAGGCTGCTCCCGAGCTGAGCGAAGAGGAAACTGAAGGCATCAGGCTTGCGGTTGAAGACCTGAATGCAGTGATGAAGATTGATAATCTCCCTGAGGAAATGGCAGTTGAGGCTCTAAATGAGAGGCTCAAAGAATATGCCCAGCTCGGTGAATACGACAAGGCTCTTAAAGACATCGAGAAAATACTTTCCGTTGAAAACGGCTGCAGCGAACAGACCGAAGCAGAAATGAAGTTTAAACAGGCCGAATTCTACTGCTGCCTTGAGGATTTTGACAAGGCTTGCGGAAAGCTTGGTGAGCTGATAAACTCCGATAAAACCCCTTTGCCTATTATCGTGAAGGCGATTATACATCGTGCTGAGCTTAATGAAGATCTAAACCGAACAGACTCAGCAAAGGCCGATTATCAGAGGCTAGTTGATATGGCAGATGAAGTTACAGGCCTTGCAGACATCTCACGAAACGCTGCTCGGCGAATTGAAGAGCTTGAAGAAAATGAGCAGAAGCCGGGATAATCCGGTTTTTGATAATCAGGCCGCAGGGAATATTATGGATTACACTGAAGATTCTATAACTGCATACTTTGCTCAGGCGAAAAATTTGAACTCAGACAGATTCCCAATAGGGATTGGAGATGATATGGCGCAGATGCAGCTAGAAAATAGTAACGCCCTTATTTCCACAGATATGCTGCTGGACGGAAGCCATTTTGATACAGATATTCACAGCCCTGAAAACATAGGATACAAAGCTGCGGCTGTCAGCCTAAGCGATGCAGCTGCTATGGCGACAGTACCTTTTGCAATGGTTGCAAGCGTGGGGATTCCAGACTGGTGGGGCGCTGAAAAGCTCAAAGAGCTCCATTCGGGGCTTCTAAGGGCATGCAGTTTGTTCCAGTGTTCGCTCATAGGAGGCGATATAACAAGCTGGCGGGCAGAAGGAAAGCTTGCAGTCTGCTCTACTGTAATATCTCGCCCGGGCGTAACAAAGCCTCTGGAAAGGGGCGGGGCAAAGCAGGAAGATTTGATTTGCGTTACAGGTGAGCTGGGAGGCTCGCTCGAGGGCAAACATATCAATTTTACGCCTAAAGTGAATGAGGCGCTCTGGATAGCGGAAAAACTTTCGCCCACTTCAATGATGGACATAACAGACGGCTTAAGTACCGATCTGCACCGAATTCTGAAAGCCAGCGGGGCAGGTGCGATACTGGAATCAGAGCTTATTCCTGTATCGAAGGCTGCAAAGGACAAAAAGGAGCCTCTACGTGCAGCGCTGAATGACGGAGAGGATTTCGAACTTCTATTTACAATTCCGGAAAAGAACAAGAATTTAATAAAAAACGCAGACTTCAAGATATCAGTAATAGGAAAAATCGCTTCTTCCAACGGGCTGTTTATTAAAAACGCTAGCGGACAAACAACTGAGCTAAAACCAGAGGGCTTTGATCACTTAGGTTAAATTATGATAACATCAAGCGTTGCGGAAACTATCGATATAGGCAGAAAAATCGGCAAGCTGCTCAAGGGAGGAGAGATATTCGCTGTTACTGGCGATCTGGGAGCAGGGAAGACCCACTTTATAAAGGGGATTGCCAGCGGCTGCTGCCAAGAAGCAGCGACGGAAAAAACTACAAGCCCAACGTTTGTTCTGGTTAATGAGTACGAAGGCCGCCTGCTCATTTATCATATCGATGCCTACAGGTTGGAATCTGAAAAAGAATTTGAAAATCTCGGTTTCGACGATATGATAAGTGAGGATTCTGTAGTATTGATAGAATGGGCAGATAAGGTGGCCGGATGCATCGCAGATACAAATCCGATAAAAATTGACTTGAAGCATATCAGTGAGACAAAAAGGCAGCTCAGCTTATCTAATCTGCCGGATTACATATCGGAGAAGCTGCACGATATAAAATAAATTTTGTAATTAGTGTTTCCCGTTTCGGCTTTAAAACAGGGGCTTTATTGGCGGGAATGAGGAGTTTGAGCTATGAAAAAAGTTAGATATTGGATTTTTGCGGCTGTTGTATTTGCCGGCGGGTGGATATGCGGGGCAATTTGTTCGAGTTATCAATTCAAGAGCATATCTATTGCTCCATTCTACAGCAGTTCGCTCACTGAAATAGCTACTGATGCGATAGAACTTCATAAGGGGAAAAGCCGAAAGGTGCTCGAACGCAAATCAGCAGCACTTCCTTTGTTGGCTAAAACATATCACGAAGCCTTCTCAAACTCTATGCCCAAGGGGAAAGCAAGATATTCCTGCTTATGGCAGGTGAAAAGGTTCTATGAGCTCTCCGGCGAGAAAATACCTGAAGAGCTCAAAGAAGTGTTTAATTCAATACCGAAAAGGCCTGAGAACTGCGAAAAAGAAGGCAAAGAGAATAAAAACAGCGGTTAGCAGTGCTCAAAACTTTAACGGCTGATTATCAGAATAAAAAATACAGGGCAGGCTTTGATTCCTGCCCTTTTTGATTAGCTAAAGATTATCTCTGATTTCCCGGTTGATCCTCACACTGCACCAGTCTCTCCCGCACATTGTGCAGTAGTCGGCCTGCTCGGGGCTCATAGCGCTGTTTTTAGAGGCGTCGTCTTTCATCCTCTTAGCTGTTTTCGGATCGAGAGAGAGCCTTATCTGGGTGTCCCAGTCTAAATCTGCCCTCGCCTTGGAGAGCCTTCTGTCCCGCTGAGCGGAATCATTATGCCCTCTTGCAACGTCGGCGGAGTGGGCAGCTATTTTCGATGCCACAACACCCTGCCTTACGTCTTCATTGTCCGGCAGCCCGAGATGCTCGCGCGGCGTTACATAGCAAAGAAAGCTTGCTCCGTAGTAAGCAGCGGCTGTTCCGCCTATTGCGCTTGTGATGTGGTCGTAGCCAGGGGCTATATCTGTAACAAGAGGCCCGAGAACATAAAACGGGGCGTTATTGCAGATCTCCTGCTGGAGCCGCATATTCTCCTCTATCTGGTTGAATGGTACGTGGCCTGGCCCCTCCACCATCACCTGACAGCCTTTCTCCCAAGCACGCTGGGTGAGCTCGCCGAGAGTGCGAAGCTCGGCAATCTGCGCATCATCTGTCGCGTCTGCCCCGCAGCCCGGGCGGAGCCCGTCGCCGAGGGAGAAGCATACGTCGTATTCGTGCATTATATCGCAGAGCTCGTCGAAGAGCTCATACATCAGATTCTGGCGGTTGTGATGGAGCATCCATTTTGCTGTCAACGCTCCGCCCCGAGATACTATCCCGCAAACACGGGATTTCAGCAGAGGCAGATGCTCGCGGAGAAGCCCTGCGTGGATTGTGAAAAAGTCAACGCCCTGTTTGGCCTGCTTTTCCGCTATCTCAAGGACCAGCTCCGGGGTTATATCTTCTACACTCCTTCCCGTTATCGCCTCATATATCGGGACAGTGCCGAAGGGCAGGGGGCAGGCACTTATCAGCTCACTTCGTACATAATCCAGATCCCCGCCCGTGCTCAGATCCATCACGGCGTCTGCTCCGGCCTCAACAGCCACCGCCATTTTAGCCTTCTCAGCATCAATACCTGAGCGTACATCGCTCATGCCGATATTGGCGTTTACCTTCGTGCTCACCTTCCTGCCGATGGCACGGGGAGTGAGATTCCATGAAAGATGCATCACGTTGGCAGGGACTACGAGCCTGCCGGCGGCTATCTCATCTCTGAGCAGTTCCGGTGCAAGCCCTTCATATTCTGCTGCGTTTTCAACAACGCTTGTTATTTCGCCATTTTTTGCTGCTTCGAGCTGTGTAAGCATACTATTTCTCCTTTCTTCGCCGAATAATCCGGCTCAAAATAAAAAAACGTTTCCCCCGATTACACCGGGAGAAACGTTCAATAATTTCAAATATCTCTCCGCCATTCCTACGCAGTTGCCGCTTACGGGTCTGATCAGGTTCGAAGGGTATTTCTCAGGCCTCTTCAGGCCACCCCCGGCTTTTTATGTATTTTAGCAATATCGCCTGCTGGTTGCAATATTGGAAAAGAAAAAACTTAAAAATATTTTAGCAATACCTCTAAAAAGGGTGAGTCAATTTACCAAAATGGGAATTATATCGCTCAAAATTGATCAAATTAAAAAAAAGGCCGAATTTTTTAAAAATAAAAAAAATTTTTCGAACTATTGAGCTGTAATTTTGTAATGGATTCTAAGAACAACATAAAAGATAAAACGAAGAACAAAGCTTTTTCATAACGTACCTCCAAAACATATACTGCGAAGGCCGGTTGAGACTCTCATCCGGCTTTTCTTTTGCCCCCAGAACTTCCTTTTAATGAAGTGATTCGCAATATTACGCCCGAGCCTCATTCTTGGAAGCCAGAATGATTGCCGAACAAGCAGAGAGCCGCGCAGGCAGAATTTGTGATAATTAACTCGCTCTTTTCTGAATCAAGAAAGAGTAATATGAAGCAATATCACTGAGTCCCGTCTTTCAGCTTCTTCACGATTTCTGCTGTTTTTCCGGCGGCTTCTTCGAGTTTTATCAAACTGTTTTCGCTCTCGCTTCTGAGCTTCATTTCCACATTCCCCTCAGCAAGGCTCTTGCGCCCTACAGTTATCCTCACCGGTACCCCCAGCAGGTCTGCGTCGTTGAGCTTTACCCCGGGCCGTGCATTGCGATCGTCCAGAAGCACATCGACCCCCATATCTTTGAGCTCGCTGTAGAGTCTCTCGCCGGCCTCGGCCTCATCTTTCTTGCCAATCGGCACAATAACCGCCTCGAATGGAGCAATACTGATTGGCCATTTTATGCCGCTCTCATCGTAGTTTGTTTCGATTGCGGAGGCCATAATCCTGTTGAGCCCGATGCCGTAGCAGCCCATAAGGCAGGGTTTGCGTTTGCCGTTTTCATCGAGGAATTCGCATTCAAGCTTCGTGCTGTATTTTGTGCCCAGCTTGAACACCTGCCCAACTTCAATTCCCTTCCTAAAGAGCAGCTTCTTGCCATTGTGGGTATCACCCTCGACGGCATTTCTGATATCAGCAGTTTGAACATTTTCGCTTTCAAGCGGGAAATCCCTGCCCGGAACTATATTTTTTACGTGGAAATCGTCCTTATTTGCACCTGCAGCCCCGCCTGACATTGCAGCCGCGCTGTAGTCTATGAAAACCTGATGCGCCTTTTCGCAGAGCCCCTGAGGACCTGCAAAGCCTACTGAAGCCCCTGTAAATTCTTTAATCTGCTCTTCTGAGGCCATTTCGGTTTTCTCCCCTCCAAGAAGCTGAGAGAGCTTTTCTTCATTAAGCTCATGATCCCCGCGCACAACTGCAATTATAATCCTTCCTTCCCTGTCTGAATGTATCAGGGTTTTGATCATCTGCTCAGGCTTAGTGCCCAGCATTTCGCAAACTGCCTCAATGCTGCCTGCATTAGGTGTATGAACCTCCTCAGGGGCGTCGGTAATTTTTTCGTCAACTGCCTCAGCCGGATCGATTGCGGCCTTCTCAATATTCGCAGCATAGCTCCCGTCTTCTGTGTAAACAATTACATCCTCGCCGCTCTCGCAGGGTACTGTAAACTGATGCGAACCGCTGCCGCCCATCTCGCCGGCTTCGGCTTCAAGAATAACGTACGGAACCCCGCACCTCTCAAAAATCTGCTTGTAAGCTTCGTACATCTGCATATAGGTTTTGTGCAGGCATTCGGGACTGGCGTGGTAGCTGTAGCCGTCTTTCATTAGAAATTCACGGGAACGCAATACGCCGAACCTCGGGCGGAATTCATCGCGGAACTTAAAGCTTATCTGGTACATATTTATCGGGAGCTGCTTGTATGAGCTTATCTCATTAGAGCCGATGTAGGCGTAAACCTCTTCTGCTGTGGGGCTGAGGACATTCCATCTGCCGTGTCTGTCCTGAAAACGTGCCATTGTGTCGCCGTAATCCTCATCGCGGCCGGTCTGAACCCAGAGCTCTCTTGGGTGTACGCTGGGCATAAGAGTTTCGCAGCCGCCGGCACGGTTCATCTCCTCACGAACAATCTCTTCTATTTTGCGAAGGGATTTCATCCCCGCAGGCAGGTAGGCATACATACCGCTGGCTATCTTCCGAATAAGGCCTGCGCGTATCATAAGCTGATGGCTTGGAATCTCCGCATCAGAGGGCACTTCCCTTGTTGTGGGGATCAATGTCTGGCTGTATCTCATTTTTTAAGCTCCTGATAAAACCTGAAACTGCTGTCTTATTTTTCGAGCAGTGAATGATAATGTTTCACGAAAATTTAGCAAGCTCTCTGCCGGCCAGACGCGAGAAGTCCTCACAGGCGAACACATAGGTTCGCTCTTAAATATTTTTGTGCGAAAAAAATCCAAAAATTACACTCGGGTTTTGAGGATTACGTTATGAAAAAAAATAGCGAAATTTGCGTAATCGCTCAATTTATATTCGCCATGAATATGGTTTCAGTTATTTCCCGAGTTTAGTCTGCGAGAGTAAAGCTGCCTTGGCTGAAGAATGGATTATGCTTTTTTTCGAGTCCCACTGTAGTTGAAGGCCCGTGTCCTGGCAGGAGTTTTGTGTTTTCATCCAGCACTAACACCTTTTCCAGCAGGCCGTTAATCAGCTGTTTCATGCAGTCTCCGTTTACGCAGCCGGGCAGGTCTGTTCTCCCGATAGACCCTGCGAAAATGCAGTCTCCAGTGAAAACCACGCCCTTATCGAGAGCCTCCAAGCACATCCCCCCTTTGGTATGTCCGGGAACGTGTATAACCTTGAACGACAGCCCGATTACTTCGATTATATCGCCCTCATCTACGACTCTGTCAACTGATTCGAAGGTGAAATCATCGTAAACAGCGCTCACCCCGCTCATATTGAGCTGAGGGTCTTTCAGCATCTGCTCATCATCCCTGTGTATGCAAACCTTCATATCGGGATAATCCTTCTTCAGGGCAGGTATGCCAAGGATATGGTCTAAGTGCCCGTGGGTGAGGATAAGCATCGCCGGTGAGAGGTTGTTCAGGCTCAGATAGGCCAGAAGATTATGGTTCTCAAGGCCGGTATCAATAACCGCGCATTTGCCCGGGTAGTCCCTGCTTGTAACCACATAGCTGTTTGTTTGGTAGCTTCCCTGCTGTATTGTCTTTATATTCATAATTTCACCTCTTTCTTTATTTTGAGGCGGGTAATGATAACATAATTTAATATTTTTTACAGCCCTTAGATAAATTTGTTCATTTTCACAATTCTATAATATATTAAACTTCAATTATAGCCTTTTCTCAAATTGCTTTCAAGTGCAAATGCAATATAATCATGGGCTAATCAGTGCAGAGTTTTGTATTAAAGGGATTTATGAAGAAATTATTTTTAATTACAGTTTTGCTCGCTTCTTTTATCTCTCTATCCTCGTGCGGGAGCTCGCCGGAGAAGGGCGGTACTCAGGAAAGGTTAGTGTCATTATCGCCCAATATTACCGAGCTCCTGTTTGCACTCGGTCTCGGCGAGAAGGTGGCAGGGGTAACCTCATACTGCGACTACCCTGCCCAGTGCAGAGAAAAACAGAGTGTTGGTTCGATAATGGAACCCGATATTGAAACTGTGATCTCACTTTCGCCTGATACTGTATTCATCTCAAACACCGAAATTCACAGGCGTATCGGCAGCAGGCTTGAGGGCATAGGTGCGGAAACTGTGATTGTGGAAACGAAAAATATTGACGATATCTATTCGGCAATTGATAAGATTTCCCGCATTTGCGGCGTGCAGCAGAGAGGATCGGCGCTCAAGGCTCAAATAAGAAAAAAACTTTCCGAAATTAGAAGCCTAAGCTCCGGCGGGGCTGCCCCTAAGGTGCTTGTTGTAGTTCAGCGTGAGCCGATTATGGCAGCTGGTAAAGGTACATATATCGACAGTCTGCTGGAAATAGCCGGCGCAGAAAACGCTGCCGAGCAAAGCGGGTATCCGAAATATAATGCAGAATCGCTGGTAGTGATGAATCCGGATATAATTATCGAATCTGATGCAAAAACCGATGGGATTAAGAAACTGGAGAAACAGAATTATTACAGCAGGTGGAAAACAAATGCTGCTGAAGAGGGCAATGTTTATCAGGTTAATGCGGATGTGGTTTCAAGGCTCGGCCCGAGAATTACCAAAGCCGCAAAACTGCTGCGCAGTATTGTAAAGCAAAGCGAAAAGGGAAAAAAGTTTGCTGGAGATTGAACACCTTTCAAAAAAGAAGCTCCTACTGAGGATTATAATCTTTTCTGCTCTTCTTGCAGGATTGATCCTTTTATGCAGCCTTATCGGCTCTAAAAACCTCAGCGCAGCAAATATTATTGGCGGCATAGTTTCCGGAGAAACTTCCGAAAATGTTGACTGGCTCATACTTTTCGAAATAAGACTCCCTCGCTGTCTTCTTGCGGCGATTGTGGGGGCGTCTTTATCTATAGCTGGGGTTGTGTTTCAGGCACTTCTCAAGAATCCCCTCGCAGACCCATACATCCTCGGGATATCCAGCGGTGCTGGGCTCGGAGCGGTAACCGCAGCTATAACTGGCTTTACGTTTACGTGGGCTGGAATTAGCGGAAAGGGGATAATGGCCTTCGCCTTTGCTCTTATAACGATATGGATAGTTTGGACGATAGGCAAACGTACGGGCAAAAACAATATGACAGGTCTCCTTCTTGCCGGTGTTGTAGTGAATTCGTTTTTCTCGGCTGTTATAATGTTTATGATTACCGCAGTTAAAAGCGAAGATCTCCATGCCACTCTGCTCTGGCTGATGGGCAATGTGCGGGATGTTCGTCCGGGGAACCTTTCTGCGGGACTTATTCCGCTTATTCTCTCGGCAGCTGTGTTGCAGGGATTTGCCCCGAAGCTGAACGTAATCACATTCGGCGAAACTGATGCGAAGGCTCTGGGGATAAACACTGCCGGCCTGCGGGGCATCTGCTTTGCCTGTGCTGCGTTCGTAACAGCCGCTGCCGTAAGCCTCAGCGGACTTGTAGGCTTTGCAGGGCTTATTGTTCCGCATACAGTGCGGCTGATATTCGGCCCTGACCACCGCCAGCTCCTCCCGCTCAGTGCTCTTTGCGGGGCAAGTTTTCTGGTGGTCTCCGATACGCTTGCAAGAACCGTTATAGCTCCCCAGCAGCTTCCGGCAGGGATTATAACCGCCTTCGCGGGAGCCCCGGTTTTTGTGTATCTTCTCTTGAAATCTTCAAAAACGAGGAAAATTTATGGATGATCCAATGCAGCGAGACGTTCAGGATGAGAGTTTGAAGAATCAGTGGTTGTATGTGTTTGTGTTTTTTGCTCTGCTTTACGGTTTCACTGCCCAGAGAGGCGTAAGCTGGCAGGATAACGGCGAATATCAGTGGCGAAGCTGGAACGGGCAGATAGTTTCGCAGGAATACGGGCTCTGCCGCAGCCACCCGCTCTATATGACGATTGGATACGGAATTTCCAAACTGCCTTTACCTTTCCCGATGAGCCTTAATATATTCAGCGCAGTTATGGGGGCTGTTGCAGTGGCAAATTTTTCAATGCTTTCAAGATTTTTCACTAAAAAAAGCTTTTTGATCCTCGGCCTTACATTTTGCCTCGGCCTTTCCCATACGCTTTGGTGGCTCTCAACAATAACCGAAACATACACAACCCATCTTGCGATATTCACTTTCGAGCTGCTGTTTCTTTTCAGATACATCAAGACCGGCAGGCCTTCAAATTTGTATTGGCTTGCCCTTTTTAACGGGCTCGGGATCTCCGTGCACAACCTTGCCCTGCTATCAATTCCAGTGTATGCGGGTGTTGTGATATATATGCTGTCAAAGAGGCAAACCAATTTCAGGCACATATTTTCTGCAGGGCTTTTCTGGGCTGCGGGGCTCTCGCCTTTGATTGCCGCTTCTGCATTCAAGCTTAGCGGGGAGCCTATGGGCTTTGGAGAGCTGGTAATGGATATCTTAGTGGGCGGTTACGGAGATGAGGTGTTTAATGTGGCTGGTGTTACAAAATTTGCCCTGCCGAACGCATTTTTCTCTTCTCTCAACTTTGCCAATCTGCTTGCGATTTTTGCGTTAGCTGGAATTGTTGCTTTATTAAAAAATTTCCGCAGAGCAGGCTTGCTCAGAAAAACGCTTGTCTTTCTTACCACTGTTCATTTTCTGTTCTATATTAGGTACTCAGTCCCTGATCAGTTTATGTTTATTCTTCCCTCGCTTGTTCTGATTGGTCTGTGTTCGGCAAATGCATTCGAATTTTTCAAAGTTCCTCGAAAGATTCAGGATAGACTTTGCTATCTCCTTCTCGCTTTCGCTGTGCTTCAGCCGCTGGTATTTTCCGGAGTTTGCAGTTTCGCTCAAAGGCATGAACTTGCAAAAAGAGAGCGGACGATCGATAGAAGAAACGAGGCCAGATACTGGATAAAGCCTTGGAAAAATAATGAAAGATCTGCTCAGCTATGGTCAGAGGCGGTTGTGGAGCTCGTTCCGCAGGGCAGCGTTCTCATTGCGGATAACTCTTCAAGATATGCTCTGTTTTTTGCTCGGGAAAGAAGCGGGAAAGATATAACTGTAATCCACGGGGCGCCTGAGAAATTCGACAGGGAGGAAGCGTATTTCTCAGTAACTCAAATAAAGTCTTCTCCTGAGCATCGGGAGTGGCAAAAGATTCGCAGCTTCCCGAGGCTCTACGAGCTGAAATAGTTCTCTTGACTGCAAGGCATAATTTGACTATTCAGCCCGAATTATTAGACTGTTCTGTCTTGAGTTTTCTTTTTAACCTCCACTAACACAAATAGCGAAGGATTATTATGATTAAGATTAATGAAAATTTTCTCAAGCTCCAGGCGGGTTATCTCTTTCCGGAAATCGCCCGCAGAGTTAATACGTTCAAAGACCAGAACCCGCAGGCCGATGTAATAAAACTTGGTATCGGTGATGTAACCAAGCCGCTCGTGCCGGCAATCGTAAAAGCGATGAAAAGTGCGGTGGACGATATGGGAACTGCCCAGGGCTTTCACGGATACGGTCCGGAACAGGGATACGGTTTTCTCGTTGAAAAAATCCTTGAATGCGACTACAAGCCTCGAGGCGTATCGCTGGATAAGAGCGAGATATTCATCAGCGACGGCTCCAAATGCGACACCGGAAACCTGCAGGAAATCTTCGGGATTGATAATGTGGTAGCCGTGCAGGACCCTGTTTATCCGGTGTATGTTGATACTAATGTGATGGCAGGCAGAACAGGTCAGGCTTCCAAAGACGGAAAGTATGAAGGCATCGTTTATATGCCTTGCACAGCGGAGAACGGCTTCGCACCAGAGCTTCCCTCGGAGCAGGTGGATATGATATACCTCTGCTACCCGAACAATCCCACAGGCAGCGTTGCAGAAAAGGCTACGCTAAAGAAGTGGGTCGATTTTGCAAAAGAAAACAAAGCACTCATTCTTTACGATGCCGCATATGAGGCGTTCATACAGGATGATTCAATCCCGCATTCGATATACGAAATTGAAGGTGCGGATGAAGTGGCGATTGAGTTCAGGAGCTTCTCGAAGTCAGCCGGTTTTACCGGCGTTCGCTGCGCGTTTACTGTTGTTCCGCACAAGCTCAAGGCATACAAAAAGTCCAGCGGCGAGGCGGTAGAGGTTAATCCAATCTGGAACAGAAGACACTGCACGAAGTTCAACGGCGTTTCATACGTTACGCAGAAAGGCGCTGAAGCTGCATATTCGCCGGAAGGGCAGAAGCAGATCAAGGAAGTGATTCAGTATTATATGAACAACGCTTCGGTAATCAGGGATGCTCTCAGCAGCCTTGGCTACAGCGTTTACGGCGGCGAAAACGCCCCGTACGTATGGCTCTCCACAAAAGACGGAATGAGCTCGTGGGAATTCTTCGACCTCCTTCTCGAAAAGGCGCATTTAGTGGGTACGCCCGGTGCCGGCTTCGGCGCAGCAGGCGAGGGATACTTCAGATTGAGCGCGTTCAACGAGCTTGATACTGTTAAAGAGGCGATGGATCGAATCGCAAAGATAAGCTGAAAATTTGCAGCTTAATAAAGTTGATTAATGCTCCGCTGTCTGTTAATGCCGGCGGAGTATTTTTTTTGCTACAGGTTTTCTTTTCCTGCCCGATAGCTGGAAGGTGTTTTACCCGTATGTTTTTTGAAAGTCCTGTGGAAGAAATAAACATCGGAAAAGCCCACGCGGTCAGCGATTTCATTGCATCTAAGGGAGGTGGTTTTAAGAAGCGTTTTTGATGCATTTATCCGGATGATTTGCTGGTAAGTTATTGGAGACACTCCAAACTTTTTCTTGAAAGCTCTGAAGAAATATCCCTTTGACAGGTGCACCATAGATGTGAGTTTTTCAATAGGTATTTGGTTTGTGTAATTTTCCTCAATATACGCTTTCACCTTATCCATTGGAGAGATAGAGCTTGAATCCACTGCTGTTAGAATATGGTGTTTTACGATGAAATTGAAAATTCCAAGCAAACCAAAATTGGCCTGATATTGTGATATAATGCTTGAGCTGTTCAGGTATTCTATCAAATCAGAAAACATATTGTTCAGTGTGTTTGTCTGTTCATTAGAGAATATTAGGTCAGTATCGAATGCGGCTTCAACCCCGGTAAGCAAAAAAATTAGCTTTTCAAAAGGAAGCTCCAGAAGCAGGCCATTTTCAGATTTGAAGGCAAATGTTATCTCAGAGTAAACCGTTTTTTGCCAGTGAGAAACAAAGTCGTGTTTCTGGCCGGGAGAGAGCAGAACGCATGTTCCCGGGCGAGCCTTGTGAAAAAGTCCTTCTTTGAGGTATTCACCGTGCCCGTCGGTGTACAGCACTATATGGTAAAACGGATGTGAATGTTCACTGAAAGTTCTCTTCGGGCCTACCGGCCTGTCCTGATGAATCGCTCCGTGCAGAAACAGCGGCCTGTACTGGTTTTCGTTGTGAAATAATGATAAAACCTGCGATCTTTTCACAGTGTTAGCGGTGTTTACGAAATTCTTCATATGTCACTATCATACAATAAAAAGTTGGGATAGTACATTTAATAATTGTCAATTTGAATTAATATAAGTTAGATACGCAAGATTCATTGTCAAGCTTTGGCTTATCCATCAGCTCGCTGAAGATTTTATGTTTTTTGTGTGTTTATGATTTAGACTAAAGTTTTGCCTTAAAAAGGCAGGCGGTAAATATTATTATTTTTAAGGGAGTTTTACTATGAAAAAATTGTTTATGTTAATGGCTATTGCTGGATTATGCGGATTTGCTCTGGCCTCAATGCCTGTAAGCAACGGGCTTGTGATGCATCTTTCCGCCGACGAGATACCCGAAGTATCGTCGGGTAACCCTGTAGGAGTTTGGCCGGACTTGTCCGGCAACGGAAACCACGGAACACAGTTGGAAGCTTCAAGGCAGCCTGTATTGCAAGACAGTGTATTTGGAGCGCAGCCTGCTCTGTATTTCGACGGCAGCGATGATGTTATGTGGTTAACTGATGCAGCTTCAAGCGTAACGGTTGACAGCCTTACTGTTATAGTTGTAGGGCAGTTCGTAAATCTTGAAGATACTGATCAGTATATGCTTGCAGGTTGGGATGACAGTGTAAGTGATTCCCGTTTGCGTATTTGTCTTTCATTTCTCTGGTCGGATCAAGATGCACGTATCTTGAATGTCCGTGTTGGTAATTCAGGGGACAGGCCTGGATGGGCACCTGATGCAGATTCACAGCCGCACGTTTTCGCAGTAGATTCAGGTGTTGATTTCTACACCGACGGGGAGTATCTCGGAACATCATCCAACTCTTCGACCTCCAATCCGGCAGGACTGAATATTGGAGCTATACGCGGAACGAGTGGTTTCTTTAATGGGAATGTAGCAGAGGTAATAGTTTACGATCGAGTTTTAAGCGAGCAGGAGTATGACAAGATCGGTGTTTACCTTGCAAATAAATATCCTGTAATCGACGGTGTTTTCAAGAACGCAGCCTTCGACGGAAGCCCCGACGACGAGATTAATGTGGCTCTTGATGCGAGCCTCACTTGGAACGCTGGGTTAAACCCATCAGATATGACTGCGGTAAACCCAGATATTGAAAAGCATAACGTATGGATGAGCAGTGGAGACCCGCAAGACAGCGAGCTCAGCCTTGTTGGCTCTGTTGATATTACTGATTATACAGATCCTGCTGCCGATGGAGTTTATTCTCCGTCTTTATCTATGGACAGTAAATACTATTGGGCTGTAGAGGAAGTGATGGCAGACGGACAGGGCGGCGTCTATCCGGACGGAGACCCGAACAACCCGATGAGCGAGGTTTGGAGCTTTGAAACTCTCAAATCTGTGCCAGTGCTGCAAGGGCCTGATAATAAGAAGGTTTTCCCCTCTGAAACTGCGTCTATTCAGGTTGGCATTACGACAATCAGCGAGCTAACTTCTGTAGAGTGGTACAGGGCAGGAGAACCTGATATGCTTATAAGCGATGCCGATCCTGATGTTACAATTCTAACCGACAACACATCAACAACGCTTGAAATCGCTAATGCAGATCAGGCAGATGAGGGCTCTTACTATGCCGTTGTTACAAACAGCGGCGGAAGCTCAACATCTGAGACAGCAAAGCTTTCAATAAAGAGAATGCTTGCAGGTTATCAGTTTGAGCAGAATGTTGAAGACACTTTAGGCCTGAATGACGGGAGCTTAGTCAGCGATCCCCTCGCATATACCGCCGGTTTTGCTGAATCAGACGCTCAGCAGTATGCAGCAGACCCTAACGGCACAACTTATGCTGAACTGCCCGAGGATGCATATCCAAAAGCCGGCTTCGGAAACGGCCTCGAGAATTTCACTATAACCGCCTGGATTAAACGATTAGATGATTCGGAGCAGTATTTCATCGGCAATTTCAACGAAGGGCCGAATACAGCAATTCAGTTTGGCTTTTTGAGCGGAGCAGACTTGCGTCTTCTCATAAGGCAGAATGGGAACAACAGCTCAACAGACTATATACAGGCCACTGTCTCCTCTGAATATATCCCTGAAGGAGAGTGGCACCTTCTTACAGCTTGCTTCGACGGTTATGCAGCAAAGCTTTATGTAGATGGTATTTTAAGAGAGGAAGTTGACAATGGATCTGAGCTTGCTAACTTCTCAGAATGGGAACAGCCGGTTACGCTTTTCGGAAGAAATCTAAGGGGAAGTGTAAGCGATAGATTCTCAGGACAGATTGATGATATGCGAATATTCAACTATCCGCTTACTAATGAGGAAATCGCAGCTCTATATTACGATGAAACCGGCGTGAGACAATGTATCTACGGTTACCCAGAGTTTGACATTGCTGGCCCAGAAGGAACTCCAGATTGTGTTGTCAATCTCTATGACTTCGCAGAATTCGCTTCAGAGTGGCTGTTAGATAACAGATACGTCCCGGAAATGTAATCTAAAACCTTTTTTTTAATGTTCTTATGCCGGGCAGTTTTGTAAGCTGTCCGGCTTTTATAACGTAATATATATCTTTCATTAAAGGTCAGCTGAAATACTCTTGGTGTATATAGTTTTTTTATGCCTGAGAAAACCTGCTATTATTAAATAACGTACTACAATACATTCGGTCGCGGCTGATCAGAAGTTTTCGATAAATTATATTCTAATCGCAATTAAAATATTCTTTCTGATACTCAAATAAGGTTTACTATGCTTAATAATACAGCTTCTTTTCTTTCGATTATGCTTTTGTTTGTCTCATCAGGTTTCCCCAGCGATTCACTGCAAATACCCCCTGAAGGCAATTTCACGCTTTTCAGCGATTCTGACACTGCTGAAATAATTGTTGATTCAGAAGATTCAAAGGTGGTTCATACTGCCGGAGAGTGTTTTATCAAAGATTTAAAGGCGGTTAGCGGAAGAGAGGTCGATATCCGCTCCTCAATGCCTGAAATGGCTGAAAATGTTGTGCTGATCGGCTCTGCTGGTAAAAGCAGCTTTATTGATCAGCTTATAAGCGAGGAAAAATTCGATTCCTCCGCTATCGACCAGCAGCAGTGGGAGAGTTTCGTGCTTACTGTTGTCCAAGAACCGTTCGAAGGGGTTTCTAAAGCTCTGGTTATAGCGGGCAGCGATCCGAGGGGCACGGCTTTCGGAGTGTTTGAGCTTTCGCAGATGATGGGGGTATCTCCTTGGATTTGGTGGGCGGATGTGCCTGCAGAGCAGAGAAACGAGTTTCAGCTCAGCGATATTTTTTACAAGACAGACAAACCCGACGTTAAATACAGAGGAATATTTATTAATGATGAAGGCTGGGGACTGCACACTTGGGCAGCAAATACTTTTGAGCCTGAATACGGCCATATCGGCCCAAAAACATATTCTAAAGTTTTTGAACTTCTGCTCAGGCTAAAGGCCAACCATATCTGGCCGGCTATGCACGATTGTTCAGTGCCTTTTTATCAGAATATGGAGAATAAGGCAGTTGCAGACAAGTACGGCATAGTTATTGGGTCGAGTCACTGCGAGCCTCTTCTCTACAATAACTTTGCCGAGTGGGATACATCAGTTGACGGCCCTTGGGATTACACCCAAAACAGCGAGAGGATAAAAGAGGTTTTAGACCAGCGTGTTCAAACGGCTTCCTCAAACGAAAATATTTATACTGTAGGAATTAGAGGTATGCATGATTCGGGTATGAGCGGGGCCGATTCCCCTGAGGATGGTGCGAGGATTCTTGAGCAGGTTATAGATGATGAGCGGGAAATATTAAGCCGCCATATTGACAAGCCGGTAAATGAGATACCGCAGGTCTTCGTGCCCTATAAAGAAGTGCTGGACTATTATGATGCCGGCCTCGATTTGCCTGAAGATATAACCATTATGTGGGCGGAGGATAATTTTGGATATATAAAACGATTCTCAGACAGCGCAGAACAGCAGAGAAGCGGCGGCGGAGGCGTTTATTACCACTTGTCTTACCTCGGTGTTCCGCATCCATATATCTGGCTCTGTTCCACAAGCCCCTCACTTGTATGGCGGGAGATGAACCGTGCGTGGCAGATGAATATGCGTGATGTGTGGATTGTGAATGTGGGCGATTTGAAGAGACGAGAATGGCAGATGGAATTCTTCCTTCAAACTGCCTGGGATATCGATAAATGGAATAGGGATAATGTATCTGATTATTTCGATGAAGTTGCAGCACGAGATATTGGGCAGGAATATGCCGATCAGATCGCTGATATTATGAGGCGTTATACAGTTTTGGCTAATCAGAGAAAGCCTGAGCTGATGGGCTTTGCCAATCACTGGTGGGGGATGAACGAACCGGAAGATCCTGCTTTTACACTTTTCGCCCATTCAGACCGGGCAGCTCAGAGAATTGAAAACTATAAAGCCCTCAGACAGGATTCTCAGCAGCTTTACGATAATCTGCCTGAAGCAGCAAAAGATGCATTCTTCCAGCTTGTTCATTATCCTGCGGCAGCAGCGGCAAGTATGAACGAGAAACTGCTTTATTCATACAAGAGCAGGGAGTATGCGAGTCAGGGAAGGGCGAGCGCTGATTATTATGCCGCTGAGGCGGAATCTGCATTTGAGAGAATTAAAGAATATACGAGGATTTACAACGAGGAAATCGCAGGTGGAAAGTGGAATAATGTAACAAGTTGGCATCCGGGCTGGCAAGGCGGTTCAAAGGTTTTCTTCTCCCCGCATACGGCATCCGCTGATCTGCCTCAGGATGGCGGGATAGGGGTTGCGATTGAAGGTTCAAGCACCCAGCTCGATTCCGAGTCAGATTATCCCGAAAATGTTCCCTCTATTCTCAGCTTTGGCTGCTCGGATGCGGAGCTTTTCGGCGAAGATATTGAAATAGGCTCAGATTCTGCCGGCAGTTATATATCCGTTCCAGAAGGCAGGGGCAGGGATCTTAGTTTCCCAACTGAGAACAGGGCAGATTTCTCATTTGAAATCCCTGCTGGTTCAGACGGAATTTATGAGCTGTGTGCAGTTGTTGAACATCCCAACGATAACGGCGATTCGTGGTTTATAAAAATGGCTGATAAGCCTCATATCCTTTGGAATGATAATGTAGGCAGCGGCAAATACCGCATAACAGATTTTGAATTGGCCGAAGGGCAGCACACCCTAAGCTTCTACGCAAGAGAAGACGGAGCCAAGCTTAGAAGAGTGATGCTTTTCCCGCCGTCGTTTAATTACCTCCCCGAATTTAATTTCTGCACCGATAAACAACATTTTATTGATATATTTAACAAAGGCCAGAATCCGGTATCATGGCAGGCTTCAGCAAGCAGTTCATGGATAAATCTCAGCAAATCATCTGGTACTGTCTCTAAGAAAGACCAGCGGATATGGGTGAGCATTGATTATGGGAAAGCGCCGAAAAACGAAGATTTACGGGGGAGCATAGAAATTACCTCAGCAGTAAAGGCTTATACTGTAAACATTTCGGCGTTCAATAAAGATTCAGCGGTTGTGGAAAATTCTTTTGTAGAAGACAGTGGTTTTATTGCTTTTAATGCTGAAAACTACTCCGCCAAACGTCCTCGTGGTTCAAGAAGCTGGGAAGTTCTTGAAGGGCTCGGCAGAACCGGCGCAAGTATGGTACTTGAGCCGCTTACTGGATGGTATGTAGAGAATGTTGGCAATGTTCGCAAATCAAGCCCGTATCTGGAATACGATATAAAAGTTTCCTCTGGCGGGGCAGCTTTAATAAATGTTTATGCTGTGCCTTCTTTCTCCCTCGAAAAAGGCAAAGAGCTTCGCTGCGCAGTTTCAATTGATGATAAGAAACCCTTCTGGGTGGAATTTGAGATGGGCAAAGACGGCTCTATGCTCTGGCAGGAGAATGTGGCTTCAGGGGCGATAAAGGCCTCTGAGATTTTAGATATCGATCCAGGCCTTCACAAACTCAGGATTTGGGGCACAGACCCATCGATAAATATCGATAAGATAGAAATTGATTTTGGCGGATTAACGCCTTCTTATCTCGGCGCTGAACAGACTGAGGCGGAGGAGTTCAGCATTGCATCTGAGATGTTTAATTTCCTTCAATTTGCCGAATCTTGGCTTGAAGATGGGCGAGTTGAAATAATGTAACAGTTTTTCTGAAAACATTGCCCTTTTTACTGCTGGAATTGCTAAAAATATTTGTAATTTCAGCAGTATTTTAATATATTCTTCGGGGAATTAATGAGAGGGCAAAATTTGAAAGATCTTACAAAACAATTTTCCGAAGCCAAAGAGCTGATTGAAAAATCAGAAAAGGTGATAATAACTGCTCACCAAAGACCCGACGGCGATGCCTGCGGGAGCGTGAGCGCGTTGTCAAAGATTATAGCGGATATGGGCAAGCAGGTTTTTCCGCTCCTCGTGGATGATTTTCCTGAGTGGATAAATATGCTTTTCGGCGAACACCGGCCAACTGTAATCAATTCGAGCGTTGATAATGAGCTTTGGAAAAAGCTCCCTTGGAAAGACGCTGATCTTATCATACTTACTGATGCCCTCCATCCGGACAGGGCACCCGGTATAGAGGAGCTTTCAGACGGCAGGATCCCCTCGATAGTGTTTGATCATCACCTTGGCGACGACAGTTTCGGCGATGTGAAAGTAGTTGATTCGAGTTCTCCCGCTGCGGGTGAGATAGTATTCAGGTTTGCAAAGTTTCTCGGCTATAAGGCGGATAAGCAGTTTGCCCTCTCTCTTTTCGCAGCAATGGCCACAGACACAGGCTGGTTCAGATACGGCAAAAACCTCCAATCTGCTTATAAGGCCGCTGGTGAGCTGCTCGCAGCGGGAGTTGATACGGAAGAGCTTTTCAGCGTTATCTACGAGCGGGAATCGCTTGCAAAGATGCGGCTTACATCCCGTATGCTCGATTCGCTCAAGCTGCACGGCGGTGCCGTGGTATCCGGCAGGATTACTCAGCAGGATTTCAGGGAAAGCGGAGCTGTTGAAAGCGATACCGAAGGGCTGATAAACAAGCTCCAAGCCCTTGAAGGCATTCAAACTACATTTCTCCTGATTGAAAGAAGCCCTAATGAGATAAAATGCTCTATGAGAAGCAAAGGCGATGTAATTGTCAGGGAAGTGGCAGAGGCTCTGGGCGGAGGCGGCCACGACCTTGCAGCAGGGGTTTCTTTCTTTTGCGGCTTTGAAGAGGCAGAGAGGCAGATTCTCGAAAAGATAGAGATTCAAACAAGTTGATTCACCCGCTAAAACGAAAAATTCCCAAATTACACTTCTAATAGGGAACTTTTATAAATTCGATTTGTCAAACCCTAAGTATAAATTTTGTAAAACGTGCTATTATAGCTATCTGGAGTGATTAATGGTAAAAAAATACAGGTCATTGAAAGCCAAATTTTGGTCTATAGCTTTCCTTGCAGCATTGCTGGTAATGTCTCAGCATCTGCTTTTTGCGCAGCAGAATGAGGAAGTTTCGGAGCGTCAGAAGAGTATTCTTGAGAGGCTCGATATCGAGCTGCAGGAAGGAGAAACTTTCGACGAAGCCATGATGCGGGCAAGGCAGGAAAGGTCTTCGCAGAAGGCCGGTGCAAGGGCGATACAAAATAAGGCAGCGGGGCAGCAAGGCTCTGACCAGCAGGCCGCACAGACCCAGCAGACTGAGCAGAATGGTTCTGACCAGCAGGGGCAGAACGCACAGGCCTCCCAGCAGGAGCTAACTCCCGAACAGCAGGAGGCGATGGAGAGAAACAGACAGGCCATGGAAAAGGCTATGGAATTTCTCAAAAAAGCCAGACAGCAGCGGGAAGAAGCGAAAGAGAAATATCCTGAGAAATTTGAGCAGAAAAACCAGCCTCAGCCATCAAAACAAACTCAGACAAAAAATACAGCCAGACAAGACGGCCAGACACTCAAGCCGATAAAGCAGGGCGATACTGTTCAGGCAGCAGAACTTCCGGCCGCAAAAGAAGCGGCTGAAGGCGATTTTGACGTACCGGAAATAGGAGATGCCAATAAGAAGCTTAATTTGAGCGTTAAGCTCCCTGAAAAGGTGGAAATTACATCTCTTATAGAGCTTGTTGGAAAGCAGCTCGGGCTAAACTACATCTACGACCAAAACAAAGTGCGCGGCGAGGTGATGCTCAAGGTTCACAACGGCAAGATCAAGGTGAAAGACCTGTACGGCCTGCTTGAGTCTGTTTTGAAGTTCCGCGGATTTATAATGACACGCCGCGGGAATCTGGTAACTATTGTAACCAAGAACGAGGCATCAGAGCTCGACCCTGCAATAGTGGAAGGCGATCAAGACGTAAAGCCCGGTGATGTTATAATTACAAGAGTTTTCAAGCTCGACCACATAAACACCGATTCGGCAAAGAAGATGCTGATGAGTATGAAGCTGGGGATAAGCATTGTTGATCTGCCTGAAACTAGGAGCTTAATCGTTACCGGCTATTCATACCGAATGCCTCGAATCCAGAAGATGCTTTCTCTTGTGGATGTTGCAGGTGAGAAGCGAGTTTTTGAATACCGTAGGCTCGAATACACGCTCGCATCATCTCTGGTGGATAAGGTTGAAGCGCTTGCTCAAAACCTCGGAACAGTTGATGTAACTGTCTCCTCCTCTTCTTCCTCGCAGCGGCAGCCTGTAAGGCGTGATTCAAAAGGAAGAATAATTCCCAATAAGAAAAACGGAAGCTCATCGTCCACAGTGGGGCAGGGAAAAACTGAAGGCGTTTATCTCGACGTTGATGACAGGACAAACCGCATTCTTATGATCGGCACAGAAGAGGAAATTAAAGAAGTAGAAGGGCTTATTGAGGCCTTTGATGTTCCAAAGCAGGACCTTCGCAAAATACAGCAGTATGATATTGAGTTCGTAGGAGCGGAGGTAGTGATTGATGCCCTTGAGCAGCTCGGAATTGTTGCTGGCGAGCAGTCTTCAGCAAGCAGGCTTGCCACGGCGAGAAGACCCAGGGGCAGCACGCAGCAGAAATCCAACAGCCCTTCAAACGCAGTGATAGAAGATGCCAAGGAGGTGCTGGAGGACGAGCCGCAGGTGGTTCTGCTGGAAACAAGCAATTCTCTGCTGGTTAATGCTACAGACGAGCAGCACGAAAAGATACATTCGATTATAGGATATATTGATGTGGAGCCGGAGGAAGATGCGGCGCCGGTGAAGGTGTATCCGCTTGAGAATCAGTCTGTGCAGGATATCGAGGAAACGCTCGTGGAAGTGGTGGAGAGGATTGCAAAGGATAAGGCGGAAAAGGCCGGCCTTTCCGGCCAGAGCTCTGCCGGCGGCAGTTCATCTTCAAGGGGTAAAATCCAGAAAACTTCGCTCAGCTCCAAGGGAGCCGGCAATACCGAGGTTACAATCACAGGCGATGAAGGTACGAACTCTATTATCGTTTATGCAAACAAAAAGGATCAGGACTGGATCGAAAAGCTTATCACTGAGCTCGACAAAAAACGCCCGCAGGTGCTGATTGATGTTACACTTGTGGAGGTGAGCCAGAAGGATGAATTTGAATACGATCTTGATGTTGCTACAAGCAAGAATGGGCTTGACGATACGAGCGGAGCAATATCTGCCCCTATAAACGCAGGGAATGTTGCTTTGGGCAATTTCCTTGAAGGAAGATGGGATACAGAAAACGATAAATTTAAAGGGTTCTATTCAGATTCTGATATCCAATCTCTCCTTACCGTAATGAAGAAAAAGAATTACGGCCGTATTATGGCAAAGCCCAAACTGCTTGTAAACGATAATCAGGAAGGTACGATTGAAACTACTACGACTACCTACAAGCCGCAGACCCAAACTGATTATGTGGGCGATGAAAATCCCACTGCTGTAGAATCCCAAACTTGGGAGGCCTATAACGCAGGTGTTAATCTCACAATCACTCCACATATCAGCGAGGGCGATCTTTTGAGACTTGAAATTAAGGTGAATCGAACCGATTTTGATTATTCAACATCAAGCTCGACCAGTGAGCGCCCTTATGATGAGATAAAAAGCGATGTTAAGACAGTAGTTACTGTTCCTGACAGCAGCACTATTATCCTTGGCGGCTTGATTTCGATCAATCAGGGCAAAGGCGGAAGCAAAGTGCCTATACTGGGAGATATTCCATTAGTAGGGGGACTTTTCAAAACTGTTAGTAACAGTGATGACCAATCCAAACTCTATGTTTTTGTTAAAGCCAACATATTGAGGCCTACGAGCGGCACAAAGACCGGCTTGGATGATCTTTTAGAACAATCTGAGCTTCAGCGTGAATCGTTTGAAGAGGCTGAACAGAATTTCCACAAATATCAGGATTTCCCCGGCCTTGAAAGCAAAAAAATGGAGCCTGATAAAGTGTTAGAAATGGAATAGGTTCCGTTAGCAGTTTAAGGTCTATTTTAGAGTAAAAGATATTGATGAGCAAATTAACCAAACAGCAGATATTTGAGAGACTTAACGAGGAATCGAAAAACCTGAAAAAGCAATTTTCGGTTTCGAGCTTAGGTTTATTCGGCTCGTTTGCACACAATCAGGCAGGCGAGGACAGCGATATTGATCTGCTCGTTCGGCTTGACAAACCGACATTCCGAAATTATATGGGCTTAAAGCATCATTTTGAAAAAGAATTCGGCAGAAAAGTTGACCTTGTAATGGAAGGTACAGTTAAGCCGCGTCTGCGCTGCAAAATAGACAGTGAGGTTGAATATGCCGAGGAATTTTAAAGTAAGGATTCAGGATATCTTGGACGCAGTCAATTTTTCGGCTGATGAATAATTTGCATCAGTTTATCGCCGAAATGCAGAATTATATTCAGAGTGAAGATAAAGAAGAAATATTTAGTACAGCAAATGAATTAGAAAAGATGTTAGTAACATTGGCAAAAAAATAAAGGCAAGTATCGGCTAAGTGAAGTGGGCAAAGCATTCAGCTCCCTATTGCCTCGTGCCTCGTGCCTATTGCCTTATTCCTAACAGAAAAAAATATGAAAGAATTATTAGTAAACAAAGCTAGAGAAACGGGAATAGTTGACGGTGAGCTCCTTGAGCGTTATCTCGGGGAGAATTCCGGCGATCCCCGCCGCATAGATGATCTTGTTCTGGGCTGCCATAACTTCACAGAGGAATCGGTTCTCAAGCTTTTTGCAGAGGCCCTTGATATGCCTTTTGTTGAAGAGATACGCCCAACGGATGTGCCGGCAGAATTCATCGATAATGTCCCTGCGGTTTATGCTCAGAATCATTATGTGGTAGCTGATTCGGGCGGCGGGGAAGGAATGCTTCGTGTGATAAGCTTCCAGCCGCTGAACTTCGAGGTTTACGACAACGTCTCCCGTATGACGGGCATGGAAGTGGAGCCGGCAATTTCCACAAAAACCAACATAACAGCAGCGATCGATGAAGCCTACGAGCAGAAAACAAGTGTTGCAGAGGAGGTGGCCGAGGAGCTTGATTCTCAGAATCTGGACAATTTGGTAAACGAGGTATCCAGCTCCGACGACCTTCTGGATGTTGTAAACCGCCCGCCGGTGATAAGGCTCGTGAATGATATATTCTTCCGTGCTCTTCAGATGCGGGCAAGCGATATACACATTCATCCGTTCGAGAACAAAATCCAGATCCGATACCGCATTGACGGCATACTCTACGACAGCCTCAGCCTCAACCGCAACGTACTTCCCTTGATTATCTCGCGTATCAAGGTTATGGCGGGGATGGATATCGCTGAGCGCCGCCTGCCCCAAGACGGGCGAACAGCCGTACGTCTCGGCCAGCGTGAGATAGACCTTCGTGTAAGCACTGTGCCCACCGCCTACGGCGAGCGGTGCGTGCTTCGTATTCTCGATAAGTCCAAAGGTGTTCTTCAGCTTGAAGACCTCGGCTTTATCGGAGAAGACCTCAAAACATTCGATCAGCTCCTAAAGAAATCTCACGGAGTAATATTTGTTACCGGCCCCACGGGAAGCGGTAAGAGCACGAGCCTATATGCAGCTCTTCAGAGGATTAATTCCTCCGAGAAGAACATTATGACAGTTGAAAATCCAATCGAGTATCAGCTCGAGGGCATAAGCCAGATGCAGGTGTCTGAGAAAAAGGGTATGACTTTCGCAAACGCCCTTCGCCATATACTCAGGCAGGATCCTGATGTGATTATGGTGGGTGAGGTTCGTGATGAGCAGACTGCAAGAATGGCAATTCAGTCTTCGCTCACAGGACACCTTGTTTTCAGTACGCTCCATACAAACGATTCAGCAAGCTCTATGAGCAGGCTCATCGATTTGGGCGTGGAGCCGTATCTGGTGAGCTCTTCGATTATAGCAATAATGGCCCAGAGGCTTGCAAGGAGAATCTGCCCGAGCTGCAGGGTGGAATATCGCCCGAAGTCCCACGAGCTCCGCGAGCTCGGCCTCAGTGAATCCACAGACACCCATTTCTATATGGGCGAGGGATGCGAGAAATGCTTCAACACCGGCTACCGCGGCCGTATAGGGCTGTATGAGCTTCTGGTGGTAAACGAGGAGCTCCGCAGTATGGTATCGGATAATCTGCCTGCAGGGGTGCTGAAGAAGAAGGCCGTTGAGCAGGGACTCAAAACGCTTCGTATGGACGGAGCTATGAAGGTGATGGCCGGCGATACGACCATATCAGAAGTTCTCAGGGTAACACAAACAGACCTGCTTTAATACCGGAGAATCTTATGCCTCGCTACAGTTATACTGCATACAACCAGAACAGCAAGAAACAGAAAGGAACAGTTTCTGCGGAGAATTCCTATGATGCCCGCAAGCAGCTTAGAAACCGCGGTCTTCATCCGCTCAAGGTGGAGGAAGTTAGAGGCGAGGGCGGCAGCGAGGGATTCAGCCTCAAGCCCACAAACCCTTCCAAGCTTGTAGGAGAATTCTCTAAGGAGCTTTCCCTTCTGCTGAAATCCGGCATCAAGCTAACAGACGGGATAGGGGTTCTCTCCGAGCAGCAGTCTCATTCGGGCTTCAAGAACGCACTTTCCGATATAAGAGAGCGTGTGGTGAGCGGAGAATCTTTTGCAGAGGCGGTTAAAGATTATCCGCAGTATTTTGATGTGATTTATGTTAATATGGCGAGGGTGGGTGAATATACTGGCCGTTTTGCGGAAAATCTTGCTTCGGTTGCAAATTTTATGGAAAAGCGCCAGAAGATGCAGTCCCGCCTTGCTACGGCTATGATATACCCTGCAATACTGATCACATTCGGCATAGGGCTGATGATCTTCTTCACAAGCTTTGTTATTCCAAAAATGGCCACTCAGCTCCAGAAAATGAATCAGGAGCTGCCCGCTGTTACCAAAGGGGTGATTGCTGTCAGTGAGGTGATCACTAATCTCAAAGCTGTTCTTGCTATTGTGGTGGTGCTGGTGCTTATTGGGCTTTTGTTCAAGTATATTTTGAGAACAAGCAGGGGGAAGCTGCTTTTCGACAGGCTCGTTGTCAATATGCCTGTTACGGGAAAACTGATGCGTGAGAGCATTGCAGCCCGCTTTGCAATGACCCTCTCGGAGCTGCTTCGTTCCGGGCTGCCTGTGGCAGAATCGCTCAAGGTGGTCTCAGATGTTACAAGAAATATGGTGATGGTGAAGGCCATTGGCGAATCAAGAGACAGAATTATGACGGGCTCAAGCATTGCCGCTCCGCTGAAAGACAGCGGAATACTCGACAGAACTACCGCCCATATGGTGGAGGTAGGCGAGAAAAGCGGTGAGCTGGAACTGATGCTCCAGAATGTGGGGCAGAAGCTTGAGGCCTCTACAGACACATTTATTGAAAGACTGAATGCAATAATAGAGCCGGTGATTATTATTTTTATAGCTGCCGGCATTGCTACACTTGCCCTTGCGATGATTTTACCGATTGTCCGGTTTACAACTGGGCAGATCTGAGGCAGTTTGATTTGTATTAAAATTAACAAAAAAGGAGTATATAAAATGAAAAAACGTAAGATGAATAAAGGCTTCTCGCTTGTTGAGGTTATGGCGGCTCTGATTATCATCGGCCTGCTTACAGCGATTGTTGCTCAGAACTTCCTCGCCCAGACAGACAAGGCGAGAGTTAAGCAGACCAAAGCCAATCTAAAGATGCTTCATAATGCTGTTTCGCAGTTCAAGCTTGATACTGGAAGATATCCTTCTGCAGATGAAGGCCTGAGCGTGCTCGTGGAAGAGCCTGCAGATGTGCAGGGCTGGAATCCCAGCGGATACCTCCAGACCACTGACCTGCCTACCGATGCATGGGGGAATGAATTCTTCTATCAGGAATACCCCGAGAGCGGCAAGCCGTTTGTGATTATCAGCTTTGGAGCCGACGGCGAGGCCGGCGGAGAGGGCTACGATGCAGACCTTTATTCCACAGATGCAAACTGAATTAGGGCAGATAACGCCTGCTTCCCGAAATCACAATGCCGGCAGGTAATATCTGCGGGAAACGTTTTTCGGGCAGCCGGTGAATGGTGAGATTATGAAAGGATCCCCGAAAAACATTCTTGGTTTTTCTCTTGTTGAAATGATGATGTGCCTTGTGGTAGTGGGGCTCATAACGGGGATTGTTATATACGCCTCAAACACACTTTCAACAAGCGCAAGATTTCAGAGACAGGCGTATCACATACTTGAAACTTTCAGGGAAGCATCAATCGCTGCTTCTCAGTCAGACCGCCGCTACGGCGTGATGTTTGATTTTATCAATTTTGAATACGTTCTTTACGAAATAAATACAGACCAGCCCTACAGCAAGGGCTTCGAAACCCTTAGAGAAGAGGACATACTTGAATCACGCAGCTTCAATGATTACTGCGAGCTTCTGTATGTTCAGTTCGACGACGGCGAATACATAGACAGCACCTCTGAGCAGGGCAAGGCCCTGTTCCTTGTTGGCAAAGGGGGCTGGGACTACGGCGGGAAGGTAGTTCTTTCCGATATTGAAGGGAATCTTCATTCTATTGTAGTAAACAGGCTCGGAAACAATCCTGAGCTTCTCGAGGGAGACGTTCAGCTTTTAGAGCCGGCGTATGATTTGAGCTTTTGATGAAAACTTTGAGCCAAAACAGAAAAGCCTTTACGCTCCTTGAATCTATGGCAGCATTGTTTGTAATGGGAATCGTAACCACGGGGGTTATGGTTACTATCTCAAACTGCATCGATTCAATGACAGATATGCGTCTAGAGCAGGAGGCTGTGAAGCTCGCAAGAGAGAATATGGAATATCTCCTTGCAGAGAAGGATGTGCGCGAGTATGTCGAAAGCGGGGTGGATGAATACAATCCGAATCTCAGCTGGGAGATGGGCTATGAGGTGAAAACCTTTCCCGAAACAGATCAGCAGTGGATTAAGGCTTTTTCTATGGTCGAATTCTACAACAGCGATAATGAGCTTGACAGTGTGGAGCTGGAAAACTGGCTTGCAAAGCTGAGTATGAGAGAGTCTCAGCAGCTTGAAGAGCAGCGCCAGTTAGAGCAGGAGTATCTCGATCAGCTTGCAGAAGACGATTCCGAGTATTCAGATGAGCAGAAAGATGGACAGAGCTCGCAGGAAGAATCTCAAGCTCAAGGTGAAGACCGAGATGCTCGAAACGACAGCGACGAAGACTCAGACTCCCCCAGCTCCCAGCAGGACTCAGAATCTGGGCAGCGACAGCCTCAAAGCGATTTTGAGAATCTCAAGGATGAAGTAATGAATATGTTCGGAGGGCAGGAATGAGAAAAGGCCTTACTCTTCTTGAACTTCTTGCAGCTCTCGCTGTTACCTCAATTATTCTAATCACGATGGTAACGCTTTTGTATGCCTCTCAGAATACGCTGAAAACGATTAACACAGAGCTGGACGAAAGCACAAGGTCGCAGGAAGTTTTGCAGAAAATTGCAGAGGATATAAACGAATTTGCCGCTGAAGGGGAGAATGTAACGTTCAAGCTTGAATCAAAAAATACGCCGGAAGGATTGCTCTACAGATTCGAAATGATCAACTATTTCAACACCAGTTCTAATCAGAAGGATGTTTTCAAAAAGGTAGTTTGGCAGAGTGATTTTGATGTTATGCTCGGCACATTCGTTATCTACAGAAGCAGAAGCGGGATGAAGCTTGAAGACAGCGTCGTAAGCACTGAACAGCAGCAGAACCCGGAAAGAGAAATATACGTGCCCGTAACTACCGGCGCCACATACTTCAGCATTCAGGCCTACGATAATGACAACCTGCTTGATGAGTGGAAAGATGATAATATGCCGGGCGCTATGTTTATTGGCATATCCTTCGCTCCGCCCGTGGAGCTTATAACAGGCGAGGTGGTTGTGCCAGAGGAAGACCGCTCATACAGAACAGTATCTGTGAGCAGATCCAGAAACTACGACTTCAAGTTTGTGGAGAAAGATCTGGAAGCGGAGTATGAGGAGCTTCTCGAAGAAGATGAAGAAGAATCTGAAAGCGAGCAGGACCCTGAGGCTCAGGAAAAAGCGGGCAGAGAAGACAATCCGGAAATCCCTGCTTCCGGATCTGACAGTGCAGGTGGTGAATCTGAAGCATTAGAGAGGGGCGAATGAAAAGACGCGGCTCAGGAAACAGAAAAGCAGCAGCGCTTATCATTACAATGATGGCAATGGCCGTTCTTGTTTCGATGAGCTATGTTACTGTATCCAAGCTTCTTTCGCGTGAAAGGCGCCACAACTACATTGTAAACTATATGAAGGCAAACTATGCCTGCGATTCTGCAACCAGATACGCCGAGAACCGGTTCAACAACAGCGTTGATTTGGATCTCAAAAGCAGAAGATACCTCCCCGATTTTTCTGATTTGTTTATGCAGGATACTGAGCAGTATCAGTTTATGCTTTCTCAATTCGCCGAATCGCTCGCTCAGCGAAAATCAGAACGCTATGAGCATTACGTTCAGACAGGCGAATTCGAAATTGAAACCGCCCGCGGAGAAACAGAGCTCTTGATTGATGAGCTGATAAACGAAGGCAAGGGCAGTTCAGGGGAGTTTGCCGAGAGCAGCGGAGATTCTTCGCTTTCAACCAACGCAGCCAAGGCAAGGACTCTCGCTTCTGCTGTTGACCCGTCAAAGCTTTCTGTCCCAGGGCCTTACGGCCCGAAATGGCCTAATATTATTGAGCCCGTAGAGATGGAGCTTTCCGAGGCAGAGATTAAGATTACCATTGAAGATGAAAACGCAAAATATCCGGTTGTATGGGCTTTGAGCAACAAAAAGGGCAATACAAGGGAAACAGAAGCTTCCACACAGATCTTCACCGAATGGATGGGTATGGACGAGCAAACGAGGAAAAGTTTTTTTGAGTCTCTCGAACAGGCGCGGGAGGTTAAGCCCTTCCAGATTGATATGGACCCGGGATACGTTACGAAAAAGGAAAAATTCAAGACCCGTTCGGTAGTGCGTGATAAAGACGGGAAGCGGAAATCCGTGTTTAAAACAAGATATCGCACGCGAAGGGTTCCAAGGGGACAGAATTCCCTGTATATGGATTTTATGTATGTTCTCAAGGGTCATCTGGATATCCAGAGGCTCAAACAAAATTACATCTCCGACGAATACAGAAACGAAAATATTGCAAAATACCTCGGCCTCTGGGGCACTAAAAGAGTGAATGTAAACACTGCCCCAAGGCAGGTGCTTGAGGCCCTCTTTGTTTATGGCGGCGATGAGGTAGATTTGGCCGATGCCGTGATAGCGGAGAGGTATCAGGAGCCTTTCAGGAGCTTTGACGACTTAAGAGATCGGCTCTACAGCTATGCCGATTCGCTTGATAAAGTTGAAGACAGAGTTCTGTGCAGAAGTATATGCTGGTCTGTCCATATTGAGGCTGTTTCGGGCAATGCCTCAGCCCGCTCTACAACTGCCTTTATGAGGGATAAAAAAAGATATGTTAAGATTGCAACAGTTTATGAATAATAAGCTGCTATTTTTATTTGGAGCTGAAAATTGGAACACGGAAAACATTTAGGAATATTCATATCCGGCGAAACAGCCTACGCAGGCTTGTTCTCTGCCAAAGCCGGGCAGAAAAAGCTTTTGCAGAGCTTCAGCGTTTCTTTGGCTGGTCAGGAGGAAGATTCCTCCAAAAGCCTCGGAAGGCTTCTTGCAGAAAAGATATCAGAGCTGGAGATAAGCTATGATTATGTAGGTCTTGCGCTTGGAAGCGGAAAATTTGTGCAGCATTATGTTACAAGCGGATTCACCGACCGCCGCCGAATTGCCAGGACAATAAAATATGACGTAGAAGACGAAGTAGGCGTGGATGTTTCCACTCTCACCGCTTCGTTTATCACTCACGGTGAGGCACCCACCGGCGGAACAAACTGCACAGTTTTTACCTCCAAGAAAGCGGAGCTGATATCGCTTCTGAAAGATTTACAGAAAAATAAAATCGACCCTGAAGTTATTCAGCCAGATTCTATTTGTTTCCTAAGGGCAGCGGCAGGACAGATTGAAACCCCAAAGCAGGGCTCAGTGCTGCTGGCAGGAAGAAGCGAGAGCTACGGATATATCGGTATAATAAGCGCTTCAAGGGGCATTGAATACATCCGTTCTTTCAAGACAGGCTCGTCCCGCTCAGATTCCGACATCGCAAGAAGGATAGCTGCAACAATCGCCGCTTGCAGCCCCGCAGAGCCTGTGGAGAAAATCTGCATAGCCGGCAGCAATATAAATCCATATTCGATTCAGTCTATTTCGGGGATAGATGCGGAAAAGATTGAAGCCCCGGATGAGCACCTCAGCGGATTTGAGTATGTTCTAATGGGCGCATCAATGATGTCCAGGGAGGATGCTCAGAGCGATTTAAGAATCGATTTTATGCCGTATCAGGGCAGAAAAAGAATCATCAGAACATCGCTGAGTGCTTTGTATCTTGCAGCGGCTGTAATTGTTGCAGTTTTCGCGTGGAAGGCAACTCTCCACGCGAACCATCTATCCCAGTGGGAAAATCAGGTTTATGAAAAGGTGGCAGAGGAGTATTCTGTTGCAATGAAAGGCAGGGATATGGATAATCTGGGCAAGGCCGAACTCAGCATGGAAAGCGAGATAAACCGTCTCAGGCGGATAAAGGCTGGAGAGACAGCAGATGTGGAATCCGTGCCAACGAGGCTCCAGTTTGCCCTTGAGATTCTCAACTCAATGCCGAATAAGGAATCTGTGAAGCTTGATTCTGTAAGCATAACAAGCAGGGCTCTCCGCCTCGACGGAAGCACCTCCAGCAGAAGAGATACGCAGAATTTCCTGAAGAAAATCGACAGTCATGAAAACCTGCAGCGTTCTCAGGAATCATTAAAGCAGGTGGGTTCCGAAGACAGCTTTACTGTTAGCCTGAATACGAGAAAGTGATGGGATGATATGGAAGACAGAAAGATTAAAATACATTTTATTTCTTTTGGTATTCTCGCAGCTGTAGCTGTATGGTATGCTGCTGCGCAGTTTTTTCTTGTGCCGAAAAATGAAATGTCCCTTAACAACAGCATAAAAACAGGCAGCAAGGTGCTTGCAAACTGCGAAAAGATTTACGATCTTGATCCTGCACGCCTGAAATTTTCAGAGGCGCGCAAAGAGGTGGGCAAGTTCCAGTACACAACGGTTGTCGATAAGCTCGCAAGAACCCATGGAATAGGACCTTCTGATTACGATATCCGAACTGAGGCAGTTATAAAACGCAGCAACCGGCAGACGCAGGGAGCAACTATGGTGATAAAGACAGTTGATATGATGAGTCTCACTTCATTTATCAATGAGTTTCTCGAAACATGGCCAGGGCTCGAGATAGACACTCTGGATTTGCGTTCTAATGATGCCGAGGACGACTGGAAGGCTACTCTTCGCTTCACCTACACTGTCAAATAGTTTTTGAGCCTGTAAAGATAATATGGATCAGTTCAACTTAAAAAGCCAATATAACCCTTCAGGAGACCAGCCCGAGGCAATCAAAAAGCTTGTCGAAGGGATAAGCTCCGGCCGGCGTCATCAGGTGCTTCTTGGCGCTACGGGAACGGGCAAAACCTTCACGATGGCAAACGTGATTGAAACAGTGAGGAAGCCTGCGCTTATTATCTCGCACAACAAAACCCTCGCAGCACAGCTATATGAAGAAATGAAGGAGCTGTTTCCTGATAATGCAGTTGAGTATTTCGTTAGCTACTACGACTACTACCAGCCTGAGGCGTATATCCCCCAGCGGGATATATATATCGAAAAGGATGCAAGCAGAAACGACGATCTCGACCGACTACGCCTTGCTGCTACAACGAGCCTTCTAACCCGAGACGATGTGATTGTGGTATCCAGCGTTTCGTGCATATACGGCTTAGGCTCGCCGGAGGAATACAAAAAGAACGTGGTGCCTGTGATTAAGGGCGATATTATCGAACGCGATGATTTGCTTGGACGGTTCGCCGATGTACTCTATGAACGAAACGATATTGATTTCACCCGAGGCACTTACAGGGTTCGGGGAGATGTTGTTGAGGTTTGGCCTTCCTACGAGTCATACGCTGTTCGAGTGGAGTTTTTCGGCGATGAGATTGAGAGCATAAAATACATAAACCCCGTTTCAGGCGAAGCCCTAGCGGAAGAACAGCAGGTTTTTATCTATCCGGCAGCGCATTACATAATGGCACAGGACAGAGTGCAGAATGCCCTTGAGTCTATCCAGCAGGAGCTTGATCAGAGGCTCGCAGAATTCCGAGAAGAAGGCAAACTCCTTGAAGCCCAGAGACTTGAAGCACGTACGAAGTACGATATGGAAATGATTGCAGAAGTTGGTTTCTGCAGCGGGATAGAGAATTATGCAAGACATCTTGCCGGCCTTGAGCCAGGAGCCAAGCCCTACACACTTCTCGATTATTTCCCCAAAGATTTCATTATGTTTATCGATGAATCCCACGTTACCCTCCCTCAGGTACGTGCTATGTATGCAGGCGACAGAAACAGAAAGCAGGTCCTCGTTGACCATGGCTTCCGCCTTCCAAGCGCAATGGACAACAGGCCTCTTCGCTTTGATGAATTTGAGCAGCGTCCTGGCAGAACCGTTTACGTTTCCGCAACGCCGGGCGATTATGAGCTCAACCTCACCGGCGGGGAAATTGTAGAACAGATTATACGTCCCACAGGCCTTCTCGACCCGAAGGTAGAGGTGCGTCCTGCAAGCAATCAGGTTAGTGATGTTAAGTCTGAGATTTATGAAAGAGTGGAAGCGGGGCAGAGAGTTCTGGTTACAGTGCTGACAAAGAGGCTCGCTGAAGACCTAACAGATTTCTTCCAGAAGGAAAAAATTAAATGCCGCTATCTGCACAGCGAAATTGATGCGATAGAACGTGTTGATATCCTGCGTGATCTAAGGAAAGGCGAGTTTGATGTGCTGATAGGCATTAACCTGCTTAGAGAAGGGCTGGATCTTCCGGAGGTTGCAATGGTGGCAATTCTGGATGCAGATAAAGAAGGCTTCCTCAGGAGCGAAACATCCCTTATCCAGACAATAGGCAGAGCGGCAAGAAATGTTGATTCAAGGGTTATACTCTATGGCGATAAGGTTACCCCGTCTATGAAACGTGCTATGGATGAAACCGAGAGAAGACGCAAGATTCAGATGGAGTACAACAAAAAGCACAACATCACACCTGAGACAATCAAAAAAGCCATCAGATCAGCCCTCTCAGATTCACTGAAGGCGAGAAAAACCGCAAGACAGGCTGTTTCTATGGACGAAAAAGAGTATGATAAGACCGAGATGGTGGCTATGCTGGAAAAAGAAATGATGAAAGCGGCAGAAGAGCTGGATTTCGAGAAGGCCGCCAAGCTGCGGGATAAAATTAAACAATTTGAATCAATGCCCAAGATAGAAAAGAAGAAATAGAAGAATCGATGGAGCAAGTGTTTTGTTCGAAACAAAATATTGACTTAACTGTCGAATATCATTGTAATATACAGAGAAAAATGGGACTGGTATATACCGGGTAGAATTATGCTTAGATTATTTCAAATATTTTCTTTTCTCGTTCTGATAAGTTCGGTGGTGATGGCTGTGATGCTTATCAAAAAGCCCGCACCTGAGAGCGAGAAAGTGCAGGAATTTCTTGCAAACGCCTCTGTAGCTGAAGAGTTCAAGGCGAAAGCGGATACCTCTAATTCAGATCAAAATTCTGAATCTGCTCTGGTTAAGGCGGCAAGGCAGTACACAAAAGAGCCTGAAGAACCTCAGCCCAACAGAAACATCAGCCGCTCGAATACAAATCCGAGGCCGAAGAACAATACTCCCGATCCCCAGCCGAAAAAACAGCAGGAGCCTAAGCCCCCTTCGCCGATAAAGGTGCGTTTTACGCTTGAGGGAACGTGCGTTAATGAAGACCGTCCGGAGCTTTCGATGGCCTTTGTTGACCTCCCGGGAGAAGGTAAGAAATGGGTTTATCAGGGACAGACAGTCGGCCATTTGAGGATTCGCAAGATCAACGAGGACTCTATTTATCTGGACAATAATGGCTCTGTTTCTGAGCTTGAAATTAAGGAACATAAATCCTCAATCAAGAATATCCTGGAATCTGTGGCCCCTGCTGAGAAACAGGTTTCTTCTTCCTCATCGCAGGCTCCGCTTGAAAAACCGCAGACACAGAGCCAGCAGAATACAGAGCAGTTTGTTCCGCAAGCTGAAGACCCTCTTAAAGAAATGGGCGGGCTGCCACCAGGGGCGAGTCCTGAACAGCTCGATGACCTGCGGGAGAAGGTTAGAAGGATGAACGAAGACGCTGCGGAAAAAGGCATTAGAGGTAAATAAGTTTAATGAAGCTGCCTGCATTAGTCCGCCTTCTAAGACCTGCCCACTGGGTGAAAAACGGTGCTGTTATTCTGCCGGTAATATTTGCGGGCAGGGTTTTTGATGCTGGAGCAATAGTTTCTGCGGCCGCAGGCTTTGTTCTTTTCTGTATGCTTTCTTCTGCGGTTTATTCGATAAATGATGTGTTTGATGCTGAGGAAGACCGCCATCATCCCAAAAAGCGGCTCAGGCCTGTAGCAAGCGGCCAGATTACCCCCAAAGCCGGCCTGCTTGCCGGCGGGATACTCGCTGTTTCCGGTTTGGCCTTGAGCATTTTGCTGGGAATGTCATTTCTGATTTTCTCAGCAGGATATTTCTTTATGCAGCTTCTATACAGCGCAAAACTGAAAAGCATTGTTCTGCTGGATGTAATTATTATAGCATTGGGTTTCGTGCTCAGGGCGAGCGCTGGTGCTGAGGCTATAAGCGTGGCGATTAGCCCTTGGCTTTTTGTATGTATGTTTACCCTTTGCCTGTTTATGGGCTTCTGCAAAAGATACAGCGAGATGGTGGCAATTGAAGACAGCGAAAAGAGAAATAACCACAGAAGCACAATGCAGCATTACACCCCAAACCTGCTTACCCACCTTATCACTCTCAGCGGCTCTCTCGCTCTTATGGCGTTTCTGGCATGGTCAACAAGCCCGGAAACGATTGCGAGAATCGGCTCTGAGAAGCTGGTTTACACATTTCCGTTAATCGTTTACGGAACATTCAGATTTGCACTTGTATCCATGCGAGGCGAGTATGAAGGGCCTGTAGATATTGTGCTCAAGGATGTACCATTTACAGTTTCTGTGGCAATTTGGTGCGTCCTTGCAATTTTTCTTTGCAATTTCTGAAAAAATAAGCCATCCTAAAACATAACAATTTATAAGAATATTTTTGTTGAAAGGCTTATGTATGCTCTCAAGAAGACAGGCTCTTAAAATGATGGGGTTCGCTGCGTTTGCACCGGCAGGTTTTGCGGCGGCTTCTAAGAGAAAACCAAACGTAATTGTTGTCTTGTCCGATGATGCCGGATACGCAGATTTCGGCTTTACCGGCTGCCAAGACACCCCAACACCCAATCTCGACTCCCTCTCCCGCCAGGGGACAACCTGCAGGCAGGGCTACGTTACCGCTTCCGTATGCGCCCCTTCCCGCGCCGGACTGATAACGGGCAGGTATCAGCAGCGCTTCGGCCACGAATGCAACGGGCCTAATGCGCCCGTAGAAGGGTATTCGATGGATGATATGGGGCTCGACCCCGCAGAGAAAACAATCGGCGCGCGTATGCAGTCTCAGGGCTACAAAACACTCGCTGTGGGTAAATGGCATCTTGGCTATCAGGAGCAGTTCCATCCTTGCAATAGGGGCTTTGATGAGTTCTACGGCTTTCTCTCAGGCGCCCGGCACTACTTCACAAACAAAGACGTTGACGAAACCCACGCCCTTAGAACATGCGATGAAAAAATCGATGAAGAGAAAATCCGCTACATGACAAGAGACCTCACCGATGCTTCGATGAAATTCATAGAGAAAAATAAAGACCAGCCGTTCTTCATTTACCTCTGCTACAATGCAGTTCATACGCCCATGGAAGCCCCAGACCACCTCATAGACAAATACCGTAAGATAGACCCGAAACGCAGAAGAATCCACAACGCCATGACAGAGTCTCTCGACACCAACGTAGGCAGGCTTCAGGATAAGCTAAATAAGCTCGGCCTTGATGATAACACCCTGCTGTTTTTCGTAAACGATAACGGAGGGGCAACCAACAACGGATCGCGAAACGGAAAGCTGCGCGGAATGAAAGGCTCGAAGTGGGAGGGCGGTATAAGAGTGCCGTTTATCGTGAAATGGCCAGGCGAGATACCTGCCGGCAAAGACTATAACTACCCTGTAAGCACGCTTGATATAATGCCCACATCTCTGGCAGCCGCAGGAGCGGATAAGAAACAAATCAATTCAGGCAAGCCCCTCGACGGCGTTAATCTGCTTCCATATTTGCAGGGCAAAAACAAAAACAGGCCGCATGAGACTCTTTTCTGGAGAAGGGCGGTTGCAGGTGCTGTGAGAAAAGGCGACTGGAAGCTTATTAAAGCAGGCGATAATCCTCTTCTGCTTTTCAATCTCGCTGAAGACGAATCTGAGACTAAAAACCTTGCCAAAAAACACCCTGAAAAGGTCAAGGAGCTGCTGAAGGAATACAAAAACTGGGAAAAACAGCTGCAAGAGCCCAAATGGCGTGAAGGCAAGAAATGGGAACGCAATCAAATCCTCAAACATCGTATGGAAGTTGACACCAGAGAAAAAGAAAGAAAATATCCGTAGGTTTTTTCAGTGAAGTAAAAGATTATTGCAGGGGCGAACCTGTGCGTTCGCCTCTGCTCCAAGCAAAAAAAGATTTCCCGCATTACAGCGGAATCCGCAGGGGCGAATCCGCTAAGCATTAGTAGTGAGAAGATATTCCGCTTCACACCGGCTCTTAATGTGTCGCTCCCTTAGCGGGCAGCTTGCTCTCTGCCGCTATTCGCTGTCGGCTTATCTGGTTATATCAATTATTTTCTGCGGAGTTAGAACAACATGGCCGAGGAGTCCTGATTTTTTAATCGGCCAGTCTGAGGCATCAAATGGCTCGTAATCTATATCAACAACGTTAATATTGTAGAAGTATTTCCAATCAACATCCCTCTTGTCAAGATCCCTGATCCTGTTGGCCGGGAGATTTGTAACCTCCACTTGCAGTAAATTATCTTCTGATTTGAGCTCATTTACATCAATCACGAAAGGCTTCGCCCAAACCACGCCGAGCAGCTTGCCGTTGAGATAAATCCTTGCGCTGCTGCAAACTTCGCCAAGCCCCAGCTTCCATTTATCCGCTTGAATATCGGGCTTGTCGAATCTGATCGAGTATCTTGCTGTTCCGTGGAATCGTCTGCATTGTTTATCTTTGAAATTCGTCCAGGACATTAAAGCTTTAATCTTTTCTCCTTCCGGCAGCACAGGCCCTCCGCTTACAAACTCAACATCCCATCTGCCTTCAATCTCAAAGGGTTTGCAGGTTTTCTCGCAATATTCCCATTGTCCCGCCCCGCATTTTTGACTGTTGAAAGTTTTCAAAATTATCGATTGGTCAGGCCTTATCTGAATATAAACATTTGTTTTGCCGTTTGCTTTCTTGATTGCAGCTCTGCCGAACTTTTCTTCATAAAGCGGATCAATCAAAAGGACGGATTCGGCCTGCTTGGATAATTCAATCCAGCCATCTATATTATTATCGCTTAGATTCACTAAAAAATAATTGAAGCCCTCATCCCGCGAGCGTCTTACAAATCTAATCCCCTTATCGGCAAAAGATTCTCTTGTGAGATTTGATTCACTCAGCAGGCTATCGATAATGGCCGCTCGAATTTCGCCTTTGCCCGTTTTATGAACCATATTTGCCGGCGGAAGATTTGCCGGCGGAAGATTTGCCGGCGGAAGATAGGAATAAGGTTTGAGGCTTGGGATTGCCTCCTTGAGGATTTTTCTAAGCTCAGCCTCACGTTTATCTTTATCCGCCAGCCCGGGGACTCTCGGAGGCAGATGCTTTTGAAACATCACTTCTGCCCCTTGCTCCGCGAGCTCAAAGAGCTTTTGCATAGTTGAGAGATTTATATATAAACATTCCGGGATGATTACAGCGTCGTATTGTCTGCTGTTTATTATTATTTTCCCGTTTTCGCAGGCGGCCTTCTGTAAGAACCTGTCTGACACTGCATCATAAGTCCAGCCCTTTTCCCAGAGCTTCATAGATAAGCGATAAAAGGATGAGTGCCTCAGCCATTCATCCTGATTGTGAACTCCGAAAGTTTTGTATGCCTTCCCGCCGGTATTCCAAAGATCGTGTACGGGGAAATAAAGCAGTATGTCGCTGTCCGGCCGGCCTTCCTGAAGCGCAGCTTGGCAGCGGGCGGCATAACTGTTGTATGCGGGAAGATTGCGCCATAGCCCTCCTTGAGGTCCGAGATTAACAGATGCATAAAACTGCCACCCGGGCCATTTTGCTTCCTTGGGCGAGTAGGGGATTCCATGGAAGAAAATATGATTTATGCCCGATAGAAAAAGAAAATCTGAAGCGGGCTTTAAGTCGTTCAGGCTTGTTTGGAAATGCTCATTGAGCCAAGTGAATGTTTCTGAAGAAGCAAGATTCCCGCCCTTTAGATGTGCGGCAGAGGAGCAGAGCTTAATCATAGGATACTGTTTGAAGTCAACTTCTCTGAAAATCTCAGTTTCAGGTATGTCCGAAGCGGCATAAAGATCGATCAGATTTGCCGGAGCCCCGTGAGCCTGATTCCTCGAAAGGCTGCCCTTTGAATTACACCACCTCGTCCATTCCTCTATAACTTCTATATGCAGCTCTGAGAGTGTCTTGCGGTAATCGTATTTTACCCTGTTTTGGATGTCGCTGCCGGCCTCGCCGTATAAAGCCTCAATGTGCTCACGTAGGTCGTATCCTCTGCGGCGTGTGAATTCTTCGAAGAAATCTTCTGTCCAGTCTGCCCCGTAATACTCAAATGAATCGTGAAAAAAGGAATTTGGATAAGTGTCTAATTCGCTGAAGGCCTTGTCGAATGCTTTCAGGTAGTCCTTGATTGCATCGGTTGAATAAGGATCCAACACGTATCCCTCGCCGCCAGGTGCTGCACGCTTTACCCTCTGAACAGGCCTCTTCATAAAAACTGCATACACTTCCCAACTGCCTTCAGGGGTCTGCCATTCCAAAAACCCCTTATCTGCATTGCCGTTTATATCCAGCCTTTTCCCTTTTGCAGAAACAGCTGAAATATAAATGAGCTCTTCGCTGGGAAGCTTTTCTGAGATCTTGCCGTCTTTGGGAGTATATCTTTTGAGAATCACGCCGCTGGAGGCTGTGTCTTTTGTTACCATCTCACCGCCGAAAGGCCAACCTGTGCCCGTTGTGAGGTCAACTTCTATGCCGTACTGCTCACCCTTCTGCAGGGTGTATTCCAGCAGTTCCACCCATCTTGGAGAAAGGAATTCAACGAACTTATCTTCCCAGCCTTTCGCTCCGTAAATAGGGCATATCTCAACCCCGCCTATTCCTGAATCGCTGTACTCTTTCAAGAGATCTGAAATGTTATCTTCATCAACAGCGCTTCCCAGCCACCACCATCTCGCCCAGGGCTGGGCGGTGTTATCCCGCTGGTTGGCTTTGTGATCGCAGAATATCCCTGCCGGCCTGACCTCTGCAAAGATCGAAACGGTGCAGGCAGATAATAACAATAAAGCGGCACTGATAATTTTCATAATTTCCCTTCCTGTTTACATACCGCTCATTGATTCGCATTTCTCAAAGACTATCTGAGACTCATCGTCTGCTTTGATTTCTACATCTTTGAATTTCCAGTCTGAAGCGTTTACTATCTTGCCCGCCTTTGTGGCTGAGATGTCGATGTTTTCGAGTATAAATTTTTTGGCAGGGGCTTTTTCGCTGCCTCTCATAGATATTGCCCGCTGGCAGTCAATTCCGTTAACATTTGAAATTCTGATGTTTTTGATGTGCGGCGTACCTTGTTTTTCAGGTACCTTTTTCATAAGTTTCTCCCAATGAGCCGGCAGTTTTTCACCCTTCTGTTCGATTTCTTTTCGCACTTCTTCGGGCACTGTATTGTAAGCAGGGTTCCAGTTGTAGTCGAGTTTGATGGCGTGTTTTACGTTTTGCATTTGAATATCATGTATATACAAATCCCGAACTGTTCCCCCGCGTCCCTGCGCAGATTTGAAGCGGATCCCGTTGTGAGTTCCGTAAGCTTTAAGATTGTAAACTTCGATATTATAGATCCCGCCGGATGTCTCGCTCCCGCAGGTGATAAGGCCTGCTCCTCTGCGGGCTATGCAGTCTCGTATCACTACGTTATAGGTGGGGCGGTTCACCCGCAGGCCGTCTGAATCCCTGCCCGCCTTGAGGCAGAAATTATCATCATTACAGTCTATATCGCAGTTTTGAACGAGAATATTGTTTGAAGAGTCTATATCTATCCCGTCAGAACTCGGTCCTACTTTGTTGTGGAGATTAGCCCGGATTGTGAGATTTTCCACAATCACATTACTGCTGTAGCAAATGTGCACCGTCCAGAAGCCCGGCTCCTTGAGCGTGAGGCCTTCCAATGAAACGTTTGACGATTCGTTTATGAGCATCAAACGAGGGCGTTTGCAGTCGTAATCAACAACCCATCTGAGCCCTTTCTCTTCATATTTCCTTCGCATATTCCAATACTTATCCCACCAAATCGAACCCGACCCGTCAACAGTCCCTTCTCCGTAGATGCGGATACCGCTCACATTGTTGGCGTTGATTAAAGCAGCAGGCCAGTCCATCTCAATCCCTGCCACGCGGGCGTAGACGTCCGGATATTCCGATTCGTCCTGCACGCCTTTAATCAGCACGTCTTTGTCGATCCTGAGATCGACGTTGTCCTTTAGAAAGATCGAGCCTGTAAGGTATGTCCCGGGCTCAAACACCACTGTCCCGCCGCCTGATTCGGCGCAGGCGTCAATAGTCTTCTGAATCTGCTCTGTGCATACGCTGTCCCCTGTCGGGTCGGCTTCGTATGAGGCTGCGTTAAATTCCTCAGCGAATGCTTCAGAACACATTACGCTCAAAGCTGAGATTACAATTAGCTCTCTTAATTTCATAATAACATAACTCCTTTTTAATAAAAAAATTACCGTTTCATTCTTTTTCTATAACACGAATCTCAGCAATCGAAGAGTATGGCTGATTCTGCACTTCCGATTTTGCTGTTATTCTCATAAAGTCTGCCTTGGCCGGCTCGGGAAGGATAACCTTCTGCAAGCTGGTGCTGTTTTCAAAGCTGCCGGAGGCCGCCTTGAGCCATTTATCGCCGTCTCTGCTCACCTCAATCAAATAATCCTTAATTCTTCCGTTTGGATGGTCTTGCCTCGGCAGATACTCGATAGCTGAGATATTCAGCGTTTCTTTGAATTCCAGCTCAATCCAGTGCGGCTGTGCTGGCTTTTCATCACGCCACTGTGAATGCCAGAATGTCCCGCCGCTGCCGTCGAGAGCATATTCTGCGGGATCTGTTTCTGATTCGCTGTCCGCTGTAACCTCTGATGTCTTCAGTGCCGTAGGGTTTGTTGAGTACTGTAGCAGATCAATTGATTCGAACATCTCTTCAGTGGCAGAGCCGGCATTGAGGTATTGCCCGTTCTCTTCGAATTCCCCGCCGCTCAGCGGCTCTCCTGTATAAATAATACTGATCTCGGCTATTGAAGCGGATATATCTCTGCCGAATCCGGACAGGGCGGTTATTTTCAGGTGCTGCGTTTTTATCGGCTCAGAGAATTTGATCTTCTGAGGATCGAATGTTGATTCAAGCGAGCCGCTCTTCAGCAGAGACCAGTCTTTCCCGTTTGAACTTGTATGGATTTGATAATCCCTGATATCCCCGATACGCTCTCTGTGGTCCTGGCGGTTCAGTATTACAAGCCCCTCCATCTTCACAGGTTTGGCAAATGAGATGCTCAGCGGGTGAGGGTGTTTCTTTCCGCCTCTTCTCTTTGCTGTAGTCCAGTATGTACTCGGGTTTCCGTCGATTGCTTTATGGGCGCTTGTCATGCCTGAAGAGAGCGGGCAGCGCACCTTAGCTTTGAGTTTGCGCATTAGGTTATTGTCGAGATAGGTGGTTTCAAGCTGGGACATACTTACCTCCGCCGAAGGATTGAAAGATTCGCTTTTCATATAATCAATCAGGCTCTTTCTTAGCTGTGCGGCAGCTGGTCTTTCTGAGATATTTTCTTCCAGATCGGCAGAGCATACAAGCAGCCTTCCCTTTCCTGCTCTGCACTCAAAAATGGCGGCCAGCGGGTAGTTACGGTTCCAGTCGTCTATCACACGGACAACAGGCTCTATCTCAGGCATTGCTGAGATGTTAACAGCTCTGCAGTATGGCCGGAAAACTCCCTGCCAATGCCAGTCGTAATATTCATCAGACGGGAAATCTTTCAAAGCCGGATGTTCAGGCCTGCTTAATATTCCAAGAAAACGCTCCCAGTTCGGCCCCATCAAACGATTCCAGAATATAGGCTTTCGTCCGATTGGAGGGCAGTCCCAAGCGAGCTCTGTTGTCAGCGGCATATACAAAACCTTTTTCCCGTTTGCAAGTGCCTCTCTGGCATCTTCGAAGCGGCGTTTAATTAAAACCTCCCCGTCCGGCGAAGCCTTTTGGTCTTTGGGATAAACCCAGAAATCCCAGTCATTCTCGAAATCTGTACCTCTCACTCCTGCCGTGAGTTTATAGTGCTCAGGGGCAGTGAAATTATGCAGCGATACATTTATTTTGCCTATTTGAATTGCGCTTTGGTTTCCAATGGCATTTCTCTGCCATTTCCCGTTTTTGACGATATCCCCCGCCTCGTTTTCTATCTGCCAGTAAATCTCAGCGTCTTCCAGCGGCTTATTTCCGTAATGAGACAATTGCATATCGGCTCTTAAATTCTGGCTGGTTTTGAAAACCCGCTTTTTCATAACAGCCAGAGGCACTGTGGTATTGCAGAAACGCCGCCAATTCTCGGCATTGATATAACCCTTTTCCTCCCAGAAAGGATCCAGCAGGCCTACAATTGCCGTTCCCTGCCCGAGAAAATCGTGCAGGTCTAAAAGCTGAAATCCCGATAGCCCGGGGGTTCTCAAATTAGCCTCAACTTCCTGCTTGTAGCAGGCCGCCTGAAACTTACCCGAGGCGCGGGCAAATTCATCGTTGAGATGAAGAAGGCCTGCCTCTTTCATCAATTCTCTGAAAATCTGGTAGTTCCCAGGCTGGAGGTATCCATTAAATTTGTCAATAACATCAAAATCCGGATACGCGCACCACTGCCCTAGCTCATGCACAACAACCGGAACATCCACTCCTTCAATAGAGCTTAGATAATCTCTGCCGAACCAAGCATCGCTCCCGCGAACACGCCTGTGGCCTATTCTGTGTACGGCGAGAAAATCCGTCCCCTCCACAGGTCCTGGATTATCAATCAGAGGCCAGCCTGTGCCGGTAGTGTACAAACGCCTTGGATCCTTTTTGCCGTAGTGGGCAGTCCATTCAGGGAGCGATTCTTTCCAGTGTCCTTTGGGCTCGTTTGATGGAGAGAACAAAACGAAAGAAGGATGGTTGCCGTATTCACGCAGCATTCTTTCTGTTTCTTCGTACATTCGCTTTTCCATCTCTGAGCCCGGATTTATCACATTCCACATTCCGCATTCGGGCTGAAGGTAGAAGCCGGCTCGATCAGCAGCAGTAAAAGCTGCTTCCGGAGGGCAGAACGAATGAAAACGCATATGATTCAGCCCCCATTTTTTGCATTTAGCAAACAGGTTCTCCCAGTATTCCACATCAGTTGCAGCACAGCCGGTGAGCGGGAAATCCCCTCCCGAGTGAGTGCCGCGGAAATGAGCCTTCCTTCCGTTTACAAGAAGATTGTCTTCCCCGGCTCTTATTTCTCGAAGCCCGAAGTTAACCGTATATGAATGGCTGAAAGACTGGCCTTCAAGAACAGCTTTGATATCATAGAGCTGGGGATTGAATTCGCTCCACAGCTCAGCATTTTCCCCTAAAGGCACATCGATCTCAGCCCTTCCCGATTCGGCAGACCACGAAACCGGTTCTGAAATACCGTACCCTTTAATTTTTACATCCCCTTGCCCGGAAGCTCCAGTTATATTCCCTATGTCAATCTTGAGCTTAACGGATTTGTTATTTATATCTGGCATAGCTGCAATATGGTCAATCCAAACCGGCGGCGTGCTTGTAATTGCAATATCGCCGGCAATCCCGTTCCAAGTGGTGCCCAGCGAATCCGATACACTGTGAGCATCGGGGCGGTAGTCCATCTTCATTCTGTTGTCTATACGAATCGTCAGCTTGTATGACCCGGGCTTGAGCATTCCCAGCTCGAAGCGGTGCGGAGCTACGAGGCTGTCTTGCGAGCCGATTTTTTCGCTGCCGAGCCAAACAGTAGTCTGCCATCTTGTTCTCTCCAGCACAAGCTCGCCTCTTTTCCCGTCCCAGCTTTCAGGGATTGTGATCATTTTTTGATACCACGCAGGACCCAGATAATGTTTCCGCGGTTGAGCAAGAAACGGCACCTTCACATCCCCGCGGGCAAACTGCCTGAATTTTTCCCGCTCATACCAGTATCTGTCATAGAGCGAGATAACCCACGGCGTGTCTTTGCTTATGTCGTTGCCGTATCCCTGATTCTGAAGTATCCCGGGAAGCCTTATTTCCTCCTTAAGCTCCTTGCTGAACCATTTTTGTTTGATTCCTGCATCTTTTCGATCTAAGGCAAAATCCCATGTTCCGCTCAGCGAAATCCTCTCGCTGCTCTTAGCGGAAAGGGAATTTATCAAGCATAAAGCTAATAGAAAAGTAATTACCTTAAATATTCCTGTGTTTGCGTGAGTATTCATCATTATTCCTTCACTTGCCGGCACAATTAAATTATGTTAGCTCTCAATTTTCCTCGCAGAGAATTCTAAAAGTTTACCAATTTAGAGTAATACGCAACAAAAGACGTAAAACAACCCATAGTTGCGACAATAGTTTGTTCTTTTGCGACAATGCATCGTGTTCCTTCCTCTTGCATACCGAATCTTGTGTCGCAAAAAGACAAAATTATGTCGCAGCAATGGGTTACGCTCCTCTCGTTGAAACGCTAAAATTAAAATCAATATTTTCAATAATGGTATTTACAGTATAAAATAAAGGTTATTATGAGCAGTAATATCGAGACTGAATACAGAATCGCCAAAGAGCAGTATGCTCATTTAGGAGTTGACACCGAAGCCGCAATTGAGACATTAAAAACCATACCTGTTTCGATGCATTGCTGGCAGGGGGATGATGTAGGCGGTTTTGAGCATACCGGTTCAGAGCTTTCCGGAGGCATTCAGACCACCGGCAACTACCCGGGACGCGCAAAAACAATCGACCAGCTGCGCAGTGATATAGAATTCGCAATGTCTTTGATCCCGGGCAAACACAGGCTGAACCTACACGCCTTCTACCTTGACAATCTCGGCACCAAGGTGGACAGAGATGAGATTGAAGTGAAGCATTTTGAGAGCTGGGCAGACTGGGGCGAAGGCAGGATTGGCGGCATTGATTTCAACCCCACTTTTTTCGCTCACAAGATGTTTACCGGCGGGCTCACTCTCAGTCATCCGGATAAGGCAATCAGAGACTTCTGGATTGAACACGGAAGAAGATGCCGCGAGATTGCCGCATATTTTGGAAAAAGGTTTAGCTCCCCCTCAGTGAACAACTTCTGGATTCCGGACGGTTTCAAGGATATACCCGTTGACAGAACAGCCCCGAGAGAAAGGCTTATCCGCTCGCTGGATGCCGTCTTCGAAAAGGATTTGCGTAAAGAGCTGATTCTCGATTCCGTTGAATCTAAGCTGTTCGGCATCGGTGCTGAGAGCTGCACTGTCGGCTCGCATGAGTTCTATATGGGCTATGCTATGAGCCGGGGGAAGATGATATGCCTTGATTCAGGGCACTATCACCCAACCGAGATGATATCCGAAAAGATCTCAGCAATTTTGATGTTTTATGATAAAATGCTTCTGCATGTAAGCAGGCCGGTACGCTGGGACAGCGACCATGTTGTAGTGTTGAACGAAGAGCTGGTTGAAATCGCTCATGAGCTTGTGCGCAGCAAAAGACTCAGCGATATACATATCGGGCTCGATTTTTTCGATGCAAGCATAAACCGCATAGCGGCGTGGGTGATAGGCACGCGGAATATGCTCAAGGCGCTTCTCTTTGCGCTTCTTGAGCCGACAAAACAGCTCCAGCAGATGGAGTATGAATTTGATTTCACCTCAAGGCTTGCATACAAGGAAGAGCTCAAGACAATGCCGTTCAATACTGTATGGAAGTATTACTGCGAGCAGATGGGTGTTCCTGCCGGCATAGACTGGCTTGATGAAGTAAGGAAATACGAAAAAGATGTTCTCGCCAACAGATAGATCGATGAGGCCAATATGATTCTTGAAAACTTTCTCACTGAGATCAAGAAAACAACTGCCGATTTGTGGCATAAAGGATGGACTGAAGCCAACGGCGGGAATATCAGTGTCCGCGTTGATAAAGCCGTGCTCGAAGAGATAGACCCTGCCGCAGGTCAGTGGGTGGAGCTTCCCAAAAAGTGCCCTAAGATTGCAGGTGAAATTTTCTACGCCACAGGTACAGGCAAACACCTCCGCAATGTTGAGCTTTCCCCTTCAGCCAACGGCGGCTTCATAGAAATTTCGCCTGATGGAGGCGCATATCGTACTTTGTGGGGATTTCAGGGCGGCTCAAAGCCCACCTCAGAGCTGCCGTCTCATCTCTTTACACATAATGAGGTTACAACAGACCAGCCCGGCAGTCCCCGAGTTCTGATTCACTGCCATACACCTAATCTCATCGCCCTTTCTTATGCAATCAAGCTCGATTCAAACATTCTCAGCAAGCTGCTGTGGGTAATGCAGACTGAATGTCTTGTTGTGTTTCCCGAGGGCGTATCTTTCCTGCCGTGGCACGTACCGGGCACTAATCAAATAGGCGAGGAATCTGCGAAACTGCTCAAAAAGCGGCCGGTTCTTCTATGGGAGTATCACGGCCTGCTTGTGATTGGAAGCAGCCTTGATGAGACCTTCGGCAGGATACACGTAGCCGAGAAGACGGTTGATATATTCTTTAAGGCGCGTTTATGTTCAGCAAAGCTGAACTATCTAAGCGATGAACAGCTTGAAAAGCTGCGTTCGCAGTTTGATTGCCGGATAGACCCTGAGATAATGAAAACTAAGCTCCCTTTTTGATTAGAGGTTGTTATGCAGGAAGTAATAGCGGTGCTGGATGTCGGCAAGACGAATAAAAAAATCGTTTTATTTGATAAGCGCCTTAATACTTTATCGGTAACCAAAAAGGCGTTTCCCGCTGTTGAGCAAAACGGCCTGCTTATTGAAACTCCCGATCAGGTTTTGAGTTGGCTGCTTGATTCCTTAAAGCTGTATTCACAGAAATACCATATTGCAGCAATTTCCATAGCAGCTCACGGAGCAGAGGCTGCGTTTCTGGATGAAAACGGGGATTTCACCGTTCCACCTCTAAGCTACACCAACTCCTCGAGCCCGGGCATTATCGAAAACTTTTACCAGAGATTCGGCTCACGTGAACAGCTTCATATTTCCACTGCAACCCCCGAAGTGGGGGATATGGTAAATTTGGGCAAACTGGTGCATTTCGCTCAGCAGAAATTCCCCGAGCAGTTCAAAAGAACCAAACGCATCCTGCCATACCCCCAATACTTTGTTTACAAGCTCACAGGAAAGGCGGTTGCAGAGCCCACTATGCTCGGATGCCATACGTATCTGCTCGACGCTCAAACAAGAGGATATTCTTCAGTGGTTGATGGGCTGGGCATTCGGGAAATGCTCCCGGAAAAAATTTCAAAATCATGGGATTCTCCGGGCAAGCTGCTTGAGGGGATCTCCCGTGAATATTCATTGCCCGAAAGCTGCGTTGTAACTTCTGGCATTCACGATTCCAACTCGAGCCTGCTGCCCTACATCTCCAGCAGTGAAGATGATTTTGTGCTCAATTCAACCGGCACATGGTGTGTTGCGATGCGTCCCTCGCACAAGGTGGAACTTAGCGAAGACCAGATCGGAAAAATGATTTTTTACAACTTTGACGTGTTCAGCAATCCTGTCAAAACGAGCATATTTATGGGCGGGAAGGAATATCAATCATACGAAATGCTCTTCGAAAAGTTTAGCAATCAAAACAGCGGCTCACAGCCTGATGATGACGTTTATTTGAAGGTGCTTGAAGACGGTGATAAATTCATCCTGCCCTCAATCGTGCCGGGTACGGGAATTTTCGGAGAAAGCAAGGGGAGCGTTGTAGAGGCCGGAAGGGCGATAAACTATGAAAACCTTGCAGCAGACAACTGTCCGGACTTCTTCAAAGACCGCAAAACAGCGGAAGCAGTCTTAGCGTTGTCTATAGCGATTCAGTCTTCCATTGCAATCAGGCATACCGGCTTTGCAGAAGGCGATAAGATATATGTGGAAGGCGGTTTTGCTGAAAACATTTCGTACCTCACTTTGCTCCAAAGGCTTTTGCCCAGCAGTGAGGTTTACACTACCTCGATGCCGCAGGCCTCATCAACAGGCGCAGCGATACTTGCCCTTGCAGCTATTGAAGGCATAGCTCCAGACGAGCTTGACATCAATATCAATTTCCAAACGAGGAGAGTGCCGCAGGATGATAAGCTTTATCTGGAAGGCTACCTGCAGAAATATCTCAGGCTTTTGGAAAATTCCCAGCAGGGGGGAGCTGAATAATGATGGAAGCATAAGCTTGTTATTCCCCGTCTTCGGCAGGACAGCCGGTGCTGTTGATAAAACCCAAAGCTGATAATTGCAAATGCAAACTGAATATAAAGCGTTTAGGAGAAGATAAGTGGAACAGAAAGATTTAGATAATGTAACCGAGGCTGCTCAAACGCCGGTTCCATCCAACGAATACGAAAGAGAACCTGTGCCCAAAAGTTCCCTGCTCAAATTCAGGGATTTTATCGGGATGTACGCAGGCGAGCATTGCGCAGGCACCGAGATTATGCTCGGGCCGCTTTTTGTAGCGGCGGGTGTGAGTGCGGGCGATCTTGTTTTGGGGCTGATTGTGGGGAATTTGCTCGCAGTTTTGAGCTGGATCTTCCTGTGCGCTCTTATCGCCACAAGATCCAGGCTAACCCTGTACTACCAGCTCGAGAAGATATGCGGCAGAAAGCTCGTTACGATTTACAATCTCGCTAACGGAATAATGTTCTGCTTTCTCGCTGGTGCAATGATTACAGTATCAGCCACAGCTATTGGTGTGTGGTTCAAGTTTCCAATGCCCGGGCTAAACGATATATATCCAAACAGTGCCGGCTGGGTGGCTGCTGTGCTTGCAGTTGGGATTTTGATCTCCCTCGTGGCTGCTTTCGGATATAAGCAGGTTGCCAAATTTGCAAACATCTCAGCCCCTTGGATGGTGCTGGTGTTTGCTGCATTCGGGATTATCGGCATAAAGCAGTTCATCAATGTAACCGGGGCAGAAATAAGCTCCTTTGCTGATTTCTGGCAACTTGCTGAAACCCGTATCTGGAAGGGCGGTGAGCCTCTGCCCGGACAGGTTAAGTTTACATTCTGGCATGTAACATTTTTCGCATGGTTCTGCAATATGGCTATGCACATTGGTATGAGCGATTTGTCCGTACTCAGATACGCCAAAAAGCCATGGTACGCAGCGGCCTCAGCTTCGGGTATGTATATCGGGCACTTTATGGCATGGATATCCGCCTCCGCCCTCTACGCATATCAGCTCCACCTCGACCCTTCAAATACTGATGTTCTCCCGGGCCCGATGGCATACAGGGCAGCAGGGCTTGCGGGCATTATATGCGTGATTATAGCAGGCTGGACAACAGCAAATCCCACAATCTATCGCGCAGGCCTTGCTTTTCAGGCTGTAATGCCGAAGGCTTCGCGTTTCAAGGTTACTTTTGCCACAGGCCTGCTCGCAACAGCAGCAGGTTTGTTTCCTGCAATCGCTATGAAACTGCTTGATTTCGTTGCTCTCTACGGCTTGATACTGATGCCTATGGGCGCGGTTATATTTGTTGATTTCTGGTGGATGAAAAAGCTCGGGCTGAAGAGGAATTTTGCCCAGCTGTGCAGGAAAAGCTTCAATATGGCCGCCGGCATAACGTGGTTTGCCGCAGTTGCAATCTGCCTTGTTCTGGTGAAATTTGCAAATATTCAGATATTCTTCGTTGGCCTCCCGGGCTGGTTTATTGCTGCGGGATTGTATATCCTATTAAGCAAAGTGTATCAAAGAAACGCATATATCCCTTCAACCTCAAAGGAGGCTGAGTAATGACTGTAATACTAAAGATTATATCTTTCAGCTCGCTTTTTATGCTGATTGTTCCGGCTGTTATGTTCTTTGCCGGGAGGATCGAACTTGAGCAGATGAAAACGGTTATGTTCATTGCAACAGTGCTTTGGTTTTTAACTGCTTCACCTTGGATGTGGAAAGAGGATTAGATAGAAGCCCTGAGTCTGCTGCTGTTGATATGCTGAGCTGCTGAACAGGTTGTTCGTGCCTGATTGCGCCTTGCTAAAGCCTATTGTATGCTTGACCATAATCTGTTTTTGGGTATATAAGACATGTGCATTTAACCTGAACAATAAGCAAGGAGCACAGTTAGATGGGTTCGATAGAGAATCAGTATCATTACCTCCCTATTAATGATAAGTCCATAAGCTGGGATATTTATCTTACCGGCATAGGTGAGGCAACTATATCGGCTGGCTCGGCGTATCCTCCCTGCGGCCATCCAGACCTCTATAATTTCAATTGGGAGTCTGGCAGGGTACTTCCTGAGTATCAGATTGTCTTTATCTCTCAGGGCAGGGGAGTTTTTGAGTCTTCAGCTGCAGGTCAAGCCGAGGTGGTGCCCGGGACAATGCTGATTTTGTTTCCGGAGGTGTGGCATAGGTACAGGCCGCTGAGAGACACAGGCTGGAAGGAGAACTGGATCAGCATCAACGGTGAATACCTATACAAGCTTGCAAACCGCAATTATATCTCCCCGGGGAATTCCGTTCTGCATTTAGAAACCTCTGATGAGATTGTGAAAATCTATGAGAGGATGTGGGAAGTTCTCGCCGGCCAGCAGATGCAGAATTCCTACAGATTATCCGCCATGGCCATGGAGATACTGTCTTTCAGCATAGACCATAAGGATGAGTTTTCACCGGCGGATGAATTCATCAGGACAGTTGGAGGGGATAAGAATGTGTTCAAAGACCGGCTCCTCTCAGAAGCAATGCACTACATCTGGAGCCATAGCCACAGGAATATGTCCGTGGATGATGTGGCAGCTAATCTTCCCGTAACACGCAGGACTCTTGAAAGAAAATTCGATTCCCTGCTGGGAACTTCTATAGGCAAACAGATCAATTACTGCCGTGTGGAGCGTGCAAAGAAAATGCTCAGAAGCACCACACTTCCTGTATCTCATATTGCTCTGGCTGCCGGCTTTTCAGGGGCGGATAGGATGTGCAAGGTGTTCCATAAATATCTCAGCCAAACACCTGGCGAATTCCGAATCGCCGCCCGCTCCCCCGGAACTCACCGGCAAAATGATTCACAGCAAAACAAGTACAGCTGAAGATATTGATCCCATCTTACTCAGTGATATAGTATAAAGTGTTTAGGCAGTTTTTCTCTGCGAAGCCTTATATTTGCTGAGCGCTACGCTTTGATTACCAGTACGCAGAGTCAACGGGCATACCTGAATTTATCAGCACAGAAATGCTTTCCATCCCCTCAGGACTCAGATTAAGCTCAACATCTCCCGGCCTTTCCCCGCCGCGGATGTAGTACAGCATTTTGCCGTTAAACGTCTTCTTGGTCATTTTACCGTAGCGGCTTATATCGCCCTGATTCCCGTTTTCAATGCCTATAATCTCAGCGGGGCCTTCAATTGAGGCCTCGATTTCAATCTCAGCATCTTCTACAGGATAACCATCCTCGTCAACAACGTATATTTCCACGTGTACCACGTTTCTTCCATCAAGGACAAGCTTTTTCTCTACTATATTGGGAACTATCCTTGCAGGCTCTCCGGGGATATTGTAAACAGCCTGAGCCACATCAACCCTAGCCCTTTTTCCTATAGCCCGGAAATCTTCGCCTTCAGGATTTCTTATCATTATCCGTTTTGATTCGGGCACTTCAAAATTCCCGAGGCTCTTTTCCCCTTGGAAAAGCTCAACATTCTCGCAGTTCGAATAGCTCACGATATGCCCTTCGTCGTTTTGGTAAAGGTGAACAAACGGATCTTCTTCCCAATACGCCTTTTGTCTGTAGTAGGCAGGTTTTGCAAAGCCTGCAAGGTCGAGCAGGCCGCAGCGGGCTCCTCGTGAATGAGTTCCGTTGTTCTCGTTATACCATTTTCCTGCCTCGCCGAGGTAGTCAATCCCTGTCCAGAGGAATTGAGAGGAGATATATTCGTTATTTTTAACAGCCAGCCAAGGCTGAAGCCCTTTGCCGTTCTCGCTGCCAGTGAAGATCTTATACGGATACCTCTTATGCACGTCTTCGTAAAGCTTTTCCTTATAGTTGAAGCCGATAACATCAAGATAATCCATAAACACGTTCGCCTCCGGCCCTGCGCAGGCCGCTGTAACAGGGCGGGTAAGGTCGTGGTCTTTAACTATTTCTCTGAGCTTTATGGCTTCAGGGATTAAATCCATCTCTCCCGGAGGGAAGGGGTCGTTGGGGTAGTCGATTTCATTTCCTATGCTCCAGAGGATTATTGAAGGGTGGTTTCTGTCTCTAAGGAGCATATCGGTAAGGTCTTTCTCTGCCCATTCTTCGTAATGTTCGTGGTAGCCCTCGCGTTCGTATTTGGTCTGATTCCAGCCGTCAACCCATTTGCGCTTGCCTTCATACCACTCATCAAAGGCCTCGTTCATCACGAGAAACCCCATCTCATCGCACAGGTCGTAGAGGTGCGGGTCGTGGGGGTTGTGGCTCATCCGAATAGCGTTGCAGCCGCCGTCTTTGAGCTTTTGAAGCCTCCTTCGCCAAACCGGCTTGGGAACCGCTGTGCCCAAAGCTCCTGCTCCGTCGTGCAGGCAGACGCCTTTTATAAGCATCGGTTCGCCGTTGAGAAAGAAGCCTTCATTGCTGTCGAAGCGGAAATCTCTAACACCGAAGGGCGTGTAATATTCATCCACCACCTCTTCTCCGCGGGTTACGATTGTTTTTAAGGCATACATCTTCGGATATTTAGTGTTCCAGAGCTCGGGGGATTTCAGCCTCAAATTCAGATTTAATGTTTTCTCGCCCGGCTCAAAATCAACAAAACGTTTTTCTCTAGCGCGTACGTCGTCCCGTTTATCTATAATCTGGTTTTCAACACCAACCTTCTGCGTTTCCTCTGAGCTGTTTACCAGCTTCACCTCCGCCTTAACATCTGCATATTTATCAGTTATCTCAGGTGTTGTTACATAAGTCCCCCAGAGCTTGGTATGCACCTTGTCTGTCTTAACGAGGTAAACATCTCGGTTTATCCCTGTTCCCGTGTACCACCGGCAGTCTGCGTAGTCGCTGTGGTCTATTCTGACGGCGATTACATTCGTATTCTCCCGCCCGAATTGGAGGTAGTCTGTGATGTCGTATGCGAACGAAATAAAGCCGTTCGGTCTTTCGCCCAGCAGTTTTCCGTTGCACCAGACCTTGCTGTTGCAGTAAGCACCGTTGAAAAGTATCTTAAAGCTCTCGTTCTGCCATTGGCGCGAAAGCTCAAAGCTCTTGCGATACCAGCAGACCCCGCCCGGCAGATAAGCCTGGCAGCTCGGATTTTCTTTGCTGAATTCCTTTTCAACGCCCATATCGTGCGGAAGTTGAACGTCCCGCCAGTCTGAATCGTCTAAATTATTCTGATAATACCGGCTGCTGTCGTTCTCTTTGAATTTCCAGCCGTCGTTGAAGAGCCTGAACCTCTCATCAGGCTGAAAGCTTGTTATCTCAAAGCCGAAAACGGCTGAATAAGTAAGCAGAAATGCTAAGAATACGGTTTTCTTCATTTTGATTCTCCGAGTCTAAAAATTTAAGTGCTTTCACCAGTTTTTTCAGAGTGAATTCTATCCGCCATTCGAATTATTTCAACAGCAGTTTCGCTTTTGTGTCTCTCAGGCCTGTTGAGCCATTCCCCGCCGGACTGTTTTATGTAAATATGCGAGCATTCCTGCGATATTGCAGAGGGTGAATTTGCAACGATTATATCCATTTTTTTCCGCTGCATCTTTTCATCTGCCTTTTCCAGCAGGCTCTCGTCTTCAAGGGCAAATCCCACAATTATCTGTCCGTTTTTGTTATCCCCTGCCCACTGCAGGATATCGGGCGTTTTATGGAAAGTCAGTTCAATTTCTTCGCTGGACTTTTTGATTTTCTTTTCAGCATACCTCTCGGGACGGTAGTCTGATACTGCCGCCGCCATTATAAGGCAGTCGCAAGAGGCAAACTCATTCTTAACCGCTTCGAACATCTCTTCAGCGCTTACAATGCTGATAAGCTCTGCTCCTTTGGGGTGAGCTATGGATGTAGGGGCGGATATCAGCTTTACGCTGTGTCCGCGTTCTACAGCTGCAGCAGCTGCTGCATAGCCCATCTTCCCTGTGCTGGCGTTTGTTATATACCTCACAGGGTCTATATACTCCCTCGTTCCTCCCGCAGTTACAAGTACCCGCATTTTTATGCTCCGCAGTAAAATGGCATTACTGTTTATATATCCTGGCAATGCGGGGATTTCCCGCAAAGTCGTTTTCTATGCTGATATTATAGCCCTTCTGCTCAAAAATCGGCTTTATCTTTTCTCCCTGAGTGCCGCCTATCTCAAGCAGAATAAGCGAATCGGGAAGTATGAATTTTTCTGCTTCCTCCGAGATTATTCTGTAGTAGTCCAGTCCCTCTTCGCCTGCGAGCAGAGCCTCCGACGGCTCAAAATCTCTTATAGACCTGCTGAGCTGCTGATATTCACTTTCAGACACGTAAGGCGGATTGGAGATGATTAGATCGTATTTTTCTCCCTCTTCCAGCCCTGCAAACATATCAGACTGTTTTATCTTTGCCCTTTCAGCGAGTTTGAGGCGTTGCAAATTATCTCCAGCGCAGCTGAGAGCTCCATCGCTTTTATCAGCGCACACACCGCTGCATTTATCGCAGTTTTTGAGGATTGCCGCTGTGATGCACCCGCTCCCGCAGCCAAGATCAAGAAATCTCGCACCTTCGCCGCGCTGCCTTAGAAACTCGATCCCACGTTCTGTGAGGTCTTCTGTTTCAGGCCTCGGGATGAGGCATTTGCCGTTTAGGGTTATTTCAAGGCTGTAGAAAGTGGTTTTGCCTATGATGTATTCCACCGGCATCCCCTCAGCGGCCTTTCGTATCTTGGCTCTAAGCTCTGAGAGTTTGTCTTGAGCCACAGGACGTGTTATATAAAGCTCTATCCTCTCTCTGCCCAGCACTTCAGAAATAAGCATCTCTGATTTGAGGCGCGGATTATCAGCTCCAGCCTTGCCGAGATAATCGGTTACCCAGTCCAAGAGTTTAGTGGTCGTCCATTCGGTCATTAAAATACCTGCTTTGTGTGCATTTTGCTGTTTAAGAACAATAAATCTATCTTACACTCAGCCACTGTTTTTGCAACTAAACGCTTGTATTTCAGCAGGGAATATGGTTCAAGTTTTTGGATGAAATCCACGTAAACGCAGGCAGAGCGAACATGGGAATGGAATTCGGAGAAGCAAAAACTGTATGCTTGAGAAAATATAACGCCGGAAAAGCTTGTAATACAGGCGAAACTTATTAGATTTGCTGAAAGGCCTTTATGGCCGAAAAAATCAGAGAATTAGCACAAGCGGTCTCTACTCCTGCATATATTGTTCTCTTGCGAAACGGCAAACCAAATCTCCTGCGCAGGTTCACTTTCGAGGACTTCAAATCCCGTCTTTCATAAAAGAACACTTAATTTTACGCTCTTTGTTCCTTCTTTTGCACAAATTTGCGGAATTTTTATACAAATATGCGTTGGTTTTGGTGTGTTTTATAGTATTTACATAGTAAGACGAAAGCTGATTCAAGGTTAATTTATTTTATATGTAGATATCTATCCCAAAAAAGGGTTTGTATAATATTCAAGTGATTTAAAGCTGTCTGCAATAAAATAATCATTTGATATTTATCTTTTTTATGAAAGGACTCCGCACGATGCTTATCCAAAAAATAAAATTTTTATGTTTAGTTATTATTTTATTTATTCTTTCTCATTCAGCTATTGGTGGAAACACGGGTGTTTATAAAGCCGACTTAGACCAGGATATTGCTGCGGACCGCTGGATTGAAATAGATCTTTACTGGTTTGACTACGATGATATGGAAGCCAGCGCTGAACAGTTCTGGGACCGTTACTACCCAATGTTCGAAAATATTGAAAACTGGAAGGGCGTGATTCTTAATGTCGGCTGGCTTATGGATACTGTATATGAGTGGCAGGGCAGCCTCAATAAAAAAATCGCCTTGCCCAAAGATATGGAGCACTGGCCGTTTATTAAGGATGAAGGACAGCTCACCGGCAATACTGAGCAGCGCAAGGAACTTTGGAAACATCGTTTTGAGACACTGGACGGTTATAATGTTGTAAATTATGCTCCTTGGACCTACGGCGACTTGAAAAAACTTGTAACTATACTGAAAAAGGTTGGCCGAGACAAATATGGTCTTGAAGATATAAGGATTGGAATGCTTGCCCTTGGCTGGCGCAGCATTTATCATGGGGAGTTATCTGCTTTCTCTAAGACACATGAAAATGCTTATCTGAAACGCGGTATTAAGTGGGGAGTCCCCAATCTTATAGCGAAACTAAAAGAAGATCCGAGGGAATATGGAGCTTATCCTGACGGAATTCCCGAGGGTACTCCTTTAGTTGAATTTTTCGGCAAACAGTGGGGAGACCTCTCAAAAACAGTAGGACTCGATGCAATTGTGCTTCGTGACAGCATCATGGGTGTCGGCATTTATGTAAGAAACGGCCCTTATGGCCGAACCCCGCCAGAAGAGCCAAAAAAAGTGTCTCAGTGGAGCCAGGCAACAGCTGATCTGGTAAGACACACAAAACAGTCTAACCCTGAGGCCCTTGTCATCGGATACTCTTCTGCCGCAAGCGCTGTAGGAGACTGGCGGGTAAACTGTTTTGACTTGGAAACTATAGCGAAAGAAGGTTACCTTGATGCATGGATAGACCAGAGCTGGGCAGGTGCATGGAATGAGGTAGGGCAAAGACCTCCGGAGTGGGCAAGTTTGTGGAACGCGCAGCGCCTTGGCTGGACTTATCAGCTTGGATACATTCTCGGCCACGCAGCCGTTTTAGCTGAAAGTGATGTTCGTCATTATTTCCTCACAGAAACGTTTGATGCATGGGAGTCTTGGGATATTATACACACCGCCGCTGACAGGCTTCGATGGGGCATCTGGGCGTATTCTCACGCTGCAGTAAAAACACCAAGCGGTTTGAAAATGCCCGCTGGAAGTTATATCTCTTGGTGCAATCAGGGGAAAAGGCTTCTCTCGGAGGAAGATGTTGATTTCATTGTAAAACATACAAATGCAGCTTTGATTGATGCTCGAAATACGAAAGAAGTTTACGGGCCTACTCTGGTTTACAACAGAAGCGCCATGGAATGGCAGAATGAAAATTCACCGAATATAAAGATAAAAGAATGGATCGACGAACAGGCCGGCGCTGTTATGAAATGGTCGGTGCCAATTATGTCAATCACTAGGCTCGAATATCTCAAGGATGTCGAAAGTGATATGTTTATCGTCCAAACCCCTGTTCACATGGAAGACACCGAGAAGGAAAACCTAATTGAGCTTATCAAATCTGGCAAGCCCACAGCGATTTTTGGAAGCCCTGCAGGCGGTCTTGATAAAGATGTCGCAGAAATTATAGGTATCAAAACCAACTATAATACTACCGGCAAGCTTGAATTTATCGCTACTTTAAACGGGCAGGTAAAAGGAATCTTTGAAGGCCTTCCCAATACTTTTCCGCTGTATCATTATTTTACAAAGAACAAACTTACCAAACCGATTCAGACTCTGTACTGGGTTAAGCAGGAAAACCCAGCACTGGTGCTCAACAATTTAAAGGGAAAGAGCCTGCTTTTCTGGGATCCTCCGGAGTTTGCAACAAATATTCCATACGGTAACGCCGGCTCACTGGACCAGGACCTTGGAAGCCCTATACCATATTGCCTCACTGCAAGGGCAATAAATAAAATGAGCAAAGAAGCAGATCTGTGTTATGTTGATCAGATAAAACCATACAGACCAATGCAGCTGTCCTGCTGGAAGACCAAAGACGGGCACTATCGCATCTTAGCCGGCAATCTTGAAGAGGGGATAAACCATAAATCTGACAAATGGGTGCACAATACTCTCAATATCCCCGAAAGTTTTGAATTACCGGATGTATTTACTGCTCAGGAGTTTTGGCAGGATTCAAAGTACGTGATAGGCGATAATAAGCTGAGGGTAGTACTGGATCAGGCTGAGACAAAGCTCTACATTTTGGAAAATGAGTAAGGCTCTTTTAGCCGAATTTAGGTTTAGACTAATAATAACATAGGTTAGCAAGAAAAGAACTGCAATGGAAAATTATAGTAATAAAATCACTTTGACCACAAAAAATGATTTTGAAAAGGCGATGGAAAGGGTTTACGCTTGGTATAACAATGAAATTATAGACCGAGTGCCTGTTCAGTTTTCAGCAGCAAATGCTCAGTACAATGTTGAATCAAAAGATAACCACACTCCGCAGGAGTGGAAAGAGATTTGGTTTGACACCGAAAGAGTGGTTGATTCTTTTATTGATTCTATAGAGGGCAGCCAATTTCTCGGTGAAACATTTCCGATTTACTGGCCTAACCTCGGGCCAGATATCTATGCGGCATTTTATGGCGGCGAGCTGACATACGGCGAAGTTACTTCCTGGTCCCATCCCATAGTTGAGGATTGGAGCGAGATAATAGGGCTCAAACTGGACAAGAGCAATAAGTATTTTAAGAAAATTGAAGAAATGACTCAGTGTGCTGTCGAAAAGTGCCACGGGAGGTATCTTGTGGGATACACTGATCTTCATCCTTCTATGGATTGTGTGTTGGCATGGAGGGGCATGGAGCAGTTGTGTTACGATATGATTGATACTCCAGATAAAGTAAGTGAGCTTTTGGAGATTGCATCTAGAGACTTCTACGACATCTTCGATCATTTTGATAAAATGCTTAAATCCCAAGGACATATTTCTGTTACTTGGCTTGGCCTCCCGAGTTATGGCAAATTCCATGTACCCAGCTGTGATTTTGCAACTATGATGTCGCCGGCACAGTTTGATAAATTTGTGATGCCTTATCTTCTGGAGCAGATAAAACACATGGACCATAATGTATTTCATGTTGATGGAAGCGGAGTGGCAAGGCATATTGATAAGATACTGGATATGCCTGAAATTAACGGGATTCAATGGGTACAGGGAGTCGGAGAAGATGAACCCATAATGCAATGGTTAGATTTTATCAAAAAAATTCAGGCCGCAGGCAAGGGTGTTATGGTAGATCTCAAACTTCACGAACTGGATGAATTTATTGAAAAAATGTCTCCGAAAGGCATCTTCTTGTGTATTGGAGAAAGTGAGCCGGAAGTTCAGAAATCAATTATCAAAAAGCTGGAAAAATGGTAAAGCTGAATCCCTACATATTTCAACGGTAAGGGATACAGTTAGATGTCTATGGTGTAATTACTCTGCCTGTTAAAATGGCTTATCAGTGCAGAGGGGTAAAAGGTATAAAATAATTTCTCTATTAAGGATTTGTTCTATGATACTCAATAAGTCGCCAAATAATTTCAAGTCGTGCCTTTTTTTTACGTTTACTTTCTTAATTTTGCTTCAGGTGAGTTTTGGGGCAGAAAAAAAACAAATTGACCTCAGCGGCGAATGGTCTTTTAAAATAGACCGCGAAAACGTGGGTGTTAGTGAAAAATGGTTCAAAAATGATTTGCCTGATGAAATCAATTTGCCGGGCAGTATGCAGGAGCAGGGCTACGGCAATAATGTAACTGCGAAGACTGGATGGATCGCTGATTCAAGCGGCGTTGGGCCGATGACTGATGCTGAGATGGGCTATGATCAAGTGGAAGCTAAATCAAAATATCCAAGCTGGTTTACTCACCCTATGTATGCTGAATATCGTCAGACTGATAACCTGAGGTATCCTTACTGGCTTCAGCCTGAAAAACATTATGTAGGGCCGGCTTGGTATCAGAAAGAGATTAACATTCCAGAGCAGTGGCAAGGCAGGAGAGTTACATTGACATTGGAAAGATGCCACTGGAAAAGTGATGTCTGGATTGATGGTGTAAAAGTAGGAACAAATGATTCTTTGGTAAGCTCTCATGTTTATGATCTGAAAGATTTTGTCTCCCCCGGAAAACATAAGCTCACCATCAGAATCGATAATTCAATGATTTACAAAGTTGGATATAATTCTCACATCGTTTCTGATCATACACAAAGCGCATGGAACGGTATTATCGGAAATATTTTTCTCAAAGCAGAGCCGCTGGTATGGCTGGAAGATGTGCAGGTGTATCCCAATGTCAAAAATAAGACTGCCAGAGTGCAATTCAAAATGAACAATGAGACTTACAACGATGTTGAAATGGCTGTTACGATAAATGCACGAAGCTTCAATTCTGATAAAATGCACAAACCTGAACCTGTTACAACAAATATAAATGCAAGAGAAGGTGAGACTATCGTTAATATGGTTTATCCGATGTCTGGTGAAGTTCAATTGTGGAATGAATTTAACCCCGCTCTTTACAAACTAAGCATTGAAGCTGTTCCTTCCGATGACAGGATAAGAAGCTGCAGAAAAGAAGTTTCATTCGGGATGCGTCAAGTAGGAACAGAGGGCACAAGAATCGAGATCAACGGCCGGAAAATATTTTTGCGGGGAATTGAAGAATGTTGCATTTTCCCAAAAACAGGTTATCCGCCGACAGATGTTGAATCCTGGCGAAGGATTATGAAAATCAGCAAAAAATGGGGCATGAATCATCTCCGTTTTCATTCGTGGTGCCCGCCTGATGCGGCATTTCAGGCAGCTGATCTTGAAGGGGTTTATGTTGAGGTTTCGTTTTTCTGGACAAGATTCGAAGATGAATCGGTTTACCGTTTCCTTCGAAGGGAAGCCCGCCGTGCTATGAGTCAGTATGGCAATCATCCCTCCTTCATACTTCTATCGCCCGGCCAGGAATGCTGGATGGCGGGCAAGGATATGCTGGAGATGTTCAGAGATTGGAAAAGAGATGACAGAAGGCTTTACAGCGGGCCGGGGAATTCTAATTGGCTGATAAAGCCTCGGATAAAAGAAGAATATCAATACTATGCTGCCCGACATTATGACGGCCATAGGACTCGTTATCAGGCCGGTTGGCCCCCAACACCAGACGGCACATATTTCACATCAATGCCTCCTCAGACCGTTGTTGACTATGAGAAGGCAGTACAGGCTTTTGGAAGCAAACCTTTGATCACCTACGAAGTTGTCCAGCGGTGCAGTTATCCAGACTTGGATGATGCTGACAAATACACTGGTTCGTTTGATGCTGCTTATCTGGATATCGCCAGAGATCAGCTCAAAGAAAGGGGGATGCTTAAGCAGGCAGATGATTTTGTCGCTGCTTCAGGTAAGTGGCAGGTAAAGCAGTTCAAGGAAGAAATTGAAGCGGCACTGAGGACAAAAGGGGTTGCAGGATTTCAGCTTTTAGGCATTCAGGATTTTCCCGGGCAGGGAGCGGCATTAGTTGGCGTTATTGATGCCTTCTGGGACAACAAGGGATATGTAAGTGAAAAAGACTTCCGTCAGTTCTGTGATGTTACTGTTCCGCTTGCACGCATGGAAAAAAGGGTATGGGAAAGGAGCGAAACTTTCAAAGCCGGAATTGAGATAGCTAACTTCGCAAGAGAAAAATATGAAAATATGAGCATTATTTGCAAGGTCAAATCAGATGAAGGAAAAGAATTGCAAGCTGAAAGGCTTGCAAAGATGGATATACCGATTGGAAACGGCTTTAATGCAGGTGATTTTGAAGTGAGCTTGGCGGATTATACCCCGGGCAAATATGTCCTTGAAGTGCAGCTGGCTAATACCGATTACAAAAATACATGGGATTTCTGGGTTTATCCTGATGATGTGAATATGCCATCAGCTGGTGATATAATGATAACAAAAGACTTTGATGAAAATACAATTAACCATCTTGAAGCAGGGAAAAAAGTGCTTCTGCTTCCTGAACGGAACAAAGTAGCCGGCGGGATGCCTCAGTGTTTCTCAAGTATTTACTGGAACTGCCCTTGGACAGGCGGGGGTGAATCCCAGACTATGGGAATATTGTGTAATCCAGAGCATAAGCTCTTCGAGAGTTTTCCTACAGACTCTCATTCAAATTGGCAGTGGTATGAGCTGCTGATTGACGCAAGGCCCATGATCCTTGACCAGTGGGGCATGGAAAATAACTGGCCTAAAGATTATCGTCCTCTAGTTCAGTTGGTTAATGACTGGAATACGAACAAGAAGTTATCTGTGCTTTCTGAGTGTAAAATCGGTAACGGCAAGCTTGTTATCTGTTCGATGGATATTGAAAATGACCTTGAGAACAGGATTGTCGCAAGGCAGTTCAGGTATAGTTTGCTGAATTACATGAAAAGCAGTGAATTCGACCCGCAGACCAAGGTCGGTAAGCAGCAGATCGATGGGCTGTTCAAAAGCGATTGATAACACGTCCATATAATTATGGTTCAAATTTATTAAATAAAATGCTGCTGGCTGGTACAGAAAAATGTATTCAGGGTGCTTCCCGGGCCTTGCATTACTAAAAAATGAAATAAGGAGAAAAAATGGGCGAAGAGAAAAATTCTAATCTCAGTAAGAGTTATCTTCTGGGCATATCGCTTGCAGCGGCTCTGGGCGGGCTGCTTTTCGGTTACGATCTTGTTGTAATCGGGGGAGCTAAGGAATTTTACGAATTAACCTTCGGTCTCAGCAGTCCGGTTATTAAGGGCTGGGCAGTTAGCAGCTGCATAGTAGGCTGCATAGTTGGTGCGTTTTTTGTCGGCAAGCCTGCTGATTTGTTCGGCAGAAAGATGATGCTTTCCATCGCTGCAATCCTTTTCTTGATTTCAGCAGTTGGTTCTGGATATGCACCTTCATTCTTACAATTTATAATATACCGAATAATCGGAGGTATTGGCATGGGGATGGCTTCCACAATCTCTCCAATGTATATCTCTGAGCTCTCGCCTGAATCTATACGAGGTAGGTTTGTTTCCCTGCAGCAGCTCAACATCGTTATTGGCATTCTTCTTGCCCAGCTGGTAAATTATCTCATTCTGAAATCACATCCAATCCCGGAAGACGTAAGCGGGGCGGCTTTGCTTGACACATGGAACGGGCAAACCGGCTGGCGTTTGATGTTTCTTGCTGAAGGGTTCTGGGCGCTCCTGTTTTTCTTTTGCATGCTCTTTGTGCCCCACAGTCCAAGGTGGCTTTGTAAGGTTGAGAGAGAAGAGGAAGCAGGAAATGTTCTCAGGCGAATCGGGGGTGAGGATTATTCCAAAATGTATCTCGCTGATATCAAAGATTCACTTAAAGGCGGGCATCATATAAATGAGTTTGCCGAAATCCTTAAACCTAAAGTAGCAAAGATTGTTGTTGTGGGGATTTTTATTGCGATTTTTTCACAGTGGTGCGGGATTAATGTAATTTTCAACTATGCCCATGATATTTTCAAAGCAGCCGGCTATAATGTCAGCGGCGTGCTCTTTAATCTGCTTATTGTAGGTATAACGAATTTCCTGTTTACAATTGTAGCGATGGTTTCGATAGACAAGCTTGGAAGAAAGAAGCTTATACTTGCAGGTGCAGTAACTCTCGGAGTATCCTATACACTCCTTGGGGTTTGTTTTAATATCGGCAGCCAAGGGATCCATGTGCTTGGTCTAGTGCTGCTTTCAATAGCATTTTTCGCCTCAAGTATCGGCCCAGTAACTTGGGTTCTTCTTTCAGAAATATTTCCAAACAAAATTCGAGGGCTTGCAACTTCAATTGCAGTTTTTGCTATGTGGATAGCTAATTTCCTGCTTGCTCTGACATTCCCAAGCTTGATTTCAAGCCTTGATTTTGACAAAACCTTCTGGCTTTATGCATCAATTTGTTTTCTGGGAGCAGTTTTTATAAAGCTGTGTGTACCTGAGACTAAAGGGAAGACCCTTGAGCAGATTGAAAGGGAGATTACTGGATAAACAAAAAGGGCGGTGCAAAGCAATTATGCAAAAAAGGAAAGGCTTAAACAGATATTTAGTAAGTATCCCTGCTGGCAGAGAAGTTGAATTTTTAATTTCTAATCCAAAACTGAGAAGATGTAATATATTAGACAGGATCAAAGGGATGATTCTACAAATTGCGCAAATTTGCGGAATTTTTATACGAATCTGCGTTGGTTTTTGTGTAACTTATAGTATATATATAGTAAGACGGAAGCTGATTTAAAGGCTCTTAGGCTTTTTGTGCTTTTGATGTATATTTGCTTTGGTGTTTAAAAGCAGGAGCTTTGTTTAATTGGTGTTCAATTAAGTGTTTTTTATTCTTTTAAAAGAGGTGTTACAATGAAAAAAATGTTAATTGTGTTAATGTGTTTTGGCTGCATCTATGCGGCTAAAGGGGCAGATTTGCTGGAGAACTGGCAATTTGATGATGGCCTCGAAGACTGGGAGCATACTTCCAATAACAGATGGCATCATCATCTTGAAACAGAAGGCGATCTGAATTATTTTCGATTTGGCTGGACAAATGGCCTCAAAATCTGGCAGAATATGGGAACTTTTGAGGAAGACACGATCTACCGCATGAGGGTAAGAGCCAAGAACTGGGACGGCAAATGCGAGGCATTGAAGCTTGGGTTCAAAGACCAGACAACCGGCATAATGGTGGTTGATGACGAAAAGTGGTTTGAGTATGGCGGTGATAACAAATGGCCGGACCCTAATGCTGTATATCCTTGGGAAGATTTTGGCACAGAGCTTGATACTTCAAATCATCCTGAGATCGTAGGCAATTCTATGCTCACAGTTATTACCTTGAGCGATTATGAAGACCCGTGGGGGCAGTGGTGCTGGCTCGCTCTGGATTATGTGAGCGTTGTTCCCGATAAGCCGAAGGTTATGGTTCAGCCGCTTGATGATATAGCTGCGCCGGACGCTGAATTCAGTGTTGGTGTAGCGAGCTATTCACAAGTCCATTATCAATGGTATATTTCTGATGATGATATCGTCGGAGATGATACTCCCGTAGGTACAGACTCAGAAACGCTTGTTCTAACTGATGTTCCCTCGAGTGATGCGGGGAAAAAAGTTTACTGTACAGTAACTAATGAAGAAACTGCGGCTTCTGATACTTCCGAGATGGCCCTTCTGGGCGTGAAAACAAAGATGGCCCACTGGAAATTTGAAGACAATCTTAATGATGATACACCCAACGGATACGACGGAACTTTATACGCCCCTTACTCTCCTGCATTTACATCTAACGGATTAGACGGCAGCGCAATTGAATTCACCCAGACCGAGCCCAACAGAGTAGTGATTGAGGGAAGCGAAGACGATTTCAACAACTATCAGGGCGGCCTAACAGTAAGCGCATGGGTAAATACTTCCTATACTGACGATTGGCAGATAATAGCAGCGAAGGATGATAGAGACATTGACTGGAGCGGCTGGTATCTGGGCATCAATGATTCTCAGCAGGCAACTTTCTCCTTCAGAGGAAATAGTGCTTCAACAGGAAGCACGGATTTAGCAGATGGGCAGTGGCATATGGTAACAGCGGCATACAACCCTGAAACGATGGAACAGAAACTTTACGTTGACGGACTTCAAGACGCTGAAACAGTGGTTCTTGAAGATGCTCCAGCTAAAAATCCTCAGGGCGAAGTGCCTGTAGTTATTGGTGCAGAGAATATGTATTCCGATGGCCCGAGGCTTCCGTTTTATGGGTTAATGGACGATGTAAGAATATACAACTATGCCAAAGGACCGTATGAAGTGGTTGATATCTATAATGATGTTACCGAGCCAGACAGGATATTCTGCATTGAAGATGATATACCTGCTCTCGATACAACCGGTCCAGACGGCCAGCCGGACTGCAAGGTTGATATACTTGATTTTGCAGCATTAAGCGCAGATTGGATGTCTTCAGGACTGTATCCGGTTGACTGAGTTTGTGAAGTTAGAATATAAAAATAATATTGAGGTGTAAGATTATGAAATCTCTTATAACAATAATCATAGCTATAACAGTTTTAACAGCTCCTGTTCCTGCAGTGGAATTGGATTTAGTTAATAATAATTTTGACCAAGGGGAAGAAATACGCGGAGAGCTGATTTTTCCTGACGGTTGGACAGGCTTTAACTCAGTTAATAGGGTTCATTATTGTCCGAACGGAAATACATGGAAGCCGGGGTATGAAACAGTTGTAAGCAATTTGATGTACGGCTGGAATGATGGATGCGGCATAACCCAGAATGAAACTGTTTCAGGCGTAACTCTTCCTACAATTCAGCCGGACAAAGTTTACACTATGATAGCCAGAGTAAAGATGGATGAGGATTCTTCCGATGCCGGAGTTGGACTGCAGCTTAGGGATCAGGATGAAAACTCTGTAATTGTTGAGCAAGACTTCTTCAACACTGGAACTGACTGGGTTATATATGAGCTGTCTTTTGATGCTGCAGATGTAGATTATATGCATACCGCAGGGCATAAATTGGCTCCTGCTGTAAGAAACCATGGCGGTAATAACTGGCAGATGGTAGATTACGTTAAGCTCTTTGAAGGCGAAGCAGTATGGATTGCTCAGCAGCCTCAGGATGTGCTGGCAGAAGAGGGCGGAGATGCTGTATTTTCAGTTTCGCTCAACGAGCCTGTAAGCCCGGTTACTTATGAATGGTACTCATCCCCTGATAAAACTGTGGGCGATAATGACGTATTCATAGAGTCTGGAAGCTCAGAGCTTACCTTATCAAATGTTCAGATCTCAGATGCCGGAGAATACTACTACTGCGTAGTGAGCGGCAGCGATTTTTCAATCACCTCTGATACGGCTATGCTTGAAGTTCCAAGGCTTATGGCTAACTGGAAGCTCGACAGCAATCTTGAGGATTCAAGTCCAAACGGATGGGACGGCACCGCCGCAACTACTAATTTCGTTTCAGGCGGAGGCATTGACGGAGACTGCTGCCAGTTTACCAACGACCTTAATGAATCTATCGAAATCCCGGGAAGCAGCGATGCTTTCAATAACTATAATTTAGGGCTAACTGTCAGTTTCTGGCAAAAATATGACAGCCCAAACACTGATTGGGAAACGGTTATTTCAAAGAGCACTGGAAATTCAAACGGCTGGGAATTTGCAACCCATAAAGATTACCACGCTCCTCTATTCGGGTTCAGGGCAACGGGCGCGCTTAACTCTGAAATAGATATTGCGGACGGTCAGTGGCACCACGTCGTAGGTACATTTGACGGCGAGGACACCGTGAGGCTCTATGTTGACGGAGAGCTCGACCTCGAAAATACTGGTGATTTGGAAGTTACAGATAACATCACAAATGTGATGATTGGCCAGCGTAATGAAAGCGGTAAAGAAAACGAACTGGGCGGATATCTTGATGAGATCAAGGTTTATAACTATGATATAGGTGCTGAAGGCGCCCTCGATCTCTACAATGAGTATGCAGCTTCGCCAAAGACGCTCTGCATTTTAGATTATGCTCAGCAGTACGATGTTACCGGGCCCGAAGGTGAGCCGGACTGCTTAGTTGACCAAAACGATTTATATGTACTCCTCATAAACTGGCTTGAGGATAACACATATCCTCAGGTAGATTAGTTTTCAGTTTATTTAAGGCCCCGCTTTATGCGGGGCCATTTTCCCCGAAATTCTGCACGCAATGTTTATATAGATTTATGCACATCTTCACTGAAAGAATTGACTATGTTGAAAAAACTTCTTCTTTTTATTGGCATATTTGCAGTTTCATTTTTTGCCGTTTCGCAGGCTTCAACCCCTTGGCTCCACTGGAAACTCGACCAGAATTCAGGGAAAGCAGCTTTTGATTCCAGCGGAAACCGCCGAGAAGCAAATCTCTACGGACAAACCTTCAAGGATAATTCTTCGGAAGGTATCGTGGGTTCTTCCCTTCTTTTCGATGGGAGTTCAGAGTCTGCTTCTTATCATTTTTCTTCATCCGAGTTTGAGGAATATACAATTTGTTTCTGGGTGAAAGCCGCAAGCTTATCCCAAAAGCAATACTGTGCTCCGCTTAACACTTACGGGGCTTCCTCTAACGGTTTTCAGATAGATGTAGATGGAAGCAGCCCGGGGAACTACCGCTATATCAGCGGCAGCGGCGAAATAATAATGGGCTCAGCTCAAAAGCAATGGGTACACCTTGCCGTATCAGGAACTGAGAGCGAAACAAAAGTTTACTATAACGGAACTTTTGCCGGTTCAAAGACCCTGAGCGATAATATTTTCAACCAAATAGCTATAGGTGTAAACAGGAACGGCAGCAGATTTTTCAATGGTTATATTGATGATGTGCAGGTGTATGACAGGAAACTCAGCAACAGCGAAATACATTACATCTATGCAAATCCCGGAGAAGTAGTTTCGCCTGAGCCTGCTGTATATAACATCCGCCCCGAAGATGGAGAGGTTGGCTTTCCTTCTGGTGCAAATCTCACATGGGACACTGCCGGCTGTTATCTGTTTGAACCGAAATTCGATATTTACTTCGGGCAGACTGCACAGTCTCTTGAGAAGATTCGAGGCAGTTATGAAAGCAAGTCTTTGGATTACCCTCTCTCCGCCGGGAATCGTTATTACTGGCGGATTGATATTATTGATGATAATGACAGCGTCCATCAGGGCAGTTTGAGAAGTTTCGTAACATTCAGCAGCAGTCTTGAACTGCTCAATTTAGGATTAAACAGCTTCTCTCAGTCCGGCGAACTGTACAGCACTCAGGACAGTTCGGTTTTGAATAATGAAGTTTATATTCCCCAAGCCCCACAGCTTGAGGATGGAGTAAGCGGGAAGGCCTTTAGCTTTACAAAGGACAACAGAAACGAGCTTTCTTGCAGCCTTGGCCAGAAATCTTTTGCCAAAGGCGAAAACTGGTCATTAAATATGTTCCTGAAAATCGATTCTGAAAATGATTCATGGACAAGGATGGTTGGCCTCGGCACACAGACCCAGCACGGACTTTACATCCTTGAAGATTACAAACTGGGTTTTATATATGATATGGATTATATCGTAAAGACCAGTTCAAGATTGGTGCCTGAGAGATGGTATATGCTCACTTTGATTAAAGACGGAGAAAAAATAAAGCTGTATATCAACGGCAGATTAGAATCTGATGAGCCTTATGAAAACCTGAAAAATGAGGATTATGATTTTCTGCCATATTATTCTCAGTTTACACAGTTTCAAGGGGCTGTTGATGAATTCAAAATTTTCGCAGGTGCAATAACGGATTCTAAAATCGAGCAGGAGTTGGAAATTCTTGCAGGGAATACCGAGATCAGCTCAAATTTTACTCCGGACAGAAACATATTAAGTATTTTCGCCTCCGAGTGGCTCAGTGAGCTTTCTCACGACCAAGCCATTCCTTCTGGAGATTTGAATTTATATTCAGATCTTTGCTGCTATGCAAGTGATTATAACTGGGATAATAGGGTTGATATTTTAGATTATTCTGTTTTCGCCTTCAACAAACGCTTTTTGAAATAAAGGAAAATTAATGAAACGAAGAGAGTTCTTTAAGTGTATCGGTGCTTTCGGTGCAGTATGTCTTTCTCCCCAGCTTTCATTGAGTGAAATCGCTGCGGAAGGTCTTTCAAAGCCCAATATCGTATTAATGCATATTGACGACCTTGGCTGGGCGGATGTAGACTATAAAGCCCCCCATGATTATTATGAAACTCCCAACATAGATGCGTTAAAACAATCTGGGATGGAATTCAATAACGGCTATGCCGCAGCTGCTTTATGCTCTCCTACAAGAGCGGCTCTTATGACAGGCAGGTATCCGGCGAGGACGGGAGTAACAAATTTCATCAGCAGGCCGAATGTTACCGAAAACCCCGAGGGCTACATCAGCTCTGCTTCGATGGAGTATAAAACGCCTAAAAGATACCAGTTTCTTGAGCTGGAAGAGGTAACTATTGCTGAAATTCTCGCACCGGCTGGTTATGATACTTACCACCTCGGCAAATGGCATTTAGGTACTTCAGAGCCTTACACTCCTGATAAGCAGGGCTTTGAAGTTCAAATGATGGGCGAATGCCACAGGGATTATTTTGATCCATACGATTGCGACTCTCTGCCTGACAGGAAGGAAGGGGAGTACCTGACAGACAGGCTCACAGACGAAGCCGAAGCCCTGATGCGTACTTCCAGAGATAAAGGCAAACCATTCTTTCTCCATTTAGCTCATCACGCTGTTCATACCCCCATACGGGCAAGACAGGACTATATAGATTATTTCAAGGCAAAGCCCAAGCCCTCAGGCTGGGAACACCTTGACCATGTATATGCTGCTATGATTAAAAGCGTTGATGATTCGGTTGGTGATATTATCTCTAAAATTGATGAACTGGGGATTTCAGAGAATACTTTTGTGGTGTTTACATCAGACAACGGCGGCCACCAGCCCGTATCAGACAATACCCCATTGAGAGAAGGCAAAAGATGGCCCTATGAGGGAGGGATACGGGAGCCTTGGATATTCAAATGGGACGGCGTTATACAGCGCGGCTCGGTTTGCGAATATCCAATATGCAGCATAGATGTGCTGCCTACATTATGCGATTTAGCGGGCGCTGATCTGCCTTCGGGAGTTGATATTGACGGGGTAAACATCACCCCGCTGCTCAAACAGCAGCAGCAACTGCCGCAAAGAGATTTGTTCTGGTATTTCCCGCATTACATCTCTGACTACACAGGCGAAATTGCTCCGTTTGCTGTTATCCGCAGCGGAAAGTGGAAGATGATCAGGTGGTATGATTCCCACAAGCCCAGCGAGCTTTATAATCTTGACGCTGATCTTTCTGAAACTAACAACTGCGCTGGACTATATCCGGAAAAGGTGTTAGATTTCGAGCTGCGGATCGAGAGGTGGATTATTGAAGTAGATGCAAAAAGGCCGCTCAAAAATGAGAATTACGACGACGGCCGCCCAGGTAAAGAAAACGTATTCATCGGTTAAAATAAATTAAGGCTTTATATAAATGAAATATTTTGTGTTCACTAAATCTTCTGTTGCAAGTTTCTTCATTTGCGCTCTTTTGCTTACAGCTCTAATCGGTTCTGTCTCAGCTTCTACTCAGATTACTCTTGATTCTTCAGATGCCGGCAGGAGATACGACGGAATCGGGGTTGTATCAGCAGGCGGAAACGCAAGGCTTTTTGACGATTACCAAGAGCCGTATAAGAGTGATGTCCTTGATCTGCTCTTTAAGCCAAAATTCGGCGCATCTCTGCAGGTATTCAAAGCCGAAATCGGCGGGAGCACAAGCTCAACATCAGGCGCAGAGCCTTCTCATGCAATTACCCGAGATGAGCTTGATTCACCAGTATCCAGAGGCTATGAGCTGTGGCTTATGAGGCAGGCTAGAAACAGAAATCCTGAGATAATGCTCGGCTGTCTGCCGTGGGCATATCCATACTGGCTCGATGGCGAGGAATGTATAAGCTGCTTTTGCTGCCCAACTCAGGACACCGCTGACTATTATGTCTCGTTTTTAGACCTTGCCGCAGATGAATGGGGACTGAGCTTTGATTTTGTAGGTGCGCCTCAGAATGAAAAAAATATGGAATACCCCAAAGACCTGGACTGGATTGCCAACACCCTTAAGCCAACTTTGGTTGAGGCCGGTTACGACTTACCGATTATCGCTCCTGACGGAGGTTACCACGCTCTGGATGTTTTTAACCATTTGGATGACGACCCAGCTTACGATGAAGTTATAGATTATGTGGGCGTTCACCGGCCGATACAGAAGGACAGAATGCCGAGCGAATCTATAATAAATTCCGGCAAAACCCTCTGGGACAGCGAGGATTCCGCCGGCAACGGCACATGGCACGGCGCCAGAGGCATAGTGAGCAGAATGAATCAGATTTACATCGATGGGCGGATTACTCAGATGCTAATATGGCCGCCTCTGGATGGGGCTTACGAGGGAGTTCACTGCACTAATACAGGTTTGATAAAAACCCAAACCCCGTGGTGCGGCTATTATGAGATTTCACCATCAATATGGGCAATAGCACATTACACCCAGTTTACAGAACTGGGCTGGGAATATATGAATGATGCGTGCGGCAAGCTCTCCGGTGAAGGCAATTATGCGGCTTTGAAATCGCCGGATGCGGAAGATTTTACAGTTGTAGTTTATTCAGAAAACTCAGAGCAGCTTGATTTTGATATATCCGGATTCAGCGCCGATAAGCTCAGCGTTTGGAGAACGCAAAAACGAAATTCATTTGTTCGTATGAATGATATTGCTGTATCTTCAGGGAACTTCTCGATTGCCTGCGAGCCTGATTCAATTTATACGATTTCCACTACATCAGGACAAACTAAAGGCTCTCCGTCAAATCCAATACCTGAATATGAAGATTTCCCTTTCCCCTATTCTGAAGATTTCGAACAGTATGCTGAGGGGGAAACCCCTGATTATCTTGCCGATATGCAGGGTACATTCGAAACAGCTCCCTCAAAAGCAGGCAGAAACGGTATTTCACTTCAGCAGATACTCCCTGCAATGGGCGATTACACATGGATATACACTGGAGAAGAGCCCCCTGCTGCAATGACGCTTTTCGGTGAAATGCAGTGGAGCAACTACGAGTTTTCCTCGGATGTCTTTGTAGAGCAGGAATTTGTGCATATTTCCGTTCGGAAGGGCGATACACAGAAACACGCAGGCTATGCGCTTGTATTGAATAAAAACGGGAAATGGAAACTTAGTTTCGACAATGTTTTAGAAAAGGACAGCGTATTAGTAAGCGGAACAGTTCCCGACTTTAACGGCGATATCTGGCACAATCTCAAAATTCGTGTGGCTGAAAACAAATTAGCCGGTTATCTTGATGGCCGCAAACTCTTTACTATTGAGGATGATTCAAGAGATAAAGGCCAGCCTTGTTTAGGCTCCAGTTTCGATATGAATCAATTTGATAATATACAAATCAAAAATACCGGCAGATGGAAACTAATAGACAATACATCTGAAGATATCAGCTGGAATGGTTGGTATACCTACAGCAATGAAGATTTTATTAGCGGAAATTCTCATTACACCCGTGATGGAGGAGCTGTCTCAACATTTACTTTCAACGGCAGGGCAGCAAAGATTTATGGCTCTTTAAGGGAGGATGCAGGTTTTTTTGAAGTCTATATCAATGAAGAAAAAGATGCTTTAGTCGACTGTTTCAGTGAGGAAAGACAGCTCAGCACACTGCTTTACGAAACGCCTGAGATGTCTTCAGGAGAACATACCGTTAGAATTTTGACTACCGGCGAGAAGAATACACAGAGCAGCGGAAATGCTGTGGTTATTGATGCTTTTGCTTTTACGAATGAGCCGCCTTGTACTGAAAACGAACCTGTAAATTTGAGCTTGAACTCTAACGCAGCAGCTTCAAGCGAATGGGGCGATTATTACAGTGCTGACTTGGCAGCCGATGGCGATGCGAATACAAGATGGAACAGTAAACAGGGCGATGTGAACGGTTCTTGGCTTGAGCTTTCATTCTTTGAGCCCTTTGTAGTTTCATCCGTCCGATTAAAAGAATTCCGTGATAGGGTGCTTTCGCACAAAATTCAATATTTTGATGGTATATGGAAAGACCTTGCGGAAGGCGATTATATAGGAGATCTTAAAATTCACATTTTTGAGCCGGTTA